>JBDKUC010000458.1:0-4241 GCA_039679885.1 Thermoguttaceae bacterium | reverse complement strand
CCGCTGCCAGGCCGCCGAAGCAATCGCGTCCATGCGTCACCTCCTGATGGCAAGACCAGCCCTACCCGCGCAAGTCTGCCGTAATACGGAGGTTGTGTCTAGATGAGATGTTTACAGCAGTGGTGCTCGCACGCACCGTAACCGTTGACGGGAAAGGAATCGGTGCGTGCAAGCACGCACCCTACCTCACTCCTACTTTGATGGTTGCTCCGCCGTAAGACGGGACAAAAGGGTCGGCCCGTGCCGGTTAATCCAGAAGCGATTCTCAGTGATCCACTGTTGGTCTGACTCGCTCAGGCGGAGGATCGGGAGATTGAGCACTTTTTTGTTGTCCATACGAACGAGCGTAACATCCGTGTCGCCAGCTTTCACGACGATCGCATCCACCGAGAAGTGGCCCGAAATATCGTTGAACGTTCTCCGCATCTTGTGAAGAGTTCGCTCGATCGCCTTCGCGCGCCGATCTGCTTCCGCCGCGGCTTTTTCCGATTCCCGACGACGCATCTCAGCTCCGCGCCGGGCACGTTCTTTACTGACCAAGTCTTTCAGGACTCGCGCATCCACAACTCCCGGAACTCGCAGAAGCGGGATGTAGTAGCTTGTTGTGCCGGCCACAGTATCATATCGTTGGGGCTTCCCAACATAAAAGAGACTATCGATCGGCACGCCACGCACAATTTCGTCCCCAATCTTCGCCGCTAATTCGGCACCGTCCTCCGCACGCATCACGATCTTGAACTTTACACCGTTCATCTCCATTAGGACACCCATTTCTGAAACTTGAATGACCGTTGCAGTTCCCACAATGCGCATAACGGTCCCTTGCTTCGTTTCAGAAGGATCGCTGCGTGGATACGCCTCAGCGACGATACCTCGTTCCAGCGATTTCAACTGAATACTTGACAGAGATCCTATGGACGTCTTGATCTGATCGACAATAAGTCCGCGCAGTTCAGTAACAAACCTGTCAGTCTTATCGTCCCCGGTATCTTGATCCGCATCGCGACTTGGAGAAGAGTGGTGGAACGCAGTAGCAAAGGTCTTCAGTTGCGATCTCTTGGCGGAGTCGACAGCTTTCTGGATATCAAGGCATGAAATCGCGAAGTTGAGGTTCTGCGATTTAATCCTCGAAAACGTGTTAATGCCAACAACTTCGCCGCGATAGTTCACAAGTGGACCACCGCTGTTTCCCGGAGAAATCGACGCATCAGTCTGGATCCACGTCCCCTCGAACCTCTTTCCCAAGTCGAGGTCGTTAAGGAACGCTGCCTCTCGGATTGCGCTGACGATCCCACGTGTTACACTGAAGTCCAGAGCCTGTGGATTGCCAAAAGCCGCCACGTCCTCGCCTTGCTTCGGAAGAGTGCGGCTAATTGCCAGTCTCCTCATTAGCTCGGGGCGAGCCGTCACCTTCACAACCGCGATATCTTTCGCCTGATCCAGATGTAGGACGCCCTTGGCAATCGCGAAGACGCCACCTGGAAACTTGACGGTGAGCCTCTCGCACTCTTCCACGACGTGATAGTTGGTTACAACAATATCCTCACCTGCAATGAAGCCACTTCCTATTCCCTTTTCTGTCTCGAGATGCACCACAGACATCCCAATCTTCTCGCTAAGCTTGACGAGCGCTTCATCGGCGACGCCGGCTGGGGGCATCAGCATAATTGTGGCCGCGCTCAGCAGGACGACAACCCACCGACGGCGCTGCGGACCGAGCGGACAATTGCTCATTATCGTCGCGAAGGATCGAAGACGCGCGACCGTTCGGTCCATAATAGGCTCCTCCGTTTGGGTTGGAATAACGTACGCAAGCGATAACCAATTCGTCGGAATAAGCCGGTCTCAGCAGCAGCCCGTCTCTTGTCTCGAACTATTATTCATCACCAATAGCGCTACTATAAGGATATACCGTGTGCCGTCAAGCCCCCCACGCGGGCACTGCTTGCGGGCAGGGTTGGCAAAAGGGGGGAGGACGAAAGAGTGGATGAGTCCAATTTCTCGCGTGGCTACGCTTCCCTTCTTCACTGGCCCGATTCTTGATCTTGAAAACCGCCCGGCCGAAGGCGCATGATGGCGGGCATGAAAAAGTCCAAAAATGCGCAACCGGCGCGCGAACGCCGCCGACCGGCCCGACCCACGCAGACGCGGAAACTCCTCGCCGCTGTGGGCGATGATCCGGCGCAAGCCGGCCCCGAACTGCCCGACTGGCTCCCCGCCGAGGCCCTGCCGCCCAACGCCCAGGAGGCCGCCGGCGCCATTGCCGCCGCCTATCGCCGCTTCGTCCGCGACGCCCCCGGCGAGTTGGAGCGGGCCATCGGCGCCTCGCTCGTCCAGTTGATGTGGATCGAATTGGTCAACCAGGGCCGACTCGCCACCGCGTTGGGCAATCCCTCGTCGGTTGAGGCCATCACCTACGACACCGATCAACTGACCGACCGCGCCCTGGAATTCCTGGGGGCGAAGTGCGCGACGGCCGAGCTGATGCTCAAGATCCGGATGGCCGACGAGGCGCTCAACCGCCTGACCGCGCTGCCCGCCGCCCCGCCCCTGCCCCTGCTCGCCCCGCCGGACAATCCCTAAGGAACCGCGCCAAAATAGCCTGATCGTCCAGTAATACACAGACATTCACGGAACACTAATCACCACTAATCTTCGCTGATTTTCACCCATTAGCGTAAATCAGCGGAGATTAGTGTTCCTAAAAGCTGATCGAGTTATTCTGACGCGACGCCTAACCGCTGCCCACTGCCCACCACCCACTACCCACTACCCACTAAATTGGCCAAAACGCAATCTGTTGACCAACTCGATCACACGGCGATCCGGCTGCTGTCCGCCCGGCCGGAGCAGTTCGCCCGGCAGGGCTCGGTCGTGGCGGCGTGGCGATGCCGCGACGGCAAGCGGTTCGGCCCCTACTACCGGCTCGCCTACCGCGACGACGGCCGGCAGGCGTCGGTCTATCTCGGTCGGGCGGGGCTCATCGTCGAGCGGGTCCGCCAGATGCTCCACACCCTTCAGCAGCCGCTGCGCAAATCGCGGATGCTGCGGCGGATCGATCGCCAGGCCCGCGCGGCGATCCGGGCCAGCTGCGCCCGGGTGACGGCCTTGCTGCGTCCGCTGGGGCTGCGACTGCGGGGGTTCGAGGTCCGCGGGTGGCGTCACAGTCCGCTTCGCTTCTGGCTGCCGCGTCGCAGCCAGTTGACGCCCTCGGGTTCCGCACCCCGCGTGCCGCCCCTGCCGCGGATCGCCGTCTCGCTTCCCCGTTTGCAAACCTAAGCATGTAGGTCAGGTACTCCGTACCTGACGCAAACGTCGTCGACCGCCAGGCACGGGGCGCCTGACCTACGAGTGGCCGCCTTCGCGCGGCGGCGCTTCGAGCGGCGGCCGTAACGCCTTTTTCCGGATCCAATTGAGCGCGCGGAAGACGGGCGGCTGGCGGGCGACGCGACGCTCGAGGGCGAACTTGCCGGGGAAATCGACAAAGAGCATGCCCACCAGGATCGTCAAAATGCCCTGCCCCGGCAGCACGAGCATGGCGACGCCCGCCAGAATCAGGACAACGCCGGTCACGTTCTTCAGCCCGAGAAAAGCAACCCGCAGCAGCGGATGGCGAGGCTTCCAGCGGTCGGCGTAATGCCGCTGTCGGAGAAAGTAGTCGGTCGGAAGATGCACCACCAGCCAAGGCACCGCAATCAGGCTGCCGAAGAACATCACCGCGGAAGCCACGCTCAACCACCCGAGCAGGACTTCATGCGATTGGAGCCAGGCGAACATGCGAAGGGCTTAGGTCTTGGGCCTTAGGGTCTTAGGTCTTGGGTCTTGGATCTTGGGTCTTGGGATTTCGGGCTTAGGGCTTCGGGCTTCGATCGTCTCTCCGCGGTTCCGCCAACATCGGACGCAACTCCTCGACGAAGTCTCGCACGTCCTTGAACTGGCGGTAGACGCTGGCAAAGCGGACGTACGCCACCTCGTCGAGTTGCCGCAAGTGCCGCATCAGCATCTCGCCGACCTGCCGGCTCTCGACTTCCGACTCGAAGCTGGTCTCGATTTCATGCTCGACCGCCGCAATGATCGACTCGATTTGCTGGTCGCCGATCGGCCGCTTCCAGCAGGCCTTCTCCAGCCCTCGCTTGATCTTCGCGTGATCGAACGGCTCCCGCGATCCATCCTTCTTGACGATCTTGACCGTTGTCGCTTCGATGCGTTCGTAAGTCGTATAGCGGCGTTTGCAGACCAGA
>JBDKUC010000420.1:0-2850 GCA_039679885.1 Thermoguttaceae bacterium | reverse complement strand
GGTGGCACGCAATGAGCCTCGGCGAAGGGCGTGGCAAGCCGGCATCCTCGCAGCCCCGTAGGTTATGCTTTAGCCTCGTAGGTTATGCTTTAGCATAACACGACTTCCCTTGCCGCTTGCTGTTATGCTGAAGCATAACCTACGACTGAACAGCGGGTGGCACGCAATGAGCCTCGGCGAAGGACGTGGCAAGCCGGCATCCTCGCAGCCCCGTAGGTTATGCACACGACAAACCTTGCCACTTGTTGTTATGCTGAAGCATAACCTACGACTAATCTGCCCGCATGGTGAGATATGCGGATTAGCTTCATTCCGGCTGCCTGTCGTCGTACGGCTCTCAGCGCGGCGCCGCCGCATCAAGCCGCCAGGGTTTTCCGCGTTCATATGAGGCAATTTCGGCCCGCAGGAAGGTGGCAAGCGACGGCAGCCGCTGCCGCTCAGCCAGCTCCAGGGCGCGTCGCGCGGCGGCCAGCGCCTCGGGAAACTTCCGCTGCTCGGCCCACGCGGCGGCCAGGCAATGGAGCGCCTCGGGCGTGCCGCCGCACAGCTTGCACGCACGCTCGGCGTAATCGAGCGCCTGACGGCCATCGCGAAGCCGGCCATCCGGGCAAGTGGCCATCAGCCAACTCAGGTTCAGCATCGCCTCGACGAACGCGGGCTTGATCTGCAAGGCCAGCCGGTAATGCCGCCTCGCCTCGGCAAATCGCCCGCAACTGACCAGAGCAATGCCCACGTTGTTATGGGCCACGGCGTAATCGGGGTCGATCTCCAACGCCCGTCCGTAGCGCTCGATCGCCTCGTCAAATCGTTCGCAGCCGGCCAGCGCGACGCCGAGATTGTTGTTGGCTTCGGCGTATTGCGGATCAAGCCGGATGGCTCGCCAATAGCTCTCGATTGCCTCGTCCGGGCGTCCGCAGGCGGCCAAGACGACGCCCAGGTTGTGATGTGCCTTCGCATAGTCGGGGTCGATGTTCAGCGCGGTCTGATAATGCTTCATGGCCGCGTTGACTTGCCCTCGACCCAGCAGCGTGGCGCCGAGGTTGTTGTGGGCCAGGGCGTTCCGGCTATCGCAGGCCAGCACACGGCTCCAGAGCGTCTCGCTGTCGCGCCAATAGGACGTTTGACGCCACGCTGCGCCGGTCAGAAGCAGCACCGCGGACGCCGCAACGGTCGCGCCGAAGGGAAGAAGACGCGGCCAACGGCGGCACAGATCCGCGCCCGCCCAAACCAGCGCGATCGCCAGCCCGATGCAGGGCAGATAGGTGAACCGATCGGCTTCGGCCTGCCCGCCAAACTGCACCAGCCCAATGACCGGCGTCAACATCCCGAGATACCAAAGCCAGCCAACGAGCAGGTAGGGGCGTTGCCGCCGCCACCGCAGGGCGAGAGCCGTCACGGCAACCAGCAGCAGAGCCGATGCGGCCACCTGCCACGCCGGCAGTTCCACCCGGCGGGGATAGCAGGGCGTCAGGCCGAGAGGACAGAAGAAGTCGCCCAAGTAGGCGACGTAAGAGATGATCGCATTGCCCAGCCGCCAGGCGAACGAGTACTGCCGGTTCGCCACCAGCGACGCAGCCGTCCGGCCGTGAAGATTGAACCAGCAGAAGAACGCGGCAACGGCGAACATCGGGAGCTTTTCGAGGATCAACCGCATCGCGATGGTAAGCCGGGCAGGGGACTGTCCCGGTCGTTGCGTCGGCGTCCGTCGCAGCGGCCACCAGTCCAAGAGCAGGAGCACGAAAGGCAGCGTGACCAGCATCGGCTTGGCCGCCAGGCCCAGGATGAAGCAAGCCAGCACGGCCAGATAACGGTGAATCGCAAACGGCCGACTCCCATAGCGCGAGTAGGCCGCCAAGGTGAGCATGAACAGAAGCCCGCTCAGCACGTCCTTCCGCTCAGTCACCCACGCGACCGATTCCACCCGCAGCGGGTGAACGGCGAAGAGGAAGGCCGCCAGCGCACTCGGCCACAGCTGGTCGGTCATCCGCCAAAGCGTCAAGAACAGCAGGACAACCGCGCCCGCATGCAACAGCACGTTGACCGCGTGATGGGCGGCTGCGTTGTGGCCCAGCAGATGCCAGACGAGCATGTGCGAGACACACGTCAGCGGCACCGTGCCCTCGACGTGGCGATCGGTGAGCACAGCCTTGAGGCTTTCCCAGGTCAACGGGCCGGTGACAAGCCGGTTTTCGTAGACGCCCGCGTCGTCGTCATAATTGACGAATCCGAAGCCGATCGTCTGGCCGAACGCCAGCGCGACGGCCAAGACGAGCAGGCCGCAGACCAACAGCGCCTTCGCGCGCTCGCCGGCCCTCGCCGCATCGCCTGACGCGTGGGGCGCTTGGGAAGAAATGTCAGAAACCATCGTTTCAGGCGTCGGCACGCTGTTCTCTCGAACCGATTGCTGCGAATGCCCTTCCTTAAGCATAGCCCGCTGGAGACCGATTGCTGGCGGCATTGGACCGGTGGACCGGACCGCGCCGTCGCACTCGACCGAGCTCACTCCGGCTCGACATGGAAGATTCGCTGGGCGAGTGCGACCCGGTCGGCCAGATCAGGGCCCTCGAACTCGCTAGCCACTTGCGCGAGAACGTCGGGAATCGCAATGCGCTGGGGGCACTTATCGAGACACTCGCCGCAACGGACGCATTGCGACGCATAGCCCGGCCGGCCGTCTGCCAAAACGCCGCCCAATCGCATGGCATAGAGGAATCGGGCCTCGTTTCCACCGCGGAACATATGCAGCCGGTTGAATTCCTCAAAACAGTTGGGAATCATCACTCCGGATGGGCAGGGCAGACAGTAGCCGCAACCGGTGCAGCCAACCTTCATCAGCGCTCGATACTGCCG
>JBDKUC010000102.1:0-19942 GCA_039679885.1 Thermoguttaceae bacterium | reverse complement strand
CTGGGGCCATACCAACCGTACGGCCAGCGGCGCCAGGGGCGGTGGTCCCAGTGGCCGTGCCAGTCGCCGTGATACCAGTCCGGGCGATGCCAGTTCTGCGGATGCCAGTCCTGCGGATGCCGATCGGGTCCGGTGTGGGGACGCGGACCGGGTTGCGGCGTAGGACGCGGGCCAGGCTGCGGCTTCGGCCCCGGTTGTGGCGTCGGACGTGGTTGAGGCGTCGGACGTGGCTGAGGCGTCGGACGTGGCTGAGGCGTCGGACGCGGCTGAGGCGTGAAACGCTGCGGCGGCGTGTAAGGTCGGGCCGCGGGCCGCGGAACATCGAACGAGGGCGTGTGCCCGGGGTTGATGCGGCCGGCGCCGCCGAAATTGCCGACGTTGCCGACGGGGCGATTGAATGCCGGGCTCGGTTGCCCAACGCCGCCGCGTGGGCCGCTCGGAACGCCGCCGGCGCGGAATCCGCCCCCGCCGCCACGGCCCGCTAGCACGTCGCCGGCTATCAGCGAGATGGCCATTCCGGCAAGCGTCACGGTTACCAGTGCCCTACGCATTTTGTCTCTCCTTCAACGCTGCCGCGCATCGGATGATGACCGATTGTAGCGAAGCCTCACTTCGGTTCGGGTGGCCGACGGACAATGATGATCTTGTCGCCATCCGGCCGCTTCTCATCGCCAACCGTCCGGTCGACCGATTGCACGATGAACCGGTCCCGGCTAACCATCGTCATCTTGCGGGTGCCCGAGGCTCGCTTGCCGTCGCGGGTCACGCCGGCCAGCTTCGCGAGCCATGTGTCGCCCTCGCGGGTCCAAACGCCCTCGGCGAAGCCGCCCTCCGAGTCGAACACCCAAGACCGGATTGTCTTGTCACGGGGATCCCAGCCGATGCGTTGCGAGCCCGTCATCGCTGGCTTTCCGCCGATCTGCACGATGAATTGCCCCAGGATGAACCGGTGGTTGTCCGTCCAATGGTAGCTGTTGAGCACCAGGGCGTCCGGGCTTTCGTCGACCCAATCACCGATCAGCCATTCGAGTTGGTTGAGCGCCTCGGCCCCGCCCCACTTGCCTTCCGGCAGTTCCGTGGCGGCTGCCATCAGCCACTTGCCGCCCTGCTTGACGTGGACCACGCGGTAGCGGGTCTTCTCGGGCGTCGCTCCGTCGTCGTGGACAGCGGTCGAGGTACCATTTTCGACCGCTTCCGCCGGCCCGGTCATGCGGATCGACTCGATCACGTTGGTCATCCGGGTCTTCGGATGCTCCTTGAACACGTTTGCAAAGACCTGCTCGATCGCCTCGCGTCCCCGAGCGGAGTTCCCTTCATCGTCGGCCGTCACGCCGTCCTGCGTGAACAGCGTGGCGATGGCCCGGGCATTGTGGTCGTTATAGTCTTTGACGAAGGCGTCGACGTTCTGCCGGATAGCCTTTTCGTCCTCCGGCGAGATGCGCGATGGCCGGCCTTGGCCCAGCGTCGCCCACGCGGCGACAAAAGCGACGGCCACAAAGGCCAAGACAGATATGCTGTTTCGCATCGTCGTTTCCTTTACTGGTGCGGTGCATGCTATTATAGAGTGTCCTGCAACGCGAGACGACCCGGCCCGGGCCGGGGAGGACGACTGCAAAGCTGTTCGTAGTTCCGGCTTTAGCCGGTCATTTTCCGCCTAAAGGCGGGACTACGAACGCCTGAAACGGACTTTGCAGTCCGCCTGCGCTGTCGCCGGGCGTCTGCTACCCTATTGAACGGCGGCGGTCCGGAAAGGTTCCGCGGCCGGTCGCTCACGGCGGCAAAAGCCAAGGCCGGCACTGCCGGTTATGCGGTCTTTGCCGGAATGGCCGATTTGCGGGCGTCAAACGCTTTGGTTGTCATCCGATTGTGTGACGTTCCGCCTCGCCAACAGTAAGGCCCGGTATATCTTTTCTCAGGCCCCCACACACGCCGACGGCGCACGACGAGGACACTCCGATGATGCGATGCTCAAATGCTTTAAGGCTTTGTTGTTGCGCCGCCCTGGCGGCTGGCGGTCTCTCCGGCTGCAAACAGGCGGCGTCCAAGAAGCCGACCGTGACGCCGACCGTCGTCGTGGCCACTCCGGAGGAACACCAGGCGGCCGACCACGAGGATTTCACCGGCACGACCGAGGCCGTGAGCAAGGTGGACATCCGGGCCCGCGTCAGTGGCTACCTGATGAAAGTCAACTTCAACGATGGCGACATCGTCAAGAAGGATGCGATTCTCTACCAGATTGACCCTCGGCCGTTTCAGGCCACGCTCGATCAGGCGCTGGCGACCGTTGAGCGGCTGAATGCCACCAAAAAGCTGTTCGACATTCAGGTCGAGCGATATCGAAAGCTGGCCGCGACCGGCGCCGGAAGCCAACAGGATTACGACGAGTATCTGGCTAGACAAGCCGAGAACGTCGGGGCCTTGAAGGCGGCCGAGGCGCAGGTGGTTCAGGCCAAGCTGAATCTCGAGTTTACGCGGATCACCGCGCCCATCGACGGGAAGATCAGCCGCACGCTGTTGACCGTCGGCAATCTGGTGAACGCCGACATGACCGAGTTGGCCACGCTCATGTCGATCGATCCGATGTACGCCTACTTCAACATGGACGAGCCGACGCTGCTGCGATTGCAGACGCTCATCCGCAAGGGCGATATCAAGTCACGCAGCATTCACGAAGTGCCGGTCCGGATGGGCCTGGCGAATGACAAAAGCGGAGAATTCCCGTTGCAGGGGACGCTCGACTTTGCCAACAACACCGTTGATCCGCAGACCGGCACGATGCTGCTGCGCGGAAAGTTCGAGAACCCGTACCACCATCCCGATCGTTTGCCGTTGCTGACGCCAGGGCTGTTCGTTCGGGTGCGGCTTCGCGTCGGACTTCCACGGAAGCTGCTGTTCGTGACCGAGCGGGCGATTGGCACCGACCAGGGACAGAAGTACGTCTATGTCGTGACGCCCGACGGGAAGGTCGCCTACCGCCGCGTGCAGCTTGGGCAGGTCGCTTTCGGCCTTCAGGCGATCGAGGACGGCCTGAAGGCGGACGATCAGGTGATCGTCAGCGGCCTGCAACGCGTCCGGCCGGGCGTTTCAGTGAAGACAGAACAGGTCAAGATGGCAACGCTGGCGGTGAAGTGAAGCCATCGCCCCCCCGGTGGCGATTGAGCCAATACCGTTGAAATATCCTTGTTCCCATGGTCCCGCGTGGTAACACACTCGTGGTGATGCTCCTGCGTCGCCGAAATCGATACCCCATTTCAAAGTCAATACGGTGATCCCGAGGACGCCAGAGCGTCCAGGTACTGCGTTCCCACGGGGGACCGTGGGAACGAGGTGACTGCCTACTGCCTACTGCCCACTGCCCACGGCCCCCTGCCCACTAACCACTGCCTACTAACCACGGACCCCTGCCCACTGACCCCTGACCACCCCGTGTTATCACGTTTCTTCATCGACCGGCCGATCTTCGCCACCGTGCTGTCGTTGGTGATTCTGTTGGCCGGCGCGGCGACCTACTCGGGCCTGCCGGTGGCCCAGTATCCGAACATCACGCCGCCGACGGTCCAGGTGATCTGCTCATACCCGGGCGCGAGCGCTCAGACCGTGGCCGACACCGTTGCCGCGCCGATCGAGCAGCAGGTCAACGGCGTCGAAAACATGATGTACATGTCGTCGCAATGCACGAACGACGGCTCGTACGTCTTGACGGTCACGTTCGAGCTGGGAACCGACCTCAAGCTGGCGCTGGTCCAGGTGCAGAATCGCGTGCAGTTGGCCATGCCGCAGATGCCCCCGCAAGTGCAAAAGCAGGGCGTCAACATCAAGAAGAAGACGCCGAACATCCTGCTGGCCGTGAATCTCTACTCGCCGGACGGCCGCTACGACGATCTCTATCTTTCAAACTACGCGACCGTCTACGTTCGCGACGAACTGATGCGGCTGCCGGGCGTCAGCGATGTCGGCATGCTTGGCGAACGCGACTACAGCAGCCGGGCGTGGCTCGATCCGGAGCAGCTTGCGGCGCGGAACATGACGGCCGGCGACGTCGTTACGGCCGTCCAGGAAGAGAACAACCAAGTCATTGCCGGCCAGCTCAACCAGCCGCCCGCGGCCCGCGGGGCCCAGTTTCAGCCGACGATTTGCGCCCTCGGGCGGTTGGTCGAGCCCGAGCAGTTCGGCGACATTATCGTCAAGGCCGGCGATGGGCTGACCTCGCCTGTCACGCCGCTGGTGCGTCTGCGGGACGTCGCCCGGCTCGAACTCGGAGCCCAGCAGTACGATCAATCTTGCGTGATGGACGGCAAGCCATCGGTTGGGCTGGCCGTCTATCAGATGCCGACGGCCAACGCGCTCGACACGGCCGACGGCGTCCGGCAGAAGATGGAAGAGCTGAAACGGCGGTTCCCCGAGGGGCTCGACTACTGCATCAACTACGACACGACCCCGTTCATCGGTGAGTCGATCTCCGAGGTGCTCAAGACGCTCCGCGACGCGGTCATTCTCGTCGCCCTGGTCGTGCTCGTCTTCTTGCAGAACTGGCGGGCCGCGATCATCCCGCTCGTCGCTCTGCCCGTGGCCATCGTCGGCACGTTCGCCGTCATGGCGGCGATGGGATTCAGCCTGAACAATCTTTCGCTCTTCGGCCTGGTGCTGGCGATCGGCATCGTCGTCGATGACGCCATCGTCGTGGTCGAGAACGTCGAGCGTTGGCTGGCCGAGGGGCACCCGCCGCGCGAGGCGGCCATCCGCGCGATGCAGGAAGTCACAGGCCCGGTCATCGCCGTCGCCCTGGTGCTCTGTGCGGTCTTCGTGCCGTGTGCGTTCATTACGGGCATCACCGGCCAGTTCTTCCGCCAATTCGCCTTGACCATTGCCGTGTCGACGGTCATCTCGGCGTTCAATTCGCTCACGCTCAGCCCCGCGTTGGCCGCGGTGCTGTTGAAGCCACACGGCGCGCGGCGTGACCCGCTGACGGTGGTCGTCGATTTGCTGCTGGGCTGGTTCTTCAGGCTGTTTAACCGCGGATTCGAGCGGTCTACGGCGATCTACACTCGCTCGGTCGGGCTGTTGCTTCGCGGCTGCGTCATCGCGTTGGTGCTCTACGGCGGGCTCTTGGCGGTGACCTATTGGGGGTTCACCCATGTGCCGGTCGGCTTCATTCCGGATCAGGACAAAGGCTATTTGTTGGTCAACGTGCAACTGCCCGAGGGAGCGGCGGTCGAGCGGACGCACAACGCCATCAACCGCCTCGACGCAATCGCACGATCTCTGCCGGGCGTGGATCATACGCTGGGCGTCTCGGGCATGTCGATCCTGTTGCAGGCCAACGCGCCGAACTTTGGGTCGATGTTCCTCATCCTCAAGCCGTTCGATCAACGTCGCGATCGCATGCTGTCGGACAAAGCCATCGCGATGAAACTGCGGCAGCTTTGTTATCAGAAGATGCCCGACGCGATGGTGAGCGTCTTCGGCGCGCCGCCGGTCGATGGGCTTGGCACGGCGGGCGGGTTCAAGGTGATGGTCGAAGATCGGTATGACCTGGGGCTCCGCCCACTCCAGGAGGCGACCGACAAGCTGATCGAGGAGGGCAACCACCAACCTGGCTTGGGCGGCATGTTCACGATGTTCCGCTCAAACACTCCGCAGATTTACGCCGACATCGATCGCGTGAAGCTCAAGTCGATGGGCGTCCAGGTCGACGACCTCTTCCAAACCCTCCAGGTTTACATGGGGTCGCTCTATACGAACAACTTCAACGCCTTCGGCCGCTCCTGGCAAGTGAAGCTTCAAGCGGACGGCCGGTTCCGACGCACGGCCGAGCAGGTTGGCCAACTCAAGGTCCGCAACGCCCGCGGGCAAATGGTTCCGGTCAACACGGTCGCCCGGCTGCGCGACATTGCCGGTCCGGTCATGGTGACGCGATACAACATGCACACGGCCGCCGCGGTCAACGGCAACGCCATGCCCGGCACGAGTTCGGGCCAGGCGATTGCGTTGGTCGACCGCGTGGCCGCAGAAACTCTGCCGCGTACGATGGCGTCCGAGTGGACGGAGTTGGCCTACATGCAAATCAAGGCCGGCAACACGGCGATGGGGGTCTTCCTGCTGGCCGTCATTCTGGTTTTTCTCGTCCTCGCCGCCCAGTACGAGAGTTGGTCGCTGCCGATGGCCGTGATCCTGGTCGTGCCGATGTGCCTGCTCTGTTCGCTCGCCGGCGTGGCCATCGCGCGGATGGACATGAACGTCTTCACACAGATCGGATTCGTCGTGCTGGTTGGACTGGCGAGCAAGAACGCGATCCTGATTGTTGAGTTCGCCCGGCAGCAACGCGACGTCGGCCAGCCGTGCCGCGAGGCGACGTTGACGGCGTGCCGGCTTCGGCTGCGGCCGATCATGATGACCTCGCTGGCGTTCATCCTTGGCGTCGTGCCGCTCGTGTTCGCCCAGGGGGCCGGATCGGAGATGCGCCGAACGCTTGGCACCGCCGTCTTCAGCGGCATGTTGGGCGTCACGCTCTTTGGCATCTTCCTGACCCCGGTGTTCTTCTACGTGATCGATTGGCTCGTCGCACGCAATCACACCAACCACTAACCACTAGCCACTCCTTCCCGTGCTCTCCCATTTCTTCATCCGCCGTCCGATCTTTGCCGCCGTGGTGTCGATCATCATCACGCTGGCCGGGGCGTTAAGCGTCTTCACGTTGCCGATCGCCCAGTATCCAGAAATCACGCCGCCAACGGTCCAGGTGACGGCCAGCTATCCGGGCGCCAACGCCCAACTGGTGCTCGACACCGTGGCCGCGCCGATCGAGCAGCAGGTCAACGGCGTCGAGAACATGCTCTATATGTCGTCGCAGTGTACGAACGACGGGCAGTACACGCTGACGGTCACGTTCCAATTGGGCACCGATCTGAACATCGCTCAGGTGTTGGTCCAAAACCGCGTGCAACTGGCGATGCCGGTTATCCCGAGCATCGTCCAACTGCAGGGTGTGGCGGTGAAGAAGAAGTCGCCCAGCATCATGATGATCGTCAACCTGTCCTCGACCAAGGACGAGCAGGGCCGCTATCGGCAGGACGATCTCTACCTGTCGAACTACGCGACGATTCAGATTCGCGACGAGCTGCTAAGGCTGCCGGGCGTCGGCGACGTCACGTTTCTCGGCGAGCGCGACTACAGCATGCGGGCGTGGCTCGACCCCGACGCCCTGGCCAGCAGGAACATGACCGCCGACGACGTCGTCCAGGCGCTCAAGGAGCAGAACGTCGAGGTGGCGGCCGGCCAGGTCGGACAGCCGCCGGTGCCGAAGGGCCAGAACTTCCAACTCACCCTCAATACATTGGGCCGGCTGGTCGAGGCCGGGCAATTCGGCGACATCGTCGTCAAAAGCAAGCCAGGCGGCGACAAGCGGCAGAGCGCCCAGGTCGTCCGCCTCCGCGACGTAGCTACGGTCGCCCGCGGCGCGCAGCAGTATGACCAGTCCTGCACGCTCAATATGGAACCGTCGGTCGCGCTGTCGATCTATCAACTGCCCGGCTCGAACGCGGTTGATACGGCCAAGGCCGTGTACGCGAAAATGGACGAGCTGAAGGCCCGATTCCCCGACGGCCTTCGGTATAACATCGTCTACGACACGACGCCGTTCATCGAGCAGTCGGTGGTCGAGGTGCTCAAAACGCTCCGCGACGCGATCCTCTTGGTGTCGATCGTCGTGCTCGTGTTCCTGCAGAACTGGCGGGCGGCCATCATTCCGCTGATCGCCGTGCCTGTGGCCATCGTCGGCACGTTCGCCGTCATGGCCATCATGGGCTTCAGCTTGAATAACCTCTCGCTCTTTGGCCTCGTGCTGGCGATCGGCATTGTCGTCGACGACGCGATCGTCGTGGTCGAAAACGTCGAGCGGTGGCTCGCCCAGGGGCTTGCGCCGCGCGACGCGGCCGACCGCGCGATGGAAGAGGTCACGGGCCCCGTGGTGGCCGTGGCCCTGGTCCTGTGCGCGGTGTTCGTTCCCTGCGCGTTCATCAGCGGCATCACCGGCCAGTTCTTCCGCCAGTTCGCCCTGACGATCGCCGTGTCGACGGTCATTTCGGCAATCAACTCCCTGACCTTGAGCCCCGCATTGGCGGCCTTGCTCTTGAAGCCGCATGGCGCGTCGCGCGATTGGCTCACCCAGCTGATGGACGCGACGCTCGGTTGGTTCTTTAAGGGCTTCAACTGGGGCTTCATGCAATCCACGTCGCTCTACGTCCGCGGCGTCGGCATGTTGCTCCGCACGAGCGTCTTGGTGCTTCTGCTCTACGGCGGGCTGCTCTACCTGACCTGGTGGGGAATGGCCAACGCGCCAAGCGGATTCATTCCGAACCAGGACAAGGGCTATCTGTTGCTGAACGCGCAACTGCCCGATGGCGCGGCGGTCGAGCGGACCCGCACAATCATGGACGCCATCGAGCGAATCGCCCACAAGACGCCGGGCGTGGCGAACACCGTCTCGATCTCCGGCCAGTCGCTGCTTTTGGGCGCGAACGCCCCCAACTTCGGCTCGATGTACGTCATGCTCGACGAGTTCGAGAAACGTCGCGGGCTGACGGCCGACGCAATCGCCGCCAAGCTTCGCGCGACGTGCGACGCCGAGATTCGCGACGCCGTGGTCTCGATCTTCGGCGCGCCGCCGGTCGACGGGCTGGGCAACGCCGGCGGATTCAAGGTGATGATCGAGGATCGCGGCAACCTGGGGCTCAACGAGCTTCAGAAGGCGGCCGACGACCTGGTCGTTCGCGGCAACGACACGGCAGGATTGGAAGGCGTATTCACGAGCCTTCGGGCGAACACGCCCTGGATTTGGCTCAACATCGACCGTGTGAAGGCCAAGTCGATGGGCGTCAGCATCGGCGACCTGTTCAACATGCTCCAGGTCTACGTCGGTTCGCTCTATGTGAACAACTTCAACGAATTCGGCCGCTCCTGGCAGGTGAACGTGCAGGCCGACGCGACGCACCGCCGCAGCCTGGGAGAGATCATGCAGATGAAGGTCCGCAATCGGCGGGGGCAAATGGTTCCGCTGGCGACGATGGCCTCGTCGCGCCCGATGAGCGGGCCAGTCATGGTCATGCGATACAACATGTACCCGGCGGCGGCCATCAACGGCGCTCCGGCCCCCGGCGTCAGCTCGGGCGAGGCGATCACGCTGGTCGAGGAGGCGGGCCGCGAGGTGCTGCCGCCCGCGATGGAATTGCAGTGGACCGAGCTGACGTTCATGCAAATCCTGGCTGGCAGTACGGCGATGACGGTGTTCGCCCTGGCCGTCGTGCTCGTGTTCCTGGTCCTGGCCGCGCAGTACGAGAGTTGGTCGCTGCCGCTGGCCGTGATTCTGGTCGTGCCAATGTGCCTGTTGTGCTCGGTCGTCGGCGTCACGATCATGCGCATGGACGTCAACATCTTCACGCAAATCGGGTTTGTCGTTCTCGTTGGCCTCGCGAGCAAGAACGCCATTCTCGTCGTCGAGTTCGCCCGGCAGCAGCGCCACGCAGGCATGGCCGGGCGTGAGGCCACGCTGGAAGCGTGCCGGCTCCGCCTGCGGCCGATCATGATGACCTCGCTGGCGTTCATTCTCGGCGTCGTGCCGCTGGTCATCGCCGAGGGCGCCGGGGCCGAGATGCGCCGCACGCTCGGCACAGCCGTCTTCAGCGGCATGTTGGGCGTCACCCTATTTGGCATCTTCCTGACGCCGGTCTTCTTCTTCGCGATCGACTGGCTCACCGCCCGATCGCACCGGCCGTAGAACGTGGGCTTATCGTAGGACGGACTTCCCAGTCCGTCCAGTTCAGGGACGGGCTCGTGTAGCGTCTCAAACAAATGGTGGGTGCCATGCTTGCTAAGCGAGCGCAGCGAGACAGCAAGCATGTTTACCGCTTCCTCATGTCCACGACAAGCGTGGAACATGGCACCCCGCTAAGCGAGCGCAGCGAGACAGCAAGCGTGTTCGCCGCTTCCTCATGCCCACGACAAGCGTGGGACATGGCACCACATGGCACCCCGCATTCTCCATCTTCCGCATGATAGATCCTGTCGTGTACGAGATACGACACTGGTAAGTCCGTCCTACGGCGCGCGCCAGATTGCCAGGAGCTACAATAGTGTTGACCTGTCAGCCCTCCCCCTTCCTCTCTCCCGACGGGCGAGGGGACGTTGGAAGCGACGGGCGGGCCATGTCGCCTTTTCGCAACACGGACTGCCCTGTCGTTTGGAATATGCTCGATGGCCTCTTTGCCGCCGCCTCTGAATGATCGGCCGGACCGGTTGGCGTCCGCGTGCGAGCCTGCGCCGCGACGCCGGCTGGCGGCTTGCATCGCCGACTGGTGCCGCGAGGACGGCTATTGGTATCTGACCAGCGCGGCCGTTCACGCAGTGGGATTGCTGCTTTTGGCGATGATCTCGCTCCATGCCGGGCGCGCGGTGCAATGGCTTGGTGGCGAGGCGGCGCCTGCCTTCGAGGCGGCGAAGGTCGACAACACGCGGCAGCCCGAGGTCGCGCCGTTCGAGGTTGGCGAAGCGCCGCTCGACCCGACGGAGCTCAACGCCGAGACGCTCGCTCAGTCGAAGGCGCGGCCTGCAGCGGCCCAAACGGCCAAGTACTACGACGACTCGCCGACGTTTGAAGAGGCCGGCGGCGGGACATCGGCGGACATGACCGGTCCAAAGCTCGGCGGTCTCGGCGGTCTGAGCGTCCGAGGGTTGCCAGGCCCCGGCGGCCGAGGCGGCGTGGGCGTCGGGACCGGCACCGGCGACAACGCAGGCTCGGGCGGAGACGGCCTGGGGCTTGGCAGCCGCGGCAAGGGGCATCGCGATGCCCTCGTCGGCGCCTGGGGTGGCACCCGGGCGTCGGAGCGGGCCGTCGGCGCCGCGCTCAACTGGCTCTACCGCCATCAATCGAAACAGGGAAAGTGGAGCCTCGACTATCGGGCGCAGTGCAAGGACAAGGGCTGCTCGGGCGCGAGCGCGGGCCGCAGCGATGGCGCCGCCACCGCGCTGGCGCTGCTGCCATTCCTGGCGGCCGGTCAAACGCACAAGTCGAAGGGCCCGTACAAAGACGCCATCGCCAAGGGCCTCGCTTGGCTCATGAAGCACCAGCGACCCGACGGCGATCTCTCGGCCGGCGATGGCTTCGGGAAACCGATGTACGCCCACGGCTTGGCGACGATCGTCCTTTGCGAAGCGTACGGCATGAGCCGCGACGAGCACGTAGGCACGGCCGCACGAGCTGCCCTGGGGTTCATCCAGCGGGCACAAAGCCGATCGACCGGCGGCTGGCGTTACCACCCTGGCGACGCCGGCGATACGTCGGTCTTCGGCTGGCAGATTATGGCCCTGAAGAGCGGCGTATTGGCCAACCTGCCGGTCGAGTCCCTGACGTTCGACAATGGCCAGAAGTGGCTCCGCTCGGTGGCCAGCGGCGATCATCTGGGCCTGTACGCCTATCGCCCCTACGAGTCCGTCTCGCCGACGATGACCGCCGTGGGAATGCTCTGCCGGCAATACATGGGGATCAATCCGAAGGACCCGGGCATGTTGGAGGGAAAGCAGGCCCTGCTGGAAAACCTGCCCGACGCCAAAGGCGCCCGCGACACCTATTACTGGTATTACGCGACGCTGGTGATGCACAATTTCGGCGACGCGGACTGGGACCGTTGGAACCGCAAGATGCGCCGCACGCTCATCGAGACGCAAGTGAAGGACGGGTGCGGCATGGGCAGTTGGGACCCCGAGCGGCCTACGCCCGACCACTGGGGACAGGAAGGCGGCCGGCTGATGACGACGAGCCTCAGCACGCTGACGCTCGAAGTCTACTACCGGTACTTGCCGCTTTTCCGCAACGGCTCGCGCCAAGCCGGATCATCGAACCGAATGGGCTTTAGCGAACCGATTGGGAAGCCGGATGCGGAATGACCGGTCTGCCCGCACCATCGATTTTCTTGACAACACCAGCGGAGGTCGCATACTTTTACAGAAAATGGGCCGACGGGGCCGGAAACAGAGAAGAAACGCTACAAGCGGAACATCCCTCGCGGAACAGGTTGCCAAAAGACAGTACGGTGCGTGCTTGAACGCACGTGGACAAGGGACTCTCTTGGCCGGGCGTCTCGAACATGCAAGCGAGCACCTATGGCGACTAGGAACAGACAGTAGGGTGCGTGCTTGAACGCACGCGGACAAGGAACTCTCTTGGCCGGGCGTCTCGAAAACGCGTGCGTGCAAGCACGCACCTTACGGCTGCCGCCACATGGTATCCCCGAACAGAGAAGGCGCGACGTTCATGAATACACAGAGTGCGTTCAGAAAGAAGGCATGGATTGTGCTCGGGCTGGTGGCGCTGTGCGCCGTCTTGGCAACGCCGGCTTGGTCGGCTGCGCAAGACGCGAAGGGCAAAGCCGCGGCCAACGCCGCGCCGCCGGCGGCTGACGATGACGTCAAGAAGGACGCGTCGGCGCCAGCCGCCGCCACGCCGGCGAAGAGCACGGAATCGGAATCGACCTTGCATTGGGTCATCCATTGCTCGGGCTTCATCGGCTTGGTGATCCTGCTGCTGTCGGTCTACTTCGTCTCGACCGTGGGGCGGCTCTTCTGGGAGATGCGGATGGAAGTGGCCGCGCCCCCAGAGCTGGTGCTCAAGTGCGAAAGCATGCTCGAACAGCGGGACTTCAAGGGCATTTACGCCCTGACGAAGGAGGATGACTCGTTCTTCAGCCGGCTGTTGACCACTGGCATTGGCGAACTGCCGAACGGACTGTCGGAAGCTCGCGACGCGATGGAGCGACTCGGTGACGCCATCACCGCCGAAATGGAGAAGAAGATCAGCATGTTGGCCGTGCTCGGCACCCTGGGGCCGATGATTGGCCTGCTGGGCACCCTGAAAGGAATGATCGGCGCGTTCAGCGTCATCGCGATGTCGGGCCAGCAGTTGGAAGCTGGCAAGGTCGCCCAGGCCATCTCCGAATCGCTCCTGCTGACCTTCGAGGGCGTTGGGCTTTCGGTGCCAGCCATTTTCTTCTTCGCCCTGTTCCGCAATCGGGTAATCTACATCGCCTCGTCCGTCGGGCTGACGGCCGACCAGTTCCTCCGCCATTTCTCGCACGCCGGCCGAGCGAAAGCCTCGACCGCCGCTCCTGTGGCCAAAACGCCTAGCTAGACGGAGATTGGCCCATGGCGGGAAAGCTTTCACAACAGATCAAGGCCGAGCCGAACCTGACGCCGATCCTCGACATGGTCTTCCAGTTGATCACCTTCTTCATGTTGGTGATCAACTTCAAGTCGGCCGAGATCGACTTCAGCCTCAAGCTGCCCGTGGTCGGTTCGGCCCGGCCGGTCGACAGCGGCGGGCACATCGGCCTGCTGGTGCTGAACATCGACAGCAAGGGGAATCTGCGGACCTCGCGGAGCGTCACAGACATTGACAACTTCCTGAAGATTCAAGCCCAGGCCACGATGCTGGCCGCACGTTTGACGCCCGACGACCTCGAACACGGAATCGAGCTGCCCACGACGGTTGTCATCCGAGCCGACCGCGACACGCCCTTCGGCAAGGTGAACCGGGTGATCAAAGCGTGCCAGGACAATGGTTTTCGCAGCTTTGCCTTGAAGGCCCGCGTCAACAAGGACGGATGAAATGCGCCGGCGGCGGAAACGACATAATCCTTCGGAGGTCGAACTCAACCTGGCGGCCATGCTCGACATGGCCTTCCAGTTGTTGACGTTTTTCATCCTGACGTTCCGGCCGCCGCCCTTGGAGGGCCAGATCTCGCTCCGGCTCCCGCCGCCGCAACCGATCAGCGGCTCGAAGACCGGCCAACAGCTCGGCGATGATCAAAACAACACAAACCCGCTGAAGAATCTCGACACGCTGACGATCAGCGTTTTCGCCGACCCAAAGACGGGCGAAGTCGTCAGTCTCGGCGTGGGCGGACCTTCGCAATCCGAGGCCCAGCCCATCGGCGGGCTCGCCGCGCTCGAGGGGCGGCTCAAGGAACTGTTCGCCGATCCCGGCAACCCGTTCGAGCAAGTGATTATCCAGGTGAGTGAGTCGTGCCGCTACGACGAGTTGATGAAGATCGTTGACATTTGCACCCGCCAGAAACTTCCGAATGGCAAACCGCTCTCGAAATTGAGTTTCGTCGACTTGCCCAGCGGATAACGTAAAGCCGCGACCGGTGGTCGCGCCCGACCATAGAGCCGCGACCGGTGGTCGCGCAGAGTCATGTCCTACCAGCAATCGCAACGAAGGCCGCCGTCAATGTTCCGCACCGCCGGCCTGCGGTTGGGCGGCGCGATCGTGATGCTGGTGCTCCTCTATCAGTTGATCCTTTGGACGCGCCACGCGGAAAACTGGCGTTGGCTCGTCAATCGTCCAGCCGCTAGTGCACAAGCGGCGCCGGCGGCCGCATCATCCCATCCCGACGGCGGCAAGACGGACCGGCCGATTTCCGCTGACAGGAAAAGTGGCACAGTTCCCCCTTCGTCGCCGAAACAGTCGCTGCCGCCGGCGACTGGTGCGACGGATGAGGACCCGGAGGAAATGGAGACGTTCGCCGAGGACGTTCAGGGGATGACCGATGGTGCGATGAACCAAGGTCGCTTGGACATGTTCGCCTACAATCGGGCGGCCGATTGGGTGAAAAACCAGTCGTTCGAGCGGCTCGATCGCCGCGCGAGGCGCGACCTGTCCTATTCCGATCTCTACGATCAGCCGAACAAGCACCGCGGGGAGTTGGTCTCGCTGGACGTGACGGTTTGCCTGACCCGCAACGGCGCCAAGAATGAGCATGACGTCATGCTGTCCGAGGTCTTCGCAACGACCGAAGAGTCCCGGGGCCGGCTTTACGACCTGATGGTCGTCGACTATCCGAAGGAGATGCCGAAAGGGTTCAACATTCGCGAGAAGGCCCGCTTTGCGGGCTACTTTCTCAAGCTGCAGGGATACGAGTCGGCGTTGACGAAGCCGGGCCAGCGGCCGGAGAAGGCCCCGATGTTGGTCGGGCGGCTCGACTGGACGCCTCCGCCGGTCGCGCCATCGGAAGATGCGGCGGCGAGCGACCTGTCCACTTGGCTCTGGGGCGGCGCGGCCGTCGCCATCGTCGCCCTCGGCTGGGCGTTCTGGTTCTTCGACAATCGACGTCGCAGCCGGATGCGCGTGCGGCCGCTGACCGCCGAGCCGTTCTCTGGAGAATCGATCGATCAATGGCTCGAACAACCGACGTCGGAGGAGGAGGAGGAGAACGGGTGACCGCGCAACCCTGCGCAGGGTGGCACGCCCTGAAAGGGCGTGGTAGAGCCAACGCACCGCGCGTCTGGTTCCCACGGTCCTCCGTGGGAATCGGCCCGCCCGACGCTCTGCGTCGGATGGCGGCGACGCGGAGCGTCGAACACCCTGCGTTCCCACGGGGGACCGTGGGAACGAGAGTATAGACGAGTAACGGGTGACCGCGCAACCCTGCGGGGTGGCACGCCCTGAAAGGGCGTGGTAGAGCCAACGCACCGCGCGTCTGGTTCCCACGGTCCTCCGTGGGAACGAGAGTACGGGTGACCGCGCAACCATGCACAGGGCATGCCACCCAACCGTCTCAGGAAGTAGCCGCCCGTGGCGGTTGCTTGACGCCGGGCAACCGGCTGGGGATCATATAGGATGTCTTGGCTCTCGCGGAACAGAGCGAAAACGGCCATGGCGGAGCAATCGCCACATCATGAGACGCCGGAGAAGGCGGCTCATCCGGTCGACGTACCGGACGAGATGGCCCAGCTAAGCCACTTCGAGCGTGCCAGAATCTGGCTCGTCGAAGAAGGCCCGTGGTGGCTCTGTAGCTTCGTCTTCCATCTTGTCATCGTCTGCTCTCTGGCGGTCATCGGCGGCAGGACGGTGCAGAAGCTGTCGGGCGACGCGCCCCCGACCTTCGAGCAGGCCAAGGTCGAGGAGCCGGTCGAGGTGCCGACCGATCTGAAGCCGTTCGATCCGGGCCATACGCCCGAGGATCCGACCAAGAGCGAGTTGAACACCGCCATGTTGACCGCGCCGAAGCCCGGCTCGCTGGCGGGAAGCGATGATAAGCAAGACGGCGACGTGACCGATTTCTCGCCCTCCGACGGCGGCGGCAGTCCCGCGACCGCTAAAGAGCAAATCACCGGCGGGTTGGGATCGAGCCTCCGCGGCGTCGGGCCTGGACCGGCTTTGTTCGGAAAGGGCGGCGTCGGCATTGGCCCCGGCACGGGCGTCAACCCGGGCGTCGGCGGTTCGGGCACCGGGTACGGCTGGCGAAAGGGGCCTCGCGGCAATGGCACCACTCAAATCGATGAGCGGGCCGTGGCGGCCGCGCTCAATTGGCTCGCCCGGCATCAATCGGCTAGCGGCAGTTGGGGCCTGGCTTCCTACAAAGGCCGCTGTAAAGACGGGACCTGCTCGGGGCCTGGCCGGTCGGGCGATCGCCTTACGGCCGCAACGGCCTTGGGTTTGCTCCCGTATCTGGCCGCGGGGCAGACGCATAAGTCGAAAGGCCCCTACCAGAGGAACATCGCCGCCGGGGTCCGATTCCTCACGACCCACCAGAAGAGCAACGGCGACTTGCGGATGGGCGGTCAGATGTACGACCACGGCCTGGCCGCCATCGCGCTGTGCGAGTGCTACGGGATGACAGGCGATTCGGCGTTGCGCCCCCACGCCCAGGCGGCGCTCGACTTCATCGTCGCCGCGCAAGACCCGAAAGAGGGCGGCTGGCGCTACGAGCCGCACGACCCAGGCGACACCTCGGTCGTCGGTTGGCAATTGATGGCCCTGAAGAGCGGCCAGATGGCCTACCTGCCGGTCAACCCGGCCGTGTTCGACAAGGCCAAGCAGTTCCTCAAGTCGGTCTCCTACGGCCAGTACGGCGGGCACTTCTCCTACATGCCCGGCGGGCGGTCCGTCGCCGGCGACGATCGCGCGACCACGGCCATCGCCCTGCTTTGCCATCAGTACATGGGCATGGCTCGCAACAACGCCGTGATGGGCGAGGGAACGTCCTTCTTGATGGACAACCTGCCCGACGTCGAGTCGCATAACCTCTATTATTGGTATTATGCGACGATGGCGATGCACAACCAGCCAGGCAAGGAATGGGACACCTGGAACCGCAAGATGCGGCGGCTCCTGATCGCCACCCAGAGCCGGGAGGGCTGCGCGATGGGGAGCTGGAACTGCACCAACGGCAAAGATCAATGGGCTGACCACGGCGGCCGGCTGATGATGACCAGCCTCGCCGCATTGACCCTCGAAGTGTATTACCGCTATTTGCCGCTCTACAAGCTGGATGGCGACTCGCGCAACAGCAGTCCTTCGACTGCCGCGAAGAAGGACGCGGCGCCGACCAAGAAGGGTGCCGCCGCACCGGCTAAGAAGAGCGCCGCCGGAGCGAAGGAAGACGAATCGCCGCCCCTGGAAGAGCCCGACGACCCTTAAGGCCGGCCAGCCAGGCGTAGGTTATGCTTTAGCATAACACCAGCGAGGGCAGCGTTTGACAAGCCCAGCGGTCGGCGGAGTGTCGTTATGAGAATTGTCTCCCCAAAAGCGTATTTCGATCGACTTCCCTCTCGTGCTCACCGGAGAGGGGCCGGCAGTTCGGGCGTCGCCAGCGTCGAGGACATCGCGACACCGCGGCGTTCGCATAGTCTGCGGCGGTCCACCGGACGCATCTGTCTGTCAGTGCTTCTTGTCACGGTTGCATTGACGCTCTCCCTGGCCGCGAGCGCCTTGGCCGCCGAGCGACCGCTGAAATTCGTTCACCAGCTTCGCGACGCCGGCTACGCGGACATGGCCGTCGTCTATCTCGACCTGCTGGCCAAGCGGCCTGACATGCCGGCCGAGGTCCGCGAGGTATGGAACCAAGAGATGTCGTTGAGCCTCGAGGCCGAGGCTGCCAAGGCGTTCGACGCCAAGGACCGCGAGCGTCTGCTGCAAAAGGCGCAACAACATCGGGCCAAGTTCATCCAGGAGAAACCAGGCAGCGAAGCCTCTGCGACGGCGATCCTCGAATGGGGAAAGTCGCTCATGAATGCGGCCATCGATCAGATCGCGACGGCCAACAAGCGGCCGGCCAGTGAAAAGGATCAAAGGAAAAAGGGCCTCGCCGACGCCCGCAAGCAGCTTGACGCGGCGCGAGACAAGTTCAAGGAGGCGCGGCAGACGCTCAAAAAGCGGTTGGATTCGCTTCCCGACAAGACGGCCGACGACAAACGTCAGCAAGCGGAACTCGAACTGCTGGCGGCCGACTTTCAGTTAGTCATGGTCGACTACTACGCGGCCCAGACGCTCGAGCCCGACAGCCGCGAGCGAACGGGCGCCCTGAAGGACGTGGCCGAGGCGTTCGACAACGTCTTTCAGCGAGATCGCGACATTGACCCGCGGCTGAGCGATGCCGGTCTGATGGCCCATCGCTGGCACGGCAAAGCGGCTGAAGAACTGGGCGACCTGGAATTGGCCGACGACATCTACCAGGAAGTGCTGGCGAACCCGCGGAACTCGGGCAAAAAGGGGCCGGCCAACGGCTGGGAACCGTGGTTCGCCGACGTCGAATACCTTCGCCTGATGTTGCTGGCGCGGCAGGACCCGCACGAGTTTATCTCGGAGGCCAGCGAGTGGCTGAAGCTTTATCGGCGGCTGAACAAGACCGACGGCTACCAGGGCGTCTGGCTCGAAGTGGCCAAGGCGCAGTACGGGCTGGCTCGGAAGGCCAAAGGCTCGGAGAAGGGCCGCCGCACCAGCGAGGCCCTGCAAGCGCTCATCGAGGTCTCCAAGGTCCGCAGCCAGTATCAGCAGGAGGCAATCCTACTGAAACGCGAGATCCTCAAGGCGTCGGGCAAGTCCGAGTTCGATGCGTCGACTTTCGACGAGGCCGTGGCCTTGGCCGACGCCGCGCTCAGCGCCAAGCAGTGGGAGCGCGCCCGCGACACCTACGCTCAGGCCCTCGAACTGGCCGGGCGGAACAAGATGAAGGACAAGGCCCGGCTCGACGCGGTGCGCGAGGCCGCGGCCGGCTGCCAGTTCATGCTCGCCCGCGACATGTTCACCCAGGGGCAGTATGAGAAGTCGATTGAGATGACCGGCCCCGCCATCTTCGAGGATTCTGAGCACAAGCTGGTGCGGAAATCGAGCAAGGCGGCCGCGCAGGCGTCGGCGTTGGCCGTCAGCGCGGCGTTGAACCTGTTCGAAGACGCCCCGGCCGAGAAGAGGGCCGCGGCTTCCGATCGGCTGATCGAGCTGGCCAAGTTCACCGAGACGAACTGGCCCGACTTGCCCGAGGCCGACGACGCCCGGATGGACTGCGGTCGTGCGAAGTTGTGGGTCGGCGATGTTCGCCAGGCCCTCGACATCTTCGAACGCGTCAATCCGAAATCGCAACGGTATCCCTTGGCGATGTACTCGGCCGGGCAGTGCTACGTGAGCCTCTATGTCGCCGAAAAGCAGAAGCCCGAAAACGCCCGCGACGCGAAACAGATGGCCGCAGACCTGGCAAAGGGCATCGGGCGTCTCACCGCGGGGCTTGAAGAGTTGAAGCGGCAGTTCGAGCCCGGCAAGCCGCCGCCCCGGTACTATTTCGAGACGCAGCACCTGCTCGCGCAGCTCCGCGTCGAGGCCGGCGAACTGAAGCAGGCGGCCGAGCTCTACCAGTCGCTGGTCGATTTGATCAAGGCCGAACGGCCGAAGCAGTTCGACAAGACGACCGTGGCCATTTTCCTCGGCGCCGTTCGCGTAGACTGCTCGCTCGGGCAACTGGAGAAGGCCGGCGATGTCGGCCGGGTGCTCATCGAGCTCGGTCCCGACACGCCCGAGGTGAACATGGTGCTGGTGCAGTTCACCCGGCTCCTGGACGAGGAGCGGAAAAAGGCTGCGGCCGCCGCCATTGGCTTGGAGAGCGCCGCGAAGGTGATGGAA
>JBDKUC010000431.1:0-10968 GCA_039679885.1 Thermoguttaceae bacterium | reverse complement strand
GAATCCTGGTGCAAAATGCGAGGAGCACGTTTGCGCGGCGGCCTCGTCGAGCTGCTTCGACGCCCGCCGCTCTTCCTCCCCGCGGTGGCGGCTCTGCTGCCGCTCACGCAGTTTTTCCAATGCCTTGGCCTCGCGATCGGCTTGCAACAGCTTTTCACGCCGGGCCTGAATTTCGGTTGCCAGCGATGCCCGCTGCCGGTCGATCTCCGCCTCCTGGCTTCGCAGCGCGGCGTCGTAACGCTCCGCTTCGACAAGGCGTCCAACGTCGATCGCGCCGGTCCCGGCGGCCTGGCGGCGATCGCTCAACAGGCGATTCCTTTCCGCCTGCAATCGCAACAGTTGCTCCTGAAGCCGGTCGTCGGCTCGCTGCGACTCGGCCAGCAGAAGCCGGCGCCGGTCGCGCGTGCTCTTGCGAACCCGCAGAAGCGTGTCCAATCGAAAACGAAACTCAGGCATGGCGAATCATGTATTCCTCACGCTCCGCGTGAGGCTTGGTAAAACGCAGCCTCACGCGGAGCGTGAGGAGTACTATACGGTTCAATCTTTCGGTAGAGTTCGAGCAACTGGGCTCGCGCGGCCTCGAGCGATGACGGCTCGTCGACTCGCTGCCGCAGGTAACGGTTGAGTTCGTCCTGCAGGTCGATTGCCGCATCGACGGCGCGGTTGCTGCCGCGGCGGTAGGCGCCAATCGAGATCAAATCCTCGTGGTCGCGGTAGGCGCTCAACAGCTCGCGCAGACCGATCGCCGCGCGACGGTGCTCGTCGTCGGCCAGGTCGGGCATGAGGCGACTGATGCTCTGAAGAATGTCGATCGCCGGCCAGTGGCCGCGCGAACTCAGGGCGCGCGAGAGCCACGTGTGGCCGTCGAGCAGGCCGCGGACGGCGTCGCTGATCGGCTCGTTCGGATCATCGCCTTCGACCAGCACGGTGTAGAACGCGGTGATGCTCCCCTTTGGCGACCGCCCCGCCCTTTCGACCAGCTTCGGCAGCAACGCGAACACGGACGGCGTATAGCCGCGTGCGGCCGGCGGCTCGCCTGCCGCCTGGCCGATCTCACGCTGCGCCAGCGCCAGCCGCGTTAGCGAGTCCATCAGCAAAAGCACGTCGCGGCCCTGGTCGCGGAAATACTCGGCAATCGCAGTGGCCGTCGCGGCGGCTTGCGTGCGGACGATGGCCGGCTCGTTGCTCGCGGCCACGACGACGACGCTTCGGGCCAGCCCGGCCGGTCCGAGGTCCCGTTCGATGAACTCGCGGACCTCGCGGCCTCGCTCGCCAATCAGGGCGATGACGATCACTTCCGCGGCCGTGTAGCGGGCCATCATGCCCAACAGAACGCTCTTGCCGACCCCCGAACCGGAGAAAATCCCCATCCGTTGCCCCTTGCCACAGCACAGCAGCCCGTCGATCGCCCGGACGCCGGTGGCCAGCGGCTGATCGATTCGGGGACGTTGGCACGGCTCGGGCGGCGGCTGCCAGAGCGACGTGCGGTCGCCGAGGGCTGGCTGCGGAAGCCCGTCGATCGCTCGGCCTTCGGCGTCGATCACTCGGCCCAGCAACTGCGGGCCAACGCGGAGCCAATGCGTTGTGCGGACAAGCCGAACGCGGTTGCCACGCCGTACGCCGCTCAATTCACCCAACGGATAGAGCAGACTCAGATCATCGCGGAACCCGACCACTTCGGCCATCAACGGCGGGCCCGCCTGACGCTCGATCTCGGCCACGGCCCCGATCGGCGCGGGGAAGCCGGCCGCCGAGACCGTCGTGCCGACAGTCTGCGCGACGCTGCCCGAGAGGGCCGTCGGCATGATTCGGTCGAGATGGGCGGCGAGGTCGGGCATGGAGAGTGGAGAGTGGGCAGTGGGCAGTCGGCAGTGGGCGTGGTGGTCAGCAGGTGAGTTCTTCTTCGATCCGATTCAGTTGCGACTCGATTTGTTGATCGATCGCGCCAAAGCGGGTTTGCACCCGGCAGCCGCCACGGCCAATCGCAGCGTCGGGCGTCACCTGAGCGTCCCCGAGCGAGGCCATCGTGCCCATCAGCGTCTGCACCTGGTCGCCGAGGGCGTCGTAGTCCTCGGGATTGAGCTGCAACTGGATGTTGGGGCTCCCGGCGGCCAGTTCCAACGCTTCGCGAACCAGCGACAGCGTGATCTCCGGTTGCTCTCGCAGCTCCCGACGGATGATCCGCTGGGCGATCGCCGCGGAAAGCCGGACGGCGGCCGTCTCCCAATGGCAAAGCCAGGATTGCTTGGCGGACTGGAGGTCGGCGGCGGCCTGTTGCAGCGCGGCAATCGCCGGGGCGGTCTTTTCAGCCACCATCTGCCCGACTTCTTCCACGGCGGCCTCGCACCCGGCCTCCGCCGCTTGGCGACGGATCGAGTCAGCCTCTTTCTGGGCTTCGGCAACGATGTGCGCGGCGTCGATCCGAACCTTCGCCAGGCATTGGCTCGCCTGCTCGGCGATGTCCTCGAGATTCAGCGCCGACGGAGCGTGCTGCGTCGCATCGGCGGCTCGGATGATCGTGGCCATGATCGACGGGCCGACGTGCCGTCGGCCGCTAAACGTGTCTGGCCGACGTGCCGTCGGCCGCTCAAGGGTTGTTACGCGGCGAGCCGCTCCTTCATCGGGGCGCGGTCCGAATGACACCGGGCCGCCAACGCGGCGATCTGCTGCCGGGCGTCTTCGACTTCACTCAACCGGATCGGCTCCGGATGCGCCAGCTTCTTTCGCAGCGCCTTCGCGTCTCTGGCGGGCAGGCTGCTCAACAGCCTGGACAAGAGCTTCGGTTCCGCGCCCAAAAGCGCGGCTTGGACCATCTCCGGACCGGCGGCCGCCAATACGGTCCTCAACGTTGCCTCGTCAAACTGCACCAGATCGTCGAAGGCGATCGTCGGGCGGCCCAACTGCTCGGCGAGCGATCGGTCGGCAACGGCCAGATTGTCCAGAATCTGCCCACGCAGCCCGCCATCGCAGGCGGCCAGGATCCGCGCGGCCGACTCGGGACCCGCTGCACGGCGACGACTGGCCATCGATTGTTCGTTGAGCCGCGACTCCAACGCCTGCTCGATCTGGCGAACGGTCTCTGGGTCGATCTCTTCGAGGCTGGAAAGCCGGCGAACGACTTCGATTTGCAGCGCGGGCGCAAGCCGGGCCAGGACTTCACCGCCCTGCTCCGGCGGCAAATGCGACAGCACGACCGCGATCGTCGCCGGCCGCTCCTCGGCCAACAATTGGGCCAGGCGGCCATCGCTGGCATCGCGAAGAAAGTCGAACGGCGCCGCCGATCCCGCGGCGGTCACGGCACTGGCCTGGTCGCCGCCGCCAAACAGCGTGTGCGGCTTGAGCCCGCTGAGATCGATTCCGCCCAGCGAGTCCTTCGGGATCATTGGCCGGATGCGACAGAACTCGTCGATCACGCGGAGTTGCTCGTCGGCGTCGGGTTGCTGGACGTCGTCCAGGGCCTGACGAACCAGGCCCGCTTGTTCAGGCGTCAGTCGAGCCAAAAGCGCGTCGGCCGCGCCGGGGTCAAGACTGGCCACCAGGATGGCCGCCTTGCGCACGCCTGCGTAATCGTGAGTTCCCTCGTCCATCGGTCAACTCGCTTGTCCAATCCAGGTTCGTAGGATGCCGGCGGCCGCCTCCGGATCGGCTTCGACCAGTTCCGACAATTGCTCGGCGACGGCCGCGTCCGACGGGCGACGCCAGTGCGGGGCCGGCACTCGCGCTGGCTCTTGCCGAGCGGCCTCGGCGGCAGTCTCGCGACATGTCACGGCCGAGCCGTCCGAGGGCCAGCTCTCCTGCTTGGCGTCCCGGTTGCCGCGGACCGTGGCTCGGAAGAAGAAAAGACAGACCAGGGCCAGGGCGAACAGGCCGATCGGTCGCCAGGAGGCCACGAGCCATTTCCACGTCTCTTGCACCAGCCCTTGCGACGGTTCGACAGCCCTGAGGTCTTCGAACGTAGTCACGGCCACTTGGTCGGCCAGATCGCAACGCGTCGGCGTGGGCGGGAGCAGTTGGGCCACGTGGCGGCGGATCTTGGCCGACTCTTCCTCCGCAATCGGGTTCAGCGCGGCCGTATCCGGAACGCTCGACGCCTGGGCAACCGGTTGACGCTCACGCCAAACCTGCTTGATGTAGCTCATCGGGACGCCGATCGACACGCGGGCCAAGACCGGCGTCGGGCCGGCGTCTTGTGTCCTGGTGACGGACTTGCCCTTCTTCATTCGGGCGATCTGCTGGCGATCCAATTCAACGCTGACTTCGGCCGTGACGCTGGGGACGAAGCTGAGCGAATTGAGGATCTTGGCCTTCAGGTCCTGTTCGCAGGTCCGCCGCAGCGACGCGTAGAGGACTTGCTCGTCGTTCTCGTCGATCTTGCCATACCAAGTCGTCGGGCCGTTCATGTCGGAGACGGTCACATTTTCCGGCTTCAGCGATGCGAAGGCGCTCGACACGACGTGGCGAATCGAGGCCACCTGGGATTCGTCAAGGCGAGCCGTTCCGACGGGTTTCACGCTGACCGTGGCCGTGATCAACTTCTCGCCGCCGAAGACGCAGTTCGGCCGGTTGTCGATGTCGCAGATGACATAGGCGCTCTCGATGCCGCGCATCGAGCGAATCATCAACGCCAGCTCTCGCTGCTTGGCGTTCTTGAGCATCTCCTCCCGATCCCGGCTGCTCATGAACGGATTGCCGGCCTTGATGGCATCCTCCATCGCATCGCCGAGTCTCGGCAGGGCCTTGGCGTCGCTGAGCGCGGCCATATAGGCAGCCTCTTCGCCGCGAGGGACCAGGATCGACGTGCCGCGAATTTCGTACCCCTTGAGGTTCGCCTTTGCGAATGCGGCAACCATCGCGGGAAGTTGGTCGGCCGCAACGGGGCCTTGCATCAGATCGACGTCGGGGCCTGGGGCCGGCCGCGTGCCGAGATATCCAAACGTCAACAGCAGGCCGGTGACCAGCAGGCCGACCATCGTCCGCGAACCGGACGGCAGCGACCGCCAGAACCCCAACAGTTGCACCGATGCCTGACGCAGAGAGTCCATTAGGCGGCAGCCTCCCTGGCAATGGGCCGCGGAAGCTGCAACGTCACGGCCACACCCCCTTCCGGACAGTTCGCCACGGTCACCGTCCCCTGGTGAATCTCCGCGATGTGGCGGACAATGGCCAGCGTGCAGCCGGTGGCGCCGCGCTCGTCAATGCCGGTCGTGTCAAAGGCGTGACGCCGGCCGAAGTCCGAAAGCGCCGGGCCGCTGTCGGCGATCTCCAACTCGACGGCGTCGGGCGTCGTCGCCGACGTGGTCACCAGCGAACCGCCGTCAGGCATCGCGGCGGCCGCGTTCAGCATCAGATTGCGCACCGCCCGGCGAAGCATCTCGCGATCGGCCAGCACCATCTCGCGTTCGGGAATGTCGATGGTCATTTCGATCGCCTGGGCGGCCAACCGCAGGCTGAGCGATTGAACAACCTCCTCGACCAAGGGCCGCAGAAGGAAGTACCCCCGGCACGAACCGTTTCGATAGGACGACATAGGCAAACCACCCCTCCGAGATTGGGAAGCTAGAGAGTAGCGGGCGGTTTGTACCCGAAACGGCCCCGCAATGTCAATGCACGTTTACGTGCTAGCGGTGGTTGCGGGCGGGAATGATGAGATTGTGCTTACGGGCACCATGCTTACTAAGCGAGCGCAGCGAGACAGCAAGCATGTTCGCTGCTTCCTCATGCCCACGACAAGCGTGGGCATGGCACCCAGACCGTAGGTTATGCTTCAGCATAACACAAAGCGCTATGGTCATCGTGTTATGCTGAAGCATAACCTACGAGAGTGCGCGCCTATTCGGCGTGTGACTCAACGCGTTGATTCTTCTGCGCGGTGACCTCGTTGATGAGCCACCGATCGACGTCGGCAAGCATCTGCCGCAGCAGGTTTCGACCGCGCGGATACTCGCGAAGGGTGATCGAGAGGCCTGCCGCGTGGAGCAACCGCAGGTCTTCGCAGACCCGGGCGGCCGGATACCGTTGGCTGCCGCGGTCGGTGCCGACGAAGAGACTCAAACGCCGTGCGGTCAACAGGTTGCCAAACGGCGTTCCCCCGCGGGGGAGCGCGCCTCGCAAGGAGATGACGCCGGCGAACCGGCTCGGATGGCTCAGGCCGATCCGCATGGCCATCGTGCCGCCGCGATCGGTGCCCATCAGGAAGACGCGATTGCGAGCGACGTTGAACTGCCGGCTCGCGATTTCGACGCAGTCAAAGACCCGTTGTTGCGCCCGCTGAATGTGTTCTTCGTTCTGCCGCCATCCGAAACGGCGCTGGGCGGCGTCTCGGTCGATCAACGGCAGGCCGCGAGGCGACACGGCCACGTAGTTTCGCAAGCTCAACAACGGCATCAAATGACGCAACTGCCGCTCGTCGCCCGAGCCGTCGAGCAGGACCACCAGTGGGTAGGCGTAGCCGGGCTCGTAATGGATGGGGGCAAACAACGAATGCTCAAAACTGCCTGCCCCATCGGCAAACTTTGCCCCGTCGATGGCAAACGTCCGTTCCAAGTCCTGCGGCAAAAAAGAATACGGCTCAGCGAATGGTCGCGTCCGTGGCATGGCGAAAGAATCCCGTGGTTCAATGATAGGAATAGTATGATGCTCTGCGGCGACGGGGAACACCAGAATACGAAAACTTTACCCTGCCGAGCCAGCGGCTGTCAATCGCAGCCGCTGCGGGATGGTGTGCTAGCGGTGCATGCAGTGCAGCAATGCCCTGCGTGGGGACGCGGAGGGGCAACCGGTTGCCAGCAGCATAGTGACAATCGACTCCATCTCCCCGCGATCTGATGCATCAAACTGCCCCCCACCAGGGACGATCGAGATCCAACGCGCCAATTCGGCCGCCCACCGGCGATCATCGGTTTTACGACAACCGGCACGGCGGCCCTACATGTTCGTTACGTCGTCCGTGCCGCCGGGCTTGGTGAGGCGGTCCAACGCGGCCGACAGGTCGAGATTGTGCCGGTGATCCAGCGAGTAAACCCGGCAAATACGGAAGCTGATGGCGATTCGGTGGAATAATTCCCGATCATCAAGGCTGCGAATGGCGTTCGTCGCCGGATCGAACAAGAAGTTCTGCCCCGCGGCCGCCGTCTGGGCGCCCGGCCGGTGGACGTGCCTGGCCGTATCCACGCGCAGCGGCAGGTCGCGCAGCTCGGGCGGCAACTCGGCCCGGATGGCTGCCTCGAAGGTCACCGGGTTGCTCAGCACGCTGCTCCGTTCGGCCTCGCCGGGGGCGAAAAACACCGTTCGCTCGCAGGCCATCGTCCAGCGGAGCCGCCGACCGAGAAACGCCTGCCATTGGCGGCCGAGGGCCTGCAACTCGGGGTCGCTATTGTCCTGCCATCGGGCCACCTTCATCAAGAGCGACCATTCGGTCAGCCGTTGATACTCGTCGAGATGCTGCCGGGGATCGCCAGGGAACAAATGCTGCTTGCTCGCGCAGAAAAGCTCCTGAAGCCCCAGGTCGATCGCCCGAACGGTCCGATGGAAGTAGATCGCCCGGAAGAGTTCCGCCCGGACCGAGATGAACTGCACCAGGGCCGAGAGACCCCGCTCGTGGATCGTCAGACCTCGTTCGGTGAACGCACTGTAGCGCAAGAGCCGGTCCAGATCGAACGCCCGGGTGCTGTAGCCCGACATGTAGGCGTCGCGCAGCACGAAGTCCATGTTGTCGACGGTGTAAAGCCCGCTGAAGAGGCTCCGCAGAAACCGCAGCCACTGCGGGGCATCGGCAGTTCCATTTGGGTTGACACTGCCGGCCTGTCCGGCCGTGCCATTGCACGTCGGGCCCTCAGTCGGCCGCTTTGCCTCCTTGGGCCGCGTAATCAGGAAGACAATCTGCTCGGGATCGAGCGTCTCCCCCGGTTCGAGTCGGGTGTTCGGATTCCGCCGCACCCGCCGCAGGAGATCGGCGAACTCGCGGCGAATGATTTCCCCGCCCATCAACTCGTGGTTGAGCCCATAGTGGGCAAGAAAATGCTCGTCGAAGAAGTGGCCGAACGGCCCGTGGCCCACGTCGTGCAGCAGCGCCGCCAGCCGCAGCAGCGACTCGACATACCCTCGGCTTGGCACGTCCGGGCAGACTTCGTGAAGGCTCTCGTAGAGCCACGCCGTGGCCCGGCTCGCCAGGTGCATCGCCCCCAGGGCGTGCTGAAACCGCGTATGCTCGGCGCTGGGAAAGACCCACCAGGCGGTCTGCAACTGATGAATCTGTCGTAAACGTTGGAGCCACGGATGATCGATGAACTCCCGCTCCGCCGCTTCACTCGCCGGCAGCCCGACCGACGACGTGAAGGGGATGTAACCGAGAATCGGATCGTGGCTCAGGCTCTCGCTCTGGAAGTCTCGCATGGGAAGCATCTTATGGCAGCGGGCGTGGGGCATCAAGCCCGGCGTGCCGGCCGGGGACTGGATTGACGGGACATCCGGCCGCCCCTATCATGGGGACGCGATGGCATGGGGCGTCTTCGGTTGCACCACAATGGCCCGCACACCGTCCAAGATCGATCGCGCCTGCCGAACCGTGATGCTGTTGTTCGGGATCGCGTCAATTCTCTCCGTGGGTTGGGCCACTGCGTCGTGGCCGCATTGCTCCAACTGGGACGTGAAGAAGCATGTTTGTGCGGCCGTCATGAATGCGGGCACGCTGTTCGCGCTCATGACCTGGCTCTCGGGGTTGGTATGGCTTGCACTCTCGAAATATCCCGGATGGGGCGTCGGCGCGCTGGTCTGCATCTACTTCCTGTTCATGTGCTTTGCCATGACGCCGCGACTCTGACGGAATCACCTTTGCACCGGCGCGCTTGCGTGCGGGACTCATGAAGAAACCACAAATCAGGCGATTGCTCGTCGTCGCCGTCCTGGTCATCGTGGCGTACAACCTCGGCCGATCGTCCTCGTCGGAGCGGGACAGCGCCACCTTCGTGACTTCGTCGCTGGAGCTTCAACACTATACGGGCAAACGGGTGCTGTTGTGCGGCAGATACCACTGCCTGGGCATCGGCGCGCGGTTTCACGTCGTCTGGTTCGGCGTGGAACGCATCCCGATTGCGATTGCCAACCTCTGTCCGGCTGGCTCCCCGATCCCCAACATCCCCGACGGCGCGTTGATTGCTGTCGTGGGCCGGCTGACGGATTCCTCGGGCAAGTCGGTTCCTGCCGACAGAAGCCGCGACCGGTTCGATGGCCTGCACTTGCGGCACGAAACGGTCCTTCAGCTCTGCCCGCGCGAAATTAGCGTCGAGGAAGTGCAGGTTCTTTCGGCGGATGATGGCTGCGGGACCGAATATCCAGAAGCCCCGAATGCCCCGCCTGAGCCGAACGCACCGGAAGACGTCGTGCAGAACAGCGTTGCGGGACGCGGATTAGTAGCCTGACACACCCATTTTGTGGGCATTTCCGGCGGCGGAGACACTAAGGCCGGCGCTGGCGGCGTCATAAAGCCGCGACCGTTGGTCGCGACGAAAAGCCGGTTTTCACGAGAACCTCGGGGACGCGACCACCGGTCGCGGCTTTATGGCGGAGCCAGCCAGCTTTTCGCAAAGCAAAACTTGCACCCGGCTGACGCTGCCAAAGCTGCCTTTCGTGGCCCAAAACCCGCCGAATCGGACCAGTTGGGCTCTTGCCATCTGAGAGAACGGACGCAAATGTGGCGGGACCATCTCTTTACGCGGAGCCCGCGGAAGGGCAAAATAGTGACTTTCGCGACTCCCCGCAGGGCTCCGGTGAGCGGGATGAGGTTTTTGGCGAGAAATAATGGCCGATTGGGATCTTGCCGTAAGCGGGCAGCAGCCCTATAGGATCGATCCATTGAGGTGAGCCATGAACCCCCGAGTCAAAGCAGTGAAACCGGGCGACGACTATTGCTTGGAGATCACGTTCACCAACGGTGAGATAGGCGTCTATGACTGCAAGCCGTTGCTGAATTTCGGCGTCTTCCGGGAACTCCGCGACGAGAGCTACTTCCGGCAAGCGGCCGTCGCATACGGAACCGTGGTGTGGCCACACGAGCAGGACATTTGCCCGGATACGTTGTACGTGGATTCATTGAAAACGGAAATCACAACGGCAGCACGTCAGTGAACGATCGCCATCGACCGACGCAGCGGCTTGGGCGGCGGTCAACATGAACGTCACTGCCCACTACCCGCTGCCCACTACCCACTACCCACTAATTCATGGCCAAAGCCCGAGCATTAGACCGCCGAAGGAAATCGATCCGCAACATCCGCAAGATTACGCGGACGATGGAGTTGATTTCGACCGCGCGTTTCAAACGAGCGATGGATCGGGCCACGGCCGCAGCGGGCTACTCGCGGCGGATGACGGCCCTGGTCAAGCATCTCGCCCGGAGCGGACTGGAAGTGACGCATCCGCTTTTGGAGCCCCGGCCCGAGCCACGCCGGGCGATTCTGCTCGTCTTGACAGGCAATCGCGGCCTCTGCGCCGGCTACAATTCGAGCGTCGTGCGCCACGCCTTCGCGCGATATGAGGAACTCGGCGACATCATCCCCAAGACCGCGTTGGAGGTCTCCGGCAAACGCGGCATCTCGGCGTTCCGCTTCCGCAAGATCAAGGTGGACGAGGCGTTCACGCATTTCGAGGACAAGCCGAGCTTCGCGGAGGTCGACGTGTTGGCGAGCCGCTATATGGAGGAATTCACGGCCGGGCGGCTCGACCGGCTCGACATCGCCTACACGCGGTTCGAGAACGCCAGCCGGCAGCAGGCCGTGGTGGAAACGCTGCTGCCGTTGGCCGAACTGGCCGGCGCCGAACAGGTTGCCAAGCCGGCAGCCGCGGGAGGGCAGGTTGGCAACCTGCCATCCCAGACGGAGCGAGCCGAGGCTAAACTGCCGCCCGAACCGCAATACGAGTTCCTCCCGTCGGCCGAAAGCATTCTGGAAGAAGTCGTGCCGATGAGCTTCAAGG
>JBDKUC010000348.1:0-1571 GCA_039679885.1 Thermoguttaceae bacterium | reverse complement strand
TATCCAGCGGGAAATTGAACAGTTTGAGTCGCGTATTGACGTTCGCGAGGTCGGCCGCGTGATCGAGGTCGGCGACGGCATCGCCCGGGTCTACGGCCTTTCGAGCGTCATGTCCGGCGAGATGGTCGAGTTCACCGGCCGGGCGGGCAAGGCCTCCGGTCTGGCGTTCAACCTCGAAGAGAGCTCGGTTGGCGTGATCATCCTCGGCGACTTCCTCTCGATCAACGAGGGCGACGAGGTCCGCAGCACGGGGCGGTTGCTTTCCGTTCCGGTAGGCGACGCCGTGCTGGGCCGCGTCATCGACCCACTGGGCAACCCGCTCGACGGCCGCGGGCCGGTCGCGACAACCGAGCGCCGGCCGGTCGAGTCGGACGCCCCCGGCGTGGCGCAGCGGCAGCCGGTCAACGTGCCGCTTCAGACCGGCATCAAGGCGATCGACGCGATGACGCCCATCGGCCGCGGCCAGCGAGAGCTGATCATCGGCGACCGCAAGACGGGCAAAACGGCCATCGGCATCGACACGATCCTCAATCAGAAGGGGACCGGCGTCAAATGCTTCTACGTGGCGATCGGCCAGAAGGAGTCGACCGTCGCCGGCCTGGTCGAGACGCTGCGGAAGCACGGCGCGATGGAGTACACGACGGTCGTGGTGGCCGGAGCGAGCGATCCGGCCCCGTTGCAATACATCGCCCCGTACGCCGGCTGTGCGATGGCCGAGTATTTTGCCTATCAGGGCCAGGACGCGCTGATCGTCTACGACGACCTCTCGAAACAAGCGGTCGCCTACCGGCAGCTTTCGCTGTTGATGCGCCGTCCGCCGGGACGCGAGGCCTATCCCGGCGACATTTTCTATTGCCACAGCCGACTGCTGGAACGGGCGGCCAAGCTCAGCGACGAGCTCGGCGGCGGCTCGCTCACCGCGTTGCCGATCGTCGAAACGCTCGAAAGCGAGATGTCGGCCTACATCCCGACGAACGTCATTTCGATCACCGATGGGCAGATTTACCTCCAGCCGGACCTGTTCTTCGCCGGTCAGCGGCCGGCCATGAACGTCGGCATTTCCGTCTCGCGCGTCGGCGGGGCGGCCCAGGTCCCGGCCATGAAGAAGGTGGCCGGCGGTCTGCGGCTCGACTTGGCCTCGTTCCGCGAGTTGGAGGCCTTCGCCCAGTTGGGCACCGACCTGGACGCCGGCACGCAATCCCGCTTGGACCGCGGCTATCGCATGACCGAGCTGTTGAAGCAAGGGCTCTATCATCCGATGCACGTCACCGACCAGGTCCTCAGCATCTACGCCGGCACGAGGGGCTATCTTGACAAAGTGCCGTTAAAGGATGTGCATGCATGGGAAGAAGGGTTCCTGAAGTTCATCCACGACGAGAAGAAAGACGTCTGGCAGAAGCTCACCGACACCCAGAAGCTCGACGATGAAACCGCAACGGCCATCGATCAAGCCATTGCCGAGTTCCAGAATCGCTGGGCCGGGAAAAAAGACGACGCGAAAGGGACATTGCGATAGCCGGGGGGCTGACAAGCGATGTTGAGGCGTTTCGTGCGATACCGGCGCGTCCGCC
>JBDKUC010000066.1:0-9133 GCA_039679885.1 Thermoguttaceae bacterium | reverse complement strand
CTTGGGACGACGCTTCCGACGAATTGGAAGCTCTCAAACGCAGCGTGATGATCGAAATCGCCCCGACTGGGCACTGAAGTGCCCAGCCCTCGCCCTTCCGTCAACTCCTCGCGGGATTCTGGACTCCTTTCTCTTCTCTCTTCTCTCCCCTCTCCCCTCTCCTCTCTCCACTCTCCACTCACCCCGCACCCACGCCGCGATCGAACGCATCTTGGTCCCGCGAATAGAGCGCCAAGGCGGACTCGAAGGTCGAGGCGGAAATCTTCCAGGCCGGCTGCTCTTCGGTGTGGGCGTTGCAGTGCGCCGTGAAGAGCCGGTACATGAACTTGAACAGGTGACGCGGCACGCGCAGCGACGCGAAGGCGTCGATCAGCCGCTTCTGGTCCACGCCTTCAAACATGTCGAGCACCTTGGGCGTCCGCTTCTCGGCGGCGCAGGCGGCGATTCGGGCGTTGGCCATGTCGTAGAGCGACTGGCCGGTCCAGCCCAAGGAGCGGATCAGGTTTTGCTTGTCGAGCCGCGCCCGCTGATGGAAGTCGCGGCTCTCGCGGTCCAGCAGTCGTTCCAGTTCGATCGGCAGGAGCATTTTGAGCCCCAGGCCCGGATGCTTCAGGAACTTGTTGTCGAGCATGGGCCAGACCAGCGCCCGCATCAGGTCGGTCGCGCCGTTGATCAAGTATGGCTCGTCGACGCGATCGACGAGGACCAGGACGCCGTCGAAGTGCATCGAGCGGAGCAGACCTTGCAGCTTGGCCAGCAGTTCATAGCGGTCGTCGGTCCGCGGCGAGGCGGGCAGGGGCTGGCCGACGATCTGGCCGCCGGGGAAGCTCAAGAGCGCTCGGCAAAGCAGCTTGGTCGAGTGGTTCAAGGCCCGCGAGTTGCGCGTGATGCGCCAGGCCTTCCACCACCAGCGTGCGAGTCGCCACGCCCGCGGCGCCCAGCCGGCGGCGATGGCGACGTAGGGCCAGGGGGTCAGAAACGTGGACCATTTGCCCAACGCCGCGATGAAGGCGACGACGACCATCGTGACGGCCAGACCGACGACGAGGTCCCACTTCGATCGCCACGTGCGCACTCGCAGCTTCTGCCGCAGGCGGCGCCAACGCTTGAACGAGTTCTCGGCGGTCGATTGATCGTAGCACGCGGCCAGCAGAAGCACGTCGCGCCGCTGGGCCGCATCGAGCAAATCGATCGGCAGGGCCTCGTCGCGTGCGGCCGGGTGCCGGGCCTGACGATTCTCCAGAATCCGGTCGGTCAACTGCGTGACGCAGAGCGAGAGAATCGCGTCGATATGGTCCCAGAGCCGCCACTGTTCGAGCATTCGCTCAGGCCGTCGCCGCCGGCCGGAAAAACGGTCGCGGAACCGATCGAGGAACGGATTGAAGTCATCATAGGCAACCACGAACACCTGCCGATCCGGGTGCTCGGCGTTGTAGTCGGCCAGATGCCGGGCGAGTTGCAGGCGGATGGCCGTTTTGCCCGACCCCTTCTCGCCGAACACGACCGCGGTGGCCGGCTCGGACGGATCGCCGTAAATCTTGTCCCAGGTGGGATGGAATGTGTTGCGGATGCAAGAGCCCTTGAAGACCAGGTCGGTCTGGGCGTCCTCATCGGCGAACGGGTTCGAGGCGATCCCGTGATGGTCGAGCAGTTGTTGAATTCTCATTGACTTTGCCGGAACAGAATGAGTAGGAGAATGGCCACGAGCGCGACGAAGGCGACCGCCAGCCAGCCGATCAACAGCAGCGGCACGCGGCGAGGCTGCTTATGATGCCGGGCGGTGTGGGGGAACAACGGGGTCGTGATCGCCTCAGGCACGATCGTTTCGAGGCCGGGGAACGCTTCGGTGGCCGAGAGTTGCGGGAAGACGTCGCTGGCCTCGCGCCAATCGCGCCAGCCTTCGCACCAGACGAGGCTGTCGGGGCCGACGCGGCCCTCGGCGATCCAACTCCGCATGACGTCGGCGTTGGCCGGTCCGAATTGACCGCCCGACGCGGGTCGAATGTACCAGACGACGTCGCCCGCCTCGGTCAAGACATCGGTCGGCTTGACCGGCGGCGGGGCATCGGCAGGCTCGGACCAAGCGGCGGCTGGCGTGCTCTCGCGAGAAGCGGCAAGCACGGCCGAGTCGGGAGTTTCCTCGTTCTTTGGAAGAGGGCTAAGGTGAGGGCGTCCCTCAGTCCCCTCGCTCTTTGGTAGATGGCTAGGGTGAGGGCGTCCTTCGGTCCCCTCGCCCTTTGGGAGAGGGCTAGGGTGAGGGCGTCCCTCGGTCCCCTCGCCCTTTGGGAGAGGGATAGGGTGAGGGCTTTGGTCCTGGACGCTTGCGGCTTGCGACACGTCATCGAGAAAGTCGAACTCGAGGACGCTGCCGCCGCTGCCCTGGTCCTGCGGTTCGTCGATGGGCGAATCGGACGCCGGCGTGGCGGCGTCTTTCGAGCTAGAGCTAGGCCGCGTGCTCGCCAGCGGGATCTGCATCTTGACGCCGCAGAACGGGCAGATTCCACGCCGCCCGGCCTGGAATTCCTTGACGTTCAGCTTATGTCCATTCGGACAGTAGAACCGTATGCCCATGGCCGCCACCTTCCCGCTAGCCGCTCATTATATCTGGCGTGGGACGGTCATTCTACGGGTGGGGGGATAGCGCCAGCGCCAATCACTTATCGGCTTATTGACAGGATTGTTGGATGGGTCGAGCGGAGCGAGCGTCACCGTTTGCCGGGGTTTTTGGTGGGGCTCGCTTCGCTCGACTCACCCTACCGTCGAAAACTGATCGGCGCTGGGGATAGCGCGGGGCTGGCAACGGATTGGGCATCGGGTCGCTGCGCCGGGGGCGTGAAAGAAGTGGTTTCCCTGCACCGCCACGCCCTTCGCCTGGGCTCAGGGCGTGCCACCCCGAAGCGAAAGCTTGGAATTCGCGGCAACTAAGCCGCCCAAAGGCGGAACTACGAACGGCGCGTTTTCGGAACAAGTGTTCAATTTTGCTGTAGCAAAATAAAACAGGCGAGTTGAGTTTGGCTCGGGCGACCAACTCTCAACTCGCCTGTAAAATCGGAAGCGGGTACTTCCGATCCGTCGGGGGTGCCTCTTTCTCTACGTTCTCCGGGGGATAGCTAAGCTTTAAGACTCAGTTCTCCGATGGCTTTCAGCCCGCAACGCGTCTGTTCCTTCCGCAGTGCGGGCTGAAATCCGGGCCTCTTCTCTGTACCGGCCCCACAAATGCCTCTTGCACTCATTCACTCGGCCGTCCGTTTCGCCCCGGACTGGCCAAGCGGCCATAACATATTGCTAACGGCGTGCCATTCCGAAAAAAATCTCTACCAAGTGTTTCGATGCACTCGATCGGGTCGGTAGCGGTCTTGCCGCGAGGGGTGTTCCGCCGGATAGCCAACCACGACCAGGCTGTGAGCGATGACGCCTTCGGGCAGATTCGTGATCCGGCGCAGCCCGTCCATCCGCTCTTGGCGAGGATAGACGCCGGTCCAGACAGCGCCGAGCCCCAGGGCGTGGGCGGCCAAGAGCATGTTTTCGGTCGCCGCCGCACAGTCGACGACCCAGTAGCCCGGCGATGTCTCCAACTCCAGGTCGCCGCAAATGAGGATGCCGAGCGGCGCGTGGCGGGCCATCTGAGCGTTCGGGTTCGCGGCGGCGATTTCGGCTAGGGCCTTCCGGTCGTCGATGACGACGAACTGCCAGGGTTGTTGATTCCGCGCGCTCGGGGCGGCGGCGGCGGCAGCCAAGAGCTTTTGGATCAGTTCTTCCGGCACCGGCCGATCTTCGTACCGTCGAACGCTGCGGCGGCTGTGAATGGCTTCCAGGGCGTCCATGATGGTTTCTCCTCGGGCTTTGTTCGCGGAAAACAATCTCCCTGATACTGTACTGCTGACACTTCGCCCGGGAAACCCGTGGCAGGTCGGCTCCGCCATAAAGCCGCGACCGGTGGTCGCGCCGCGGAGGTTTTCTCGAAAACGGCGTCTTCGGCGCGACCACCGGTCGCGGCTTTATGGTGAGCGCTGCGAAGCGCGACTTGCACCCGTTTGCCATCGTCCTGTGGGGTTGACAACGACGCTACTTGACGGACAATGCAAAGGTCGTATTAGCCCTCCTTAAGCCTTGGCGGCGTCCCGCGTTACTGAAGTAGCGTCCTGCCGCTTCAAGAGAAGCTTCCCTGATGGTCGAGCAGCAGATTCAGCGAACTCGGCGGCAGCTGCACGTTGCCCTGGTCTATAACGCGGACCGAGACGGCGAGCCGGAGCACCCGGATGATCGGGGCGGCACGGACGACCTGCGAGTGATGATCCGCCATATGGCTCGGGCCTTGCGTCGCGCGGGCAACAAGGTGACCGTGCTGCCGCTGGCCCGCAACCTGTTCGCCTTCCAGCGAAAGCTCCGCCGGCTGGCCCCGGACGTGGTGTTCAACCAGTACGACGACGTGGTTCACGGAGCGCTTTACGAAATGCGGCTGCCGGCCCTGGTCCGCATGATGGGCTTCCCGATCACCGGCTCGCCGGCCCTGGCCATCGGGCTGACGCGTTACAAGCACATGTCGGCCAGCCTGCTTCAGGGCGCCGGCATCCGCATCCCGTTCTGCACCGAGGTCCTCGAACGTCTTGGCGACGTGGACCGCCGGGCGTGGCAGTTTCCGCTCATTGTGCAACCGAGTCAGGAGCACGCCGGCATCGGGCTCGATCGCACGTCGATCATCCACTCGAAGAAGGCCCTGCGCGACCGGATGCGGATCATCCTCCGCGACTTCCACCAGCCGGTCCTCGTGCAATCGTTCCTGCCGGGCCGGGAGTTCAACGTGGCGATTGTCGGCGGGCGGCGGCTCCGCGTGATGCCGCTGGCCGAAATCGACTATTCGCAACTCCCGAGCGAAATCCCGCCGATCATGTCCTACGCCGCCAAGTACATGGAGACGACGGAGGAGTACAAGAAGACGAGGGTGATCTGCCCGGCCGTGGTCGAGCCGGACCTGGCCCGCGAGATCATCTCGACGGCGTTGCGGGCGTTCCGGGCCGTTGGGGCGTGGGGCTATGGCCGGGTCGACATCCGGCTGAACAGCGAGGGCCGGCCCTGCGTGCTCGAGGTGAACTGCAACGCTTGTCTCGACGACGGCGTTGGCATGGCCCGGCAAGCCAACTGCGCCGGCATTCCCTATCCCCGCCTGCTGCAAATGATCGTCAAGGCGGCCTTGGAGGGCATGCCCTACGACGCCGATATCCCGATGATTTGAGCAAATTGACCAAGGCGGTCGGACGCGATACACTACCCACAGGAGCACGGACCGTGGCGTATCAGATTCGCTGGTCTCCCGATGCTCTGGACCATCTGCGGCTCCTCCGTGCCCATGAGCGGGCGATCGTGTTCGATGGCGTTCAGCGAGACCTCACCGACCGCCCAACCGAGGCGGCGAGAAATCGGAAGCTGTTGCGTGAGAACCCGCTGGCTACATGGGAACTCCGGCTTGGACAACTGCGAGTGTTCTACGACGTGAACGACGGGGATGTCGCCGTTGAGGTGCTCGCTATCGGCGTTAAGGAACACAATCGGCTCCGCATTGCCGGCGAGGAAGTTCAGCTATGAAGACGATCCACGTCCAAGAAGCAGCAAGCGCTCAAGAATTGTTCGATCAGACACAAGGGGAACCGCTTCTGTTGCAGGGGCAAAGCGGCCGAGCGTTTGTTCTCGTGGAAGTCGACCGGGACGACGCCGAAACACTCGTCCTAGCGGGAAACCCCGATCTCGAGCGGATCCTCGATCGCTCTCGCGGCCGGGCACGACGGGAAGGATGGTTGACCACGGAGCGGATTCGACAGGAACTGGACAAGGAGTGACTTGTCTTGCGCCGCATGCCGAGCCGATCTATCCTGTTTATTCTTTTCGTTGGTGGCATCATTCTTGTCGGCGTGGCAGCAAGGAAGTTTCCTGGCGCGAGCGAGACTCTGAACGGCATTGCGCTAATTGGCCTCGTCGGATCTTTGTTCGGCGCTACCTGCGGTATAGCCAAATACGGTACGCTGTTCGAGAATGAACACGAGAAATGCGCGGGGATCGGTGGATTCATCGGCATGGCAATCGGATTGCCGCTTGCGACCTTCTTCGACTTGGGCTTTGCCCCCATCCTCGCGATGGGAATCGGCGCTGCCGCAGTAATCGCCGCCGTGTTGGTTGCTGTCGTCCGCCAGCATTAGTTCGACATCGTCCCTCGCCACGGCCTCATAGGAACGCGCTAGTCTGCTCGGAACATGAAGTCGCAGATATTAATCGCATCGATGTTGGCGATGCTTGCGGCTTCGCCGTGCCTGCCTGCCGCCGCCGATGGCGACGCACGGCTGAACGACGTCTTTTTCGTCGATTCGCAGCGGGGCTGGGCCGTCGGCGACCGCGGGACGATTCTTCACACCGACGACGCCGGCCAGCACTGGCGCCCGCAAGAGTCAGGCGTTGACTGCTCGCTCCGGTCGGTCTCGTTCGTCAACGAACAGCTCGGCTGGGCGGCTGGCGGGCTGACGCGGCCGTACACGCACCTGAGCGCCGGCGTCCTGCTCAACACCCGCGACGGCGGAAAGACGTGGACGCGCGATCCGAATCTCTTTCTGCCCGCGTTGCGGAAGGTCGGCTTTTCCGACAATCGGAGGGGTTGGGCGGTCGCGTGCCGCTCGTCGATCTTCTCCGGCGGCGTGTTCACCACCGAGGACGGCGGCCGGAACTGGCGGCCGCTTGCCGGCGACGCGGCCGCCGGCTGGCTCGGCGGACACTTTCTGGGCCCTCGCATCGGTTTGCTGGCTGGGCCGAACGGATCGGCCGCTCTGGTTCGCGGCGGGCAAATCGAATCGCTCCGCGGCGACGGATTCGAGCTGCGGAGCTTCACCGATGCCAGACTGCTTTCGCCGACCGACGGCTGGCTCGTGGGCGAAGGCGGGCTCGTCCGGCGATTGACCGACCAACCACCGCCGGCCAGCGCGACGGAATCCTCCGCGCTAGTGGGAGGCGCGACGCTCGTGCCGCCGGGCACACTGGGCGGATATTTCGCCAAGGTCATCCGGCACTTCGACTTCGTCGCGCTCGCCGTCCGCGGGCCAGACTGTTGGATCGCCGGCGATCCCGGCACGCTAGTCTTCCACTCAGCCGACGCGGGCCGCACCTGGCAGGGTTTCGCAACCGGTTCGGCCATCCCGTTGCGGGCGATCACGTTCGCCGACCCACAGCACGGCTGGGCCGTTGGCGAATTGGGCGTCATCTTGGCTACGTCGGACGGCGGGCGCACGTGGCGACGCCAAGACGGCGGCGGCTCGCGGGCCGCTCTGCTGTGCGTTGCCGCCGAGCCGGACGACGTACCGCTGGAACTGATCGCCCGGGTCTCTGGCAGCGAAGGATACCGCACCGCGGTTCTCGCCCTGGGCCGACGGGACGTCGAAATCGCCCCACGCGACGATGTTCCGCTGGCCGATCGGCTGCACGAGGCGGTGGTCGGCGTTGGCGGCTCGGCCGCCAAGCTGGCGTGGCAATTCCCGCTTCGCCAGCCCGGGCTCCGCGCGGGTCAGCAGCAGATCCTCGATGCGTGGGATCGCCTCGGCGAAGGGCACGGCCTTGACCAACTTCGGGCGCGCGTCGTGCAGGCGATCCGTACGTGGCGGCCGGCGGTCGTGGTTGTTGGCAATGCGCTGGATGAGGACGACAATCCCCTCTCGCTGCTCGTGCGTCAGGCGGTGACGCAGGCTGTCAGCGATGCTGCAAACCCGAAGGCGTTTCCCAATCAAATTGCCGACGCCGGCTTGACGCCGTGGCGGACCGCGAGGCTGTTTGCCGCAGCGCCGCCGGAAGGACGGGGCGCGATCGAGGTCGTCACCTCACAGTTTTCGCCAGCGCTGGGCCGTTCGCTTGAAGACGCAGCCGCCGAGCCGCGGGGGTTGTTGCGAGACCAGTATTCTTCGTCTCCCCGCACGATCAGGTTCCGGCCGCCGGGTGGCGGTGCGGCGGAGGGCGGCCAACGGGACTTCTTCACCGGATTGGCCATTCCGCTGGCGAGCGAATCGCGGCGCGCCTTGCCGCCCCCGCCGCTCGAACGGCTCGACGCGATGCAACGGGCGGCCCGCAGACGCCGTCAGGCCGAAGCCATCATCGCGATGGCAGCCCGCAACGGTGGTGCAGCCGAGCAGTTGCTGGCCCAGATTGACACGCTCACCGCCGATCTCGATCCCGAGGGCGCCGGCCAACTGTTCTACCACCTGGCCGACCATTACTCCCGTAGCGGCCGATGGCCCCTGGCGGCCGAGGTCTTCGAGGCGATGGTCGAGCGATATCCGCAACATCCGCTGTGCCCTTTGGCGTTCCAGTGGCTCATGCGCTATTATTCGAGCACCGAGGTGTCGCGCCGGTTGGGTCAAGACGCCTCGCAGCAAGCCAAGTGGCGGACGCGTGCGCTGGCGTTGGGACAGCAGATCGAGCGAAGGCACTTCGAGTGGTTCGGGCAGCCTGGCGTCCGATTCCCGCTGGCCACGGCCTATCGCGCGCTCGGCCAGACGCGGCAAGCAGAAAAGCTGTATCAGGCCGTCGGCCGCAACGGGGGCCGGGACGCGTGGTGGGCCTGCGCCCAGGCTGAATTGCCCTCCAACGATGCGAAGGGAAGACCGGTTAAGTCGCGGTTAGTCTGCGTGCGAGCAACGGAACGGCCGCATCTCGACGGCCGTCTCGACGATCCGGTCTGGCGCAAAGCGAAATCGGCCGCACTGCGAAGCGCTCAGGGCGACGACGAGCGTTGGCCGGCCACCGTGATGCTCGCATACGACGACGAGTTTCTTTATCTGGCGATGGACTGCCGAAAGAATGTGCCAGGCGCGCCGCCGTCGCCGCCCGCCGATGCCCAGGCCAGCACGGAGCCTGCGGCTGATCCCGCAACGGCGGAACGTCGAGACAACGGCAAAGCGAGCGATGAAGACGCCCGGCCCACGCCGCCGACGCTGCGGCCTCGCGACGCCGATCTTGCTGCACAGGATCGCGTCGAAATGTTTTTGGACATCGATCGCGATTACGCCACCTACTACTACCTGGCGGTCGACCACCGGGGCTGGACGTTCGACCGCTGCTGGGACGACGCGACGTGGGATCCGGCGTGGTTTGTCGCGTCGCAGGA
>JBDKUC010000048.1:0-15215 GCA_039679885.1 Thermoguttaceae bacterium | reverse complement strand
ATGGGCCGTTGCTCGACGAAGGCCAAACATGGGCGATTCTCGGAGTGTTTCAACACGGCAACGAAGCTGAGATCGATTGCGTTGCCCTGCCAGTGCCGGAACATCTCCGAGGCGACTCGAAGGGGCCATGGATTTACAGCTAACCGCTTATTGATAGAGAGGCTGATGAAATGAGTAGACGGCGGTGTTGTGATTGCGGCGGTTCTTCTAATCCCTGCCAATGCTCCTGCTCTCTCTTCACAGAAGGCAAGGCCCCTTGCTGCTTCGTGGTCACGATTGCCGGCATGGCAAACGGAACGTGCTACCAGTGCGGCACCTACTATAACAAGACGTACCATCTGAAGCAGACGGCCGCGGGCTCATGCACATGGCAGTGCGCCTTCCGCGATTATTGCGGCGACTTCGGATCACAGATTTCCTTGCGGGTCTACAAGACTGGCAACAACTACCATGTCGAAGTGACGTTGAAGGATCACGTATGGGACAGAGACTTCGGCACGGATCAGCCGACTTGCACGTCGCTGACCGGGCTGATAGACCACGTGACCAATAGCGGAACGTGCTCGTCCGCCAACGCGACTTGTTCCATTTCTTCACAGGCGGCGGCGGGGAACTGCGCATGTGAGTCGTGTGGAAGTTGCACCGATGGCAAAGCGCCTGGACGATTCATGGTTCAAATCAGCGGCGTCACCAACGCCGGCGCGTGCACGGGTTGCAGCCTATTCAATGGGACGTGGATTCTGACGCCGAACCCGCAGACGCTTTGTTGCTGGCAGAGTGCAAACGAGACTGGAAACCTTGGCTGCGCGGGCTTTACCAATCCAGGTGTTACGTTGTGTCTCGCAAACGGGTTCATTAAGGTTACCTTGGCCGCCAGTACCGATCAGACCCGCGTGATGCCCGGTAGCTTTTCGGCTGCTTTCACCGGAACCCTTGATTGCCTCACTCTCTCATTCAGCGGCCCTTGGACGCTGGCGCAGTCCCCTAGCGACGGATGGTGCAACCTGTCCGGCGCTACATGCACACTGACAGCATTATGAGCGACAACCCTTCATGCCTCATCAGCCTAGGAGATGACCGCTATCAGTGCGGCGTCTATGGGTTCGCGTTTGAGACCGCCGTCCTGCCGATCCGTTGCCATTGTGAGCGAGCGGGAGAATCACCACCGGCAGACTTCCGACCGGCAACCAAAGGCCCAGGCGATCACCTCCACGATGCGATCATGCGATGGGCCGGCGAAGTGCCAACGCGAGAGTGCGGATGCGCTGACAGAATCGCTGCGATGAATCAATGGGGGCCATCCGGCTGCCGCGAACACATTGACGAGATTGTCGGATGGCTGCTGGACGAGGCCAGCAAGCGCGGATGGTGGCGATATGCCGTTGCCGTCCCCGGCAGTCGGTACTTTATTAAGCGGATGGTGCTCGGAGCGATCAAGTCCGCGGAACTGGACACAACTACGGGGTGGCGTGGTCAGCAAACGCCGTATAACGCATCCTGACGCGATCCGAGCGATTCATGGCTGGTTAGACGTGTTAACCCCTTCCAACGCAACAGCGGGCCTCAGGCGAATTCGTTTTGGCGATGGTGGCAGACAACATACGGGACTACTACGACAAGCAGGCGAAGCAACGGCAGAAGGAACACGCCGGCACAGCGCCAGGCAAAAACACTGGTGGTAAGAGTACCACAAGTGATTCCGGTAAGGCCCGCGATGCTGCCGGCAAGGCCGTCGGCGTCAGCGGGTCGCTTGTTGACAGTCGCTAAGGCTCGCGATAGAGTCGCCGGCGTTCCTCACACCTAGCCAATGGAGTAGCCAATGACGCGAGACGAGGAGATCGCCGCAGCGTTCGCCGACTTCAAGATTCCTGCCTATCCCGTGAGCGAGCGGGCCGCAGACCTCATCGCACGTGCCCTGCTGGATATGGCGGCTGCTGAGATGGAGGCGCTTGAACGAAAGGAGCGTGAGGGTGACAAGAACGATAAATCGCACCGCAAAAAAATGCGGCGCAGTGCCGCACGCGCCCGGCGTCCCCGAGGTGCTGCGCCAAGCTAGGGAACTTGGGCCGTCATTGCTGCCAATGGACGCCACCCGCAGCCGAGACTGTTACAGGTGTAACGGCCCTATTGACGAAACCGACGTGATGCCGATAATAGCCCGTGGTGGCTCGATCAAGTCGCCACCAAGGGCTAGTAACCCTTCCAAAGGTTCTAAGATGTTCGACGAACAGGCCCAGAGCCGTCGTATCCGTTCGCGCAACCAAGGGATGATCCGCACAGGCGGGGACCAAGGCCGCGAGGCAGTCTTTGGCTGCTTACTAGCGGGTGCGACGGCTCTGCGTCTTTCTTGGAGACACAGTCGATGAAGTCTGTCACGAAGCGCGCACGGAGCAACGGCAAACAGCGTAGCGGGCAACGGAAGGCGAAGGAGGCCAAGGAGGTTCGATTCACCCCCGATGACATCCAGAGATGCACGTCGCTGGCCGAGCACCTCAGCCGCCCGGAAAACGAAGACCTCCTGCTTCCAGGAATCAACGTCAGGTGGATGGCGACGGCAATCGGCGGCTCACATGACCCCGATGTTGGGCGCAGGTTCAGCGTGTTCGTCGATCCGCCACCGGACGCAGTTGGATTTGACATTTTCGACGGAGACGACAAGCCCATCCGCATCCAGTTGGCCGAGGGGCTCGAAGAGATGGGAATCTATTTCGCGAAGGTGGCGATGTACTGCCGAGGCGAAGCGGCGATGAACCGCGCCATGGAGAAGCGTCTGGGTGCCGCCTGACGTTTGCGCCCGCTGGCTGCCCCCGGCTGGCTTATGCTGGCCGGGGGCTTTTTCGGAGAGACAACCAGTGATCGACGAAATCAAAGTAACCGTTTGCAAGTACCCCGACCGGGCGAACCTTGTCATGCGGTACGTTGACCCCGTGAGCGGGAAACAGAAAACGAAAACGGCCGGCACGCCCGACGAAGGCGATGCAATCAAGGCGGCTGGCAAGTGGGAAGATGAGTTGCGAAGTGGTCGGTATCAAGCCCCGAGCCGATTGACCTGGAAAGAGTTTCGGGCACGGTGCAAGAACGAGAAGCTGGCGGCAATGCCCTACTCATCACAGATAGCCTACCGCGTGGCCCTCGACCACTTGGAGCGACTCGTCAACCCCGACCGGATGGCAAAGCTGACGCCGCAAGTGATGAGCCGTTTTCAGGCCGAAGCCCGTAAACAAGGAATGAAGGCGACCACCCTTGCCCGACACTTACGGTGCATCAAGGCTTGTCTGCGGTGGGCAGAGCGGCAAGGGCTGATCGTCAAGGCCCCGAACATCGAAATGCCGAAGCTGGCCAAGGGGCAGTCTATGGCAAAACACCGGCCCGTGACTGCGGAAGAGTTTGACCGGATGCTGGCCGTGGTTCCCAAGGTTCGGCCGAAGGATGCCCCAGCGTGGGAGCGGCTATTGCGCGGCTTGTGGCTTTCCGGTTTGCGTCTGGCCGAAGCTGTGGCCCTCGATTGGAACGATGGGCCGTTTGTTCTCGACACCACGGGAAAGCACCCTGCCTTCCATATCGAGGCGGAAGGGCAAAAGAGCCGACGGGCGGAAGTGGTCCCCGTCACTCCCGACTTTGCCGAGTGGATACTTGCCGAGTGCCCCCAGGGGCAGCGGGTCGGCAAGGTGTTCCCGCTGGTAGACTTGGCCACCGGCAAGCCCTTGGCCGCACACAACACCGTGGGCCCCGTGGTGTCGGCCATCGGCCGCAAGGCGGGCGTGGTGGTTGGGCAGACTGAAAAGCTGGTCGCGAAAGACGGCCGGAAGGTCAAGAGAACCGTCAAGCTGTTTGCCGGGGCGCACGACCTACGCCGGGCGTTTTGTTCCCGCTGGGCGCGAAAGGTAATGCCTGCTATCCTACAGAGGTTAGCCCGGCACGCCCATATCTCGACCACGATGAGCTTTTATGTCTGCCTGACGGCGGACGAAATGGCCGGGGACTTATGGGCCGACCACGGAACGCTTGCCGACAAGCCCAGAGAAGGTAACATTTCTGGTAACACTGACCCAAAACAGGCCAGCGACGAAGGGCAGGAAATCGGGCGTAAGTTATTGTGTGACAAGGGATAACGTTCGTTTTGCGAGAGTGGCGGAATTGGCAGACGCGCTGGACTTAGGATCCAGTGGGGAAACCCGTGCAGGTTCAACTCCTGTCTCTCGCACTTTTTGCGCCCGGCGCGAGGGGCCACTTTCCCATCACCCGTCGCCGCGGCGATGGCGGATGATCCGCCCTTCGCACATGTAGATTACGTCCTCGGCGATGTTGGTCGCACAGTCGGCGATGCGCTCGAGGTTGCGCGAGACGGCCAGGAATCTCAACAGCGGCCCGACCTTCTGCGGCTCTCGGCCGATGCGCTCCTCGGCCCCGGCCCGGATGGCATGCTTAATGCGATCCACTTCGTCGTCCCGGCGGCACACCTCGACCGCCAGCCGGGCGTCCATGTTCACCATCGCGTCGATGCTGTCGCGAAGCATCGCCTGGGTCTTCTCCCACATGCCGGCGATGTCGAACGGCACTTCGGCCGGCGGCTCTGCCGCAGCGGCAACCGCCTTCCGCGCGATGTTCACCGCCAAGTCGCCGATCCGCTCCAGGTCGTTGTTCATCTTCAGCGCCGAGACGATGAACCGCAGGTCGGCGGCCACCGGCTGATAGAGCGCGAGAATCTTGAGACACTCTTCCTCGATTTCGACCTCGCGCTGGTCGATGTCGTCGTCGCGTCGCTCGACGCTCGCGGCCAACTCGCCGTCCCGCTCGAGCATCGCGCGGACGGCGATCTGCACTTGGTCCTCGACGATCGCACAGAGCGTCAGGATGCTCTTCTTGACCTTCTCGATCTCCCGCTGCAAATGCACCGACATGATCCGCTCCCTGTGACGAGGTACTCGCGCGTATTGTACGCCCCACGCTCCGCGTGAGGCAGATCGCCGGCCGCCACGATTACGATACTCCGCCGCCCTTCGGCGGGCAAGGAGCAGCATCTTGACTTGCGCCGCCCACTGGCCAGAATAGACGGTTTTAGCAGAAGCCTAACCGCACGCTAACAATCGAGCGATGACCGAAGCGTGCGTGCAAGCCACACCCTACGCCATAACGTCGCCACTGCCGATCGGAGAACGCGATGAACCAGGACGTCGAACACCTGCGGCTACTTTCCATTTTCCACTACGTGGTGGCAGGCATCGCCGCGTTGGTCGCCCTCATTCCGATATTCTACCTCGGCCTGAGCTTGCTCATGCTCACTACTGAGAATTATGAGTTCCATCGCCACGCGAGCCCCGCTACCATCCGGCTGTTTGCCCTCTTGTATTCTGTCGGCAACATCGTGCTCATTCTGATGTTCTCGGGATTTGCAGTCTGCGGGTTTTTGGCTGGCCGGAATCTCGCCCGACGCCGTCGCTACACATTCTGCCTCGTGATGGCGGTCCTGCTCTGCATGTTCATGCCGTTCGGCACGGTGTTGGGCATCTTCACGCTCATCGTCCTCCTGCGGCCATCGGTGAAGACGCTGTTCGAGCAGCCGGTCACACCGCCGACCTAATGTGGGCAAAGCCCACTTGCCCACACGCCCACCGCGTCGTAAAATCGAAATGAATGACGAATGAGGAGCCGCTCATGACTACCAAGCTAGTCGATGCCAAGGGCCGCGTCGCGTTGGGATCGCGGTTCGCCAACCAGACGGTCATCGTGGAGGAAGTTGATTCCACGGAAGTCCGCGTCACGTTGGCCGCCGTCGTGCCGCAGCGAGAATTGTGGCTTCACCGAAATGCGAAAGCCAAGGAATCGGTCCTTCGCGGCTTGGCCCAGGCCCGTGCCGGTGAGTTCAGCAAGACAGCGCCTGATCTCGATCGGGACGCCGCGCTCCTGAAAAGGCTCGACGACTGATGTTCGTTCTCCATTGGACTGCGCAAGCCGCGCATTCGTACGGTGACCTCAAGGTGGCCGCAGCGAACAGCTTGACCGGTCGGACGCGGAAAGGCAAGCCGAAGTCGGGCAAGGCCGAGGGCCTATTCAAGCAAGTTCACAAGACCCTGCAACTCCTCCGCAGGAATCCTCGGCACCCAGGACTCGAAACCCACGAGTACCACTCGATCGAGAATCCATACGATCCGCGGGGGAAGGTATTCGAGGCATATGCCCAACACAAGACGCCCGGGGCCTATCGTGTCTTCTGGTGCTATGGTCCGCAAAAGGGCGAGCTAACGATCATCGCCATCACACCACATCCGTAAGCTCGGCCTACATCTTCTCGACCACCTTGATCCCCAGCAGCTCGAGTCCTTTTCGGATCGTTCGGGCAGTCAGGTCGCACAGGAGCAAGCGGCTCTGGCGCAGTTGGTCGGTATCGGCCCGAAGGACCGGGCACTGCTCGAAGAACGTCGAATAGCGGTTCGCCAAGTCGAACAAGTAGGACGTGAGCTGATTCGGCCGATAGTCGCCGACGGTCTGGTCCAACGCTTCGGAGAAGCGGAGGATTTCGAGGCCTAACGCCCGCTCGGCCGGCGAGTTCAAGAGGATCGGCGCGCCCGAGGCCCGGATCGCCGCGACATCGACGCCGCCCCGGGCGAAGATGCTCCGCACCCGGGCGTAGGCGTATTGCATGTACGTGGCCGTGTTGCCGTTCATCGCCAGCATCTTGTCGTAGCTGAAGACGTAGTCGCTGGTGCGGTTCTGCGAGAGGTCGGCGTACTTCAACGCCGCAATGCCAACCGTCTCGGCGATCTGGCGGCGATCGTCGGCCGAAAGCTCCGGACCGTTGGGCTTCGAGTCGTCATTGGCCGAAACGATCTCCAACGCCCGGCGAACGGCCTCGTCGAGCAGCCCCTCGAGTCCGACCGTATCGCCGGAACGAGTCTTGAACGGCCGGCCGTCGTCGCCCAGCACGGTGCCGAAACTGATGTGCTGCAACTCGACCTTTTCGTAGCCCAGCAGGCGGGCGGCGGCGAAAAGCTGCTGGAAATGAAGCGACTGGCGATGATCGACGACGTAGAGGATCGCGTCGGGCCGCCATGTCTGCATGCGGTATTCGATCGTGGCAAGGTCCGTCGTGCCGTACAGGAACGCCCCGTCCCGCTTCCGCACGATCATCGGCGTCTTGTGCCCTTCGAGGAAGATGCAAATCGCCCCATCGCTCTCTCGGGCGATCCCGCGACGGATCAGGTCGTCGACGACCGGACCGAGGCGATCCTCGTAAAAGCTCTCGCCCAACGTGTGATCGAAGCTGACGCCCAGGCGGCCGTAGACCCGCGAAATCTCGTCCTGGCAGTGCGGCAGGAACTGTTCCCACAGCCGGCGGTTCTCGGCGTCGCCGGCGTGCAGCTTGGCCGTCTCGGCCAGCACGGCCTCGTTGATCTCCGGCTGCTCGTCCATCATCCGCCGCACGAGCCGATAGAGCCGGGCCAACTCTTCGACCGGCTTCTGCCGGTACGCCTCGGCGTCCAAGAAGTGCTTGTAGCCATAGAGGATCATGCCGAACTGGGTGCCCCAGTCGCCGATGTGGTTGTCGCTGATGACCTGATGGCCGATGAACCGCAGCACCCGGCACAGGGCGTCGCCGATCACCGTCGAGCGGATGTGGCCGACGTGCATCGGCTTGGCCACGTTCGGCGCCGAGTAGTCGATGACGAACGTCCGCGGCGAGGTGACCGGTAGGATGCCCAATCGCTCGTCGGCCACAGCGGCCGAAAGCCGGCTGGTGAGCCAGTCATCCCGAATTCGCAGGTTGATGAAGCCCGGCCCGGCGATTTCGGCCGGTTGGCAGAGGTCGTCGATCTTGAGCCGGCCCATGATCTCGGCGGCCAGGTCGCGGGGCTTGCGGCCCAAGCGTTTGGCCAGCGGCATGGCCAGATTGGCCTGATAGTCGCCGAACTTCGGCTCCTGGCTCTGTCGGACCTGTTCGAGCAGCTCGGCCGGATCATCGACCATGCCGGCCAACGCCTCGCGGAATCGCTCTTTCAACTCGGGCAGAATACTCATCGCGGCAAGTCCCCATCCCTCGGAAAACCTCGATTCTACCGCCCACGCCTCCATTGGACCAGCGGCCACGAAAACGCCGTGTTTCTTGGTCGCGACTTGTCGGCATTCAGAGGACAAGCATTTCTGTCGGGCCGCCGGATCAGGAAGACAAAACGGGAGACGACAAAGGATGGAGGCAGACAGAATAGACAGACAAACTGTCTGTCCTCCTGACGCCCGCCCCAACCATCACTGCCATTCGAACGCGGCAACGCACCAACAGCGGTCCCCCTGTGCGCGACGGCCTGAACGGCTTACGATCCACGGATGGACCTGAATCCCGCTCAGTACGACGCCGTGCAATCGCTGGCCGGGCCTTTGCTCGTTCTGGCGGGGGCCGGCACCGGCAAAACGCGGGTCGTCACCTATCGCATCGCCGAGCTGATCCGGCACCGCACGCGGCCGTCTCGCATCCTGGCCGTCACGTTCACGAACAAAGCGGCCGCCGAAATGCAGCAGCGGGCCGCGGCCCTGTTGGGAAAGCGGTTGCCCGAACGGCCCGAAATCTCCACCTTCCACTCGCTTTGCGTCCGCATCCTGCGCCGTCACGCCCGCGAGCTAGGCTATCCGACCAGTTTCGCCATCTACGACCGGGGCGATCAGGAGGCGGTCGCTCGAACGGCCCTCCGTGAAATCAAGATCCCAACCGCCGTGCTGCGTCCCGGCGATCTCCTGTATCTGATCAGCCGCTGGAAGTCGTCGTCCATCCGGCCCGACGAGGCGGCCACGCTGGCCCAAACCGACCGTGAGCATCTGGCCGCCGCTGCTTATCGACGCTACCAGAACGCCCTGCGATCGTCCGGCGCAATGGACTTTGACGACCTGCTGCTCGTGACCGAAGAGTTGTTCGCCAAGTCCGCCAAGAGCCGCCAGGCCGAGGCCGACCGGTTCGACCAACTGCTGGTCGACGAGTACCAGGACACGAACGCCAGCCAGTATCGCATCGTCAAGCATCTGGCCGCCGGCCACCGCAATCTGTGCGTCGTGGGAGACGACGACCAGTCGATCTACGGCTGGCGCGGGGCCGACGTCACGCACATTCTCCGCTTCAAACAGGACTGGCCCGACGCAAAGGTTGTCCGCCTCGAAATCAACTACCGCTCGACGCATGAGATCATCGAGTGGGCGAACCGCCTGATCGCCTTCAACAAGCTGCGGCACGGCAAAGTGCTCCGCGCAACCTTCCGCGGCGATCCGCCGCGAGTCAAGCAACTCAAGGACGAAACGGAGGAAGCGAAGTGGGTCGTTGGCGAGATCGTCGCGCGGCTGAGCGACAAGAAGCGCCGCGCGAAAGACTTCGCGATCCTTTGCCGCACCAACGAACAGCCGCGATCGTTCGAGATGGAACTTCGCCGAGCGAAGATTCCCTACGTCCTGATGGGCGGGATGTCGTTCTACGACCGCAAGGAGGTCCGCGACGTGCTGGCCTACCTAAAGGTGCTCGCCCATCCGGACGATGAGCCGTCGCTGATGCGGATCATCAACGTCCCGCCGCGCGGCATCGGGCAATCGACCGTGAAGCGGATGCTCGACGAGGCGATCCGCCGCGGCAAGCCGCTCGGCGCCGTGCTGGCGCACGCCGGTCAAATCGAGGGCCTGCCGTCGATCGCCGTTCAAGCGGTCAGCGCTTTTGCGGCCCTGTTGGAACGCTTTCGGCAGCGTCTGCGCGAGGCGGAAACACGCGGCGGCGCGGTTTCACGCAGCGGCCCGCCGAGCGCCTCGCAGAAATCGGGCGGTTCTTCCTCCTCGCCTCTAGCAGAGGTCATCAAGAGCCTGGTCGCGGACGTTCATTACAAGCAGGAATTGGCGCGGCAGTACTCGGACGTCAACGAGCAGGAGACTCGCTGGGCGTCGGTCGAGGAACTGGTCAACGCGGCGGCCAACTATACGCAGCGGGCGGCCAAGCCCACGTTGAACGGCTTCTTGCAGGAAGTGGCCCTCAACGGCACGGACAGCGACGATGACAAGGAGTCGAAGCTCGAACGCAACGCGGTTGCGCTGATGACGCTGCACGCCGCCAAGGGCTTGGAGTTCCCCGAGGTTTACATGGTCGGCATGGAGGAAGGGACGCTGCCGCACCACCGCTCGGTGGCCGACGGCGACGCCGTGGACGAGGAGCGGCGGCTCTGCTACGTGGGCGTCACGCGGGCCCGCCGCCGCCTCACGCTCACCATGGCCCTGAGCCGGCGCAAATGGGGCCGGCCCGCCCCCACGCATCCCAGCCGCTTCCTCTACGAGCTGACCGGCCGGGCCGACAACCCGAACTACGAAGCGGCCAAAAACGCCCACCGGCGGCCGGCACGGCGAGCGTAGGGCGATCGAGGTTCTCGGCCGTTTCCGGTGTCTCGTAAATGACGGTGTTTTATCATGCGAGAGATCGCTGGGGTGCCATGTCCCACGCTCGTCGTGGGCATGAGGAGCGGCAAACATGCTTGCTGTCTCGCTGCGCTCGCTTAGCAAGCATGGCACCCATCAGTCACCATTTGTTTGAGACGCTACACTGGCAGCGATTCGCTTCAGTCGTCAACCGAGCTTCCTTTTCGCCTGCTAGGCGTGTTACAATTTGGCGTCATCTGTGCAGTGTCCTTGGCCATTTGTAGCGAGGCAGTCAGAAATGAACCGATTCTTCCGGACGAGCATCCTCGCGATCGTACGACGCGCCCTGAAAGGCCCTGGGCGTTTCGCTCTCGTAGCGGCAGTGGCTGCGGCCTTGCTTCGGCCCGCCGCGGCTCTTGCCGACGGCTATCTGCGGCCCGGCACGCCGGCCGTCGGCGGCGTTCACCATCTGGCGCTGATCTATGCAGGCAATAAGTCGCATGTGGCCTGGGACGCCGAAAAGCTACTCCCGTACGTCGCCTACGTCGATCGGCACGGCAAGCCGCAGGATTGGCTCTTCGACAGCTTTCTCTGGCTCGAACAGAACGCGGCCAGCGGCGTCTCGTTGTTCTACCAGGAGGACGCCTCGCACCCGGCGGTCAAGGCTGACTGGGACTGGCTGCTCGACGCCTTTTTCGACCCCGCTCACGGCGTTGGCCAGCTCGAAGCGAGTGTGCGACTGGCCGAAAAGGACCTGCCTGATAAGAACCACCGCGTCAATCTGGTGATCGCCATTCCGATGCCGCAGCAGATGAGCACGAAGTTCGGCGCGGTCGAGCGGAATGGCCCTTCGCTCAACTTCGCCCGCGACGACGATCGGATGGCGGCGGTCCAATGGTACGTCCGATCCGCCCTGGAGCGATGGAAGAAGATCGACGCCCCGCACGTCCGGCTCGCCGGCTTCTATTTTCTGCGAGAGAGCATCGAGTCGAACAACCGCGAACTGGTCAAGCGAACCGCCGCGTTGCTCCACAGCCTGAATCTGAAGTTCTATTGGATCCCATTCTTCAACGCCGAAGGCCACGACCGTTGGCGAGAGCTGGGCATCGACGCGATGATGTACCAGCCGAACTACGCCTTCGACCTCTCGGTTCCGTCGTCCCGGCTGAGCGATGCCGCCCAAGCGGCCAAGCGTGTCGGCGCCGGCCTGGAGATCGAAATGGACACCCGGGCGGTCGACCACCGCGAGTTCCGCGCCCGCTATCTCGACTATCTCAACGCGGGCGTCCGAGACGGTTTCATGAAAGACGCCTTGCTCGGCTACTACCAAGGCGACGGCCTGCTGGGCGTCTGCGCCGCCTCGCCCGACCCGGAGCTGCGAAGCCTCTACGACAAGACTTATCGCTTCCTGAAAGGAACCTACCGGCCGTAGGGTCACGCCTAGAACATCCCTCTCGTTGCGCAGAGGGCGCGGTAACGGCGTGATAGAATCGCCGCAAGCGTTTGGACACTTCGCGCTCGTTGGCCTGCGTTCACTTCGACAAGAATCGCACGATCCTTGTCCGCAGCCGCGTCAGCCGAGCTGGTTCGAGCTCGCACTCCCAAACGACCATGACCTTCCAGCCCGCTTGCTGCAACTCCCGTTGCGTTCGCTTGTCCCGAGCGGCATTTCGCCGCATTTTGGCTGTCCAATAGCCGCGTCTTGACGACGGCACGCGGCATCGCGGGCAACCGTGCTTGTGCCAAAAACACCCATTGACGTTGATGATTTTCCGCAGCCTGGGAAACACCAGATCCGGCGTGCCCGGCAGCGTTCGCACGTGCAACCGATAGCGGTACCCGAGCGAATGCACGAACCGCCGCACCGCCATCTCCGGCGCCGTGTCCTTCGACTTCACCGCCGCCATGATCCGCGATCGCTCAAGCTGGGAAAAGGTATCGGTCATGGCCGGATTCGCGGCTCCGGATTTGGGAGCAGGACTGGATTCCACTAGGATTTGATGGAACGCGACGTCGAACCGCTTATTCCGTCCAACCATCGCACGAGGACGAACAAATGACCCCGAACGAAATCAAGAGACAATTTCTCGCTTGGTCTGGGGGCTTCTCTCCCGAATCGGATTACCAGATATACACTTACATTGATGTTGCAGCGCCGCTCGACACGTCGGACGACGACACGCGGCTCGTGCTGCACACCTGGATGAACGAACCGACTCCTGGCGATTGAGCCCTCAGGCAGGCTCGACAACCTGCAGCGATGGGTCGTTATCCGCGGCAATCCGACGGTTGTACTCCGCGACAAGCAGCATGCACATCTGGCGTGGCGAGAGCTTTCGGTCGCGGGCAATCTCGCCCATATTGCTTGTCACGTACTGGTTCACATCGTGAACAACTACGGTCTTTGTCGGCGACATGCGTCTCAGCCGCTTCTTGGCAGTGTCACAATGTTTCTCTGCAACGATGAAATACACGGTTCGCCCCGCTTGGACAAGCGACACAGCCGACTCAAAGTGCTGATCCTTCGGCGCGACGCTGACAATCACTCGGATGTCATCGACTTCAAAATCGCAGTCTCGTCTTGTCTGTCGATCCGCCGCGAAGCTAGGATTGTTCGGAATAATGCTGTCAGGGAATCGCAACTGCAATTTCGCTCCCACGAGCGCTTGCTCGACGCGACCGTTGGAGCGATTTTGCACCGCGTCAAGCAGCGACTGGACAAACGTGCCAATGTCGTCGAAGCAGTGAGAAGGGATTTCGACGGGCGCTTGGCCGACGACTCTCAGCATTTCCAGACGCACGAGCTCGACCGCTTCATTAAGAAGCAACGCCCGCTCGGCCTTGGGCCGATGCGCGATGACGCCGCCGCCACGAATTGCACGAAAAAGTCGGAGGCCTGGGGCGCCACGGGTCGTAATACCCTCCCTCCCAAGGCCGATCTTCAGCGGAAACGAGTACTTCGCCAGCAACTTTGGTATGGCGCTCGCCCTGGATCCTTTCAGCGTGTAGTCGTAGGTGTAAGCGTCGTCTTCACTGACAGCGCCGTCGGCTTCGCCGATCATGTCCAGGATACATAGCACGACCAAAAGCCAACTACGAGGGACTAAGCCGTTCCTCTTGCCTCGCTTGACCTCGAACGATTCGAGGATCGGTTGAAGCAGAGGATTCTCTTCGCATTGTTGCGGCATGGTTCTCTTTCGATCGAGTCGCCAAAGGGTCGCGGTGACTATCCACGCACGAGCGGCGCGAGGCAGTTCTTCGCAATCCATTCAATGGCCGGGACGCAAACCGCATCGCCGAAACCAAAAAGCGCTTGGTTTAGCGGAACGCTGGGATCAATCACGTAGGTGTCGGGCACGCCCTGTAGCCTTGCGCACTCGCGGGCGGTAAGCAGACGGACTTGGTGCTTGCCACGGCCCGCCTTAAGAAGGATTTGCCGGCCGCTCCCGCCCCGCGGAGTCCGAAGGCAACCGGCGATGCCATCGGTCCGAAGTTCCGCCATGCTCTTTTCGTGGCGAACCCGGCGGAACGCAGTCGCATAGGTGTACGTCTTGCCGGCGATCATCTTGCGGGCCTGCTCCGAGTGCTTCTCGCTCATCTGGTTCATGAAGTACTCGGTGCGCTTCGTGTTCCACCAACAGGGGTCGTCGTCGGGCAGGTCCTCGACGATGTCCGCCAACCTAGCGCGAGGCGGAGGAAGCGGCGGCAGATCGTGGATATCCCATCGAACGTTCGGGTGTTCATTGATGAAATTGAAGAGCGACTCTGGCCGCGCATCGCTGATCAGGGCGCATGATCGCGTCTCGCGACTCCCATCTCGTTGCGCCACTACGAATAGGCGGGCGCGGCTCTGAGGCGCCCAGTGGACCGCATTGAGAATCATGGCATCGACTGCGTACCCAAGTTCGTTGAGGGCAAGCAGCGCCTGTTCGAAGTCACGGCCGCCGTGACTCATCAAAAATCCAACAACGTTCTCCAGCATTACGAGCGGCGGCCTGCGGTCGCCCATCTCGCGGAGAATGCGCACGAGACCCCAGAACGACGATGATTCTTTTCCTCGCAATCCTTCCCAGCGGCCCGCGATTGAGAGGTCGTTGCAGGGAAACGACGCCGTGAAGAGCGTGCAGTCGGGCACCTCTTCGGGCTTGATGGCATGAATGTCGCCGACATGAAGGTGTTCGTCGCCCGGCCAGTTATGCCGGTACATTTCGGCCTTCTTCGGGTCAATGTCGTTGGCGAAGACAACTCGCCAACCCTGGCGTTCTAACGCGAGCCGAACCAGGCCGATTCCGGCGAAAAATTCCGCGAACTCAAGACGCCTCGCGGGCTCAGGCCGCTGCACCGAGAGCCGATAACCCCTTTCGGACAGCCTTTCCAGCGTCAACTGCGCGCCCGGCTTGACCTCATGATGCTCGAAAAACTCGCGAACCCAGGCGCGGGCGCGGAAGAAGCCGCGGGGTTTGCCGGTCTTGGCGTCGCGGCCGATGTCGGTGCGAACTGTCTGCCCCAGGCCGTCAAGCTGGATGTCGATTGCCGGACACTCGCGTGACCGCCTTGGCCCTCCAACGCAATCAGGAGGGAAAAAATCGTAGTGGCGGTTCACGTAAATGTGGCTGTTCCGGATGTTCGCGGCGGTCACCCGCAAAAGGCGAATCTTTCCGTTCTCTGCGGCCATTCCATCGGTCCTTCTTGCCGCTCATCTTACTGCCCGCCAAGCGGTTCCGTCAATCCGCCGCCAACCAGCGGTGTTAGTAAAGGACCCGGGCTTTGACAAGAATCTCGCATCCTGTCCTGAGCCGCGACGTCAGTCTGGCTAGGCTGACCACCGGGGCCGGCAGACGCTG
>JBDKUC010000027.1:0-8899 GCA_039679885.1 Thermoguttaceae bacterium | reverse complement strand
GTTCGAGGACGCCTGGTTCCAGTCCCCCGATGGCACGCGGCTGCACGGCTGGTACGTGTCCCAGTCGAAGCCGCATGCGGCCGTCCTGTTCTGCCACGGCAACGCCGGCAACGTCACTCATCGGGCTGCCGCGCTCAAGGCACTCCATGACACCGTTGGCGTCTCCGTGCTCGTCTTCGACTATCGCGGATTCGGCCGTAGCGAGGGGAAGCCGACGGGCGCCAACATTCTGACCGACGCTCGGGCGGCGCGGCGATGGCTGGCCGAACGCGAGCAGATCGCCGAGTCGGACATCGTCGTGATGGGCGAGTCGGTCGGCGGCGGCGTGGCCGTTGATCTGGCCGCCCGAGACGGCGCCCGGGCGCTGCTGATCGAGAGCTCTTTTGACGCCCTGCCCGAAGTGGCCGCCTACCATTACCCCTGGCTGCCCGTCCGATGGCTGATGCGGACGCGGCTCGATTCCGCTGCGCTGGTCGGGCAGTTCCATGGGCCGTTCTTTCAGGTCCATGGCGATGTCGACGCAATCGTGCCGTTGCGGTATGGCCGCCGCCTGTTCGAGGCAGCCAACGAGCCGAAGCACTTTGTCTTGCTCCGGGGCCACGACCACAATGACGCGATGCCGGCCGAGTACTACGACAAGCTCGCCGTGTTCATGCAGACCGTGGTCAACGATCGGCGGCCGCCGATTGAAGAAATCGATCGCTAGTTCGACGGCTCACCGTCGAAAGTCGACGGCTGCGCTGGCCGTTATCGCGGCCCGTCGGAGTTCGCCATCGCATGGTGATGGGTGAAGCCGGCCAGGATGGTCGAGACCGAGATGCGCTGGTCGTACTGGGCCTCCATCATCGCTCCGATGAGGCACAGGACGCTACAGAGTGCGAGCGTGCGAGCCCAGGAGTACAGCGCTTCGCGTTTGCGCAGGGCCACCTCCTGGCACTGAAGGTACCAGTTGGTCCACTTGACGCGAATCGCCCGCCAAGTGCGGCGATTGCCGGCCGAGGCGAGACAGAGCGATGCCACACGAAGGTCGTCGAACTTAATCTCGATGTTCCGCCCCGCCTTTCGTCCGCGTGCGAAACAGGCCAGGGCGGTGACGAGGCAGGCAGCCAGTCCCAGAAAGTAGCAGGTAGCAGTTAGCATCGGCATGACTCCCGGTACCGCTCCGTCCACGCCGCAAGTAGGTTCTACGCCCATAGTAAATCCTAGTGCGCCGTCTGGGCGAAGGCGGAGAAGATTGGCGAATTTGTCGCATCTGGGCCCGGCGGCGCCGCAAGGCTCGACGGCCGTTTTCTTGTCGCCATCGCTATATCCCGCACCCGGAACGCCCGCCCGCACGCACGGCATGCACGGCATGCACGAATAGGAATCAATGGGCTAGCCGTTCATGGCTGCCGCCACGGCCTCGCGGAAGACGGCTATCGCGGTATCGATTTGCCCTTCGGAGATTGTCAGCGCCGGGCAGAACCGCACGGCGCTCTCGCCACAGCCCAGCACCAGCAGTCCGCGACGGAAACACTCCTGAATCACGCGATTCCGCCGCTCGGCGTCCGGGCATCGGGAAGTTCGGTCCACGACGAAATCGGCCGCGGCCATCAGTCCCAGGCCGCGGACGTCGCCGATCGCAGCGAACTCGCGTTGCAGCTCGCGAAGTCTGGCAATCAGATACGATCCGACCTGGGCCGCGTTCTCGATCAACCCCGCTTCCAATAGGTCGAGTGTGGCCAGCGAGGCCGCGCAGGCGACCGGATTGCCGCCGAAGGTCGAGGCGTGCGACCCGGGCGGCCAATTCATGATGTCCTCCCGGGCGATGATCGCCCCGAGCGGCATGCCGCTGGCAATCCCCTTGGCGATCGCAATGATGTCCGGCTCGACGCCGACATGTTCGACCGCCCACATCCGGCCGGTCCGCCCCATGCCCGATTGCACCTCGTCGCAAACCAGGAGGATGCCGTGCCGGGTGCAAAGGTCGCGAAGCCGCGGCAGGAAGTCGCGCGGCGGGACGATGTAGCCGTTTTCCCCTTGGATTGGCTCGACGAAAATGGCAGCCACTTCTTCCGGCCCCACCTCGCGTCGAAACACCGTGTGCTCGATCTCGTCGATCGTGAAATCGACGACCGAGCCCGAGCCGTTGACTTCGATCGGCCGGTAAGGATTCGGATAGGTGACGTGAGTGATCTGGGGGACCATCGGCATGAACCGCTTCCGGTGGATGGCCTTGCTGCCGGAAAGCGACATCGCGCCGAACGTGCGGCCGTGGAACGCGCCCCAGAAGGCGATGACGTGCTGCCGACCCGTCTGATGCCTCGCGAGCTTGAAGGCGGCCTCGATCGCCTCGGCCCCCGAGTTGGTGAAGAAGACCCGATTGCGGCCCGACATCGGGGCTAGCCGAGCCAGCCGCTCGGCCAGCACGATCTCCGGGTCAGAGTAGAAGTCGGTGCCCGACATGTGCAAGAATCGGGCGGCCTGCTTCTGGACGGCGTCAACCACGTACGGATGCGCGTGGCCGGTCGCCGTGACGGCAATGCCGGCCGTGAGGTCAAGGAACCGGTTGCCATCCGGGTCGATGACGACCGAGCCGATCGCCCGATCGATCACCAGCGGATAGTCGCGGGTGTAGGAGGGGCTCATCACGCGCTCGTCGCGAGCGACGAGGTCGCGAGCCTTGGGACCAGGAATCTCACCCACCAACGCGGGAGCGCTGGGCTGCTCCGGAATCAAAGTAAGCTTCTCGTGTGCCACGGTAGACGCTCCTTTGAAATGAAGCCTCGGCGACCTGCTCTCAGCGATCGCATTCAACCGTCGCCGTTTCGTGCCCCCAGTCTTCTATGGCAACGCGCGTGCAAGCACGCACCCAACAGGTTGTTTGTTCTTAAACGCGTGCGTGCAAGCGCGCACCCTACGTGATGCAAACCGAGTTCCGAGCCCCTAGCCCCTAACCCCCAGCCTCTCCGTGTCGAGCTGTGCTCGCTGGAGTTTTCCGCTGTAGTCGATATAAACGGTCTTCCACTCGGTGAAGATGTCGAGCCCGACGCGGCCGGCCTCGCGGTGGCCGTTGCCGGTTCCCTTCACGCCGCCGAAGGGCAGGTGGACTTCGGCCCCGATCGTCGGGCCGTTGACGTACACGATGCCGGCCTCGATTTCGCGCATCGCCCAAAGGGCCTTGTTGATGTCGCGGGTGTAGACGGCCGAACTCAGCCCGTACTCGCAGTCGTTGAGCGTCTCGACGGCCTCTTCCAAGCTGCCAACGCGGACGACCGAGAGCACCGGCCCGAAGATCTCCTCCTGAAAGATCCGCATCGACCGCGTGACGCCGGTGAAAATCGTCGGCTCGATGAACCAGCCGTGAGCGACCATCGGACCTTCCCCCCGGCGGCCGCCGCAGGCGAGCGTGGCTTTGTCTTCGTCCCGGCCGATGCGGATGTAGTCCGTCACGCGGTGGCATTGGCTTTCGTTGATCAAGGGCCCCACCTCGGTCGCCGGATCAATGCCGGGCCCGAGCCGCAGCTTGGCGGCCCGCGCGATCAGCCGCTCGACCAACTGATCGTGGACCTTCTCGTGGACGATCAGCCGACTCGTGGCCGTGCAGCGTTGGCCGGACGTGCCGAAGGCGCCCCAGAGGGCGCCGTCGAGGGCCAAGTCGAGGTCGGCGTCGTCCATCACGATCTCGGCGTTCTTGCCTCCGCATTCGAGCGACGACCGCTTGCCGGTCCGACCACATTCGGCCGCCACGTGCTTGCCGGTCTCGGTCGAGCCGGTGATCGAGATGAGTCGGATCGTCCGGTTGCGGCACATCGCCTCGCCGACGGTCGAGCCTCGCCCTTGCACGAGGTTCATCACGCCCGGCGGCAGCCCGGCGTCGACCAACGCGCGAACGAACTCGGCCCCGCACAGCGGCGTGTCGGACGCCGGCTTCAGCACCACCGTGTTGCCGCAAATCAGAGCGTGGCAAGACTTCCACGCCGGGATGGCGACCGGAAAGTTCCACGGCGTGATCAGGCCACAAACGCCGATGGGCTCGCGAACCGTTAGACAGAACTTGTTGGGAAGCTCGGAGGGAGCCGTATCGCCGTAGAGCCGGCGGCCTTCGCCGGCGGCAAGCTCGGCCATGTCGATCGCCTCCTGCACGTCGCCGCAGCCCTCGGCGATCGGCTTTCCGGCCTCTCGGGCGATCACTTCGCCAATCTGTTGTTTCCGCTCGGCCAGGATCTGGCCGGCCCGACGAAGGATAGCGGCCCTTGCAGGCGGCGGCGTCCGTCGCCACGCCGTATACGCCCGATCGGCCGCCACGACGGCCCGGTCGAGTTCGCCCGGCGATGAATCGGGCGTTTCGCAAATCACCTCGCGGGTGTCGGCCGGGTTGATCGACTCGATGGCTCCGGCTCCGGCCGGCCATGACCACTGGCCATCGACGTAGTTCATCGCCTTGATGAGCGTTGCCATGACGCTTCGGTCTCCTTGATCGCCACTGGATCTGGTACGCCGAAAAACGATCGCCCACCGCAGAGAAGAGACGGACGCGGCAGTCAGACACGCCACGCGCGGCGCGACTTGCTCAACGCCCGCGAATCGCCGATTAGGACGTACGTCAGCCTACACGCCGCACAAAAAGCAGTCAAGCAGCCACCACAAGAGAGTCCTAGAGCACTGTAAAGTCGGCCACAGGCGTTCGTAGTCCCGCCTTTAGGCGGAAAATGACCGGCTAAAGCCGGAACTACGAACGACTTTGCCGTTCTCCTGGCAGTCCCACGGTATTGAATTGCCGCGAAAGAACGCCCAGACCGCAAGAAGACTCTCCGCGGGCTTTGGTGTTCCTTGGCGCCCGTTTCGTCGCCCTAGCGGCCGGCCAGCCCGAATTCGAAGCAAAACCAGGCGACCGGGGCGGAGAGAAGGAGGGAGTCGAGGATATCGAGGACGCCGCCGAAGCCGGGCATCCAGGTGCTCGAATCTTTCACGCCAACGTCGCGTTTCAACAGCGACTCGGCCAAGTCGCCCAACATGCCCACACCGCCGACCAGGAGCCCGAAGACGAGCCAACCGTACACTGGACCGGTTGTGGTGGTGCTAGTGACCGCAAAGGGAACGAGGAACTGGAAGGCCAGCCAGGACGACAGGCAGGCGAATAGGAATGCACCCGCCGCGCCTTCGATGGTTTTGCCGGGACTGATGGCCGGCGCCATCTTGTGCCGGCCGAAAAGACGCCCGACCGTGTACGCGCCCGTGTCGCCCATCTTGACGACGATGATCCATACGGCCAAGGCACCGATCCCGTAGCTCAGCCGCAGCCAAATGGCGAACCGAAGCATGAAGCCGATGTACACGATCGCCAGGATTCCGCCGGCCAGATTGGCAATGGCGTGGCCCGGCTTGCGATAGCGCCACATCTCGGCGAAGAAGACGGCGAGCACCGCCACGGCAACCGCGGCGACCTCGAGCGCGAGCGCTGCGCCCGGCCCGCCGGGCAAACTTTTGCGCGCCGCCAGCCAAGGCGTCCAGCCTGAGAGCGTCACGAGCAAGTTGGCCGCGTAGACCACCGCCGGCGCCGGACGCAGGCCGGCCGCAGCCAGGAGTGCAAGCATTTCGCCGGTCGCCAACACGGCGGCGATCAACGCCACTGGCAGCAACCAGACGCCCGAGCCGTTCGAGCGAGCGTCGACCCAGCAGAGTCCCACGAGCACCGCGACGATCAGCGTTCCGAGAAGCAGTCGCCAACGGAGCATGGTTGTTGTTTCTTTCTTCGATCGCTTGGCCGATGGACGTTTAGCTGGGTGCCATGTTCCACGCTTGCCGTGGGCATGAGAAAGCGGCAAACATGCTTGCTGTCTCGCTGCGCTCGCTTAGCAAGCATGGCGCCCGTAAGTCACCATTTGTTTCACTACACCAGCGCCGTCGTGCCGACGGCCGCCAAACAACCATGACGCTGGGCAGTCGTGGCGATGGTTTGCTATACGCCGGCTGGCTCGGCGCATTGGGCGCGGCTGGCCGCCAAGGACCAGACCAGTTCGGCCACATCCTTGGCGGCAAATGGCCGAGCCATGTCACGCATCGCGGCCGACATTCCCTGCCGCAATCCTTGGTTGGCCAGCACAAAGCAAAGCACGTCGGCCAACTCGTCGTCGAGATGGCCGGGCGCCTTTCGCTCGTCGATTGTAACGCACCCGCCGCCGGCGGCAAAGACCCGGGCGTTCTCGGCCTGTTGGTCGTTCGCCGCATGCGGATAGGGAAGCAAGATGGCCGGCACGCCCATTGCGGCCAGCTCGGCAAGGGTGGTTCCGCCGGCGCGGCAGAGGGCCAGATTCGCTCCCGAGAGGACGGCAGGCATGTCGGCCAAAAACGGCTCGACCGTGGCGTCGAGGGCGAGCTTCTGGTACAGCGTCCGCGTGGCTTCGAGGCCACTCTCGCCCGACTGGTGAACGATCCGCCAGCCCTGGAGCAATTGACGGACCTTGTAGAGCGCCGGCGGCGCCTTCTCGTTCAACGGACGGGCCTCGCCGCTGCCGCCAAGGACCACGAGCGTCGGCGGGGCCGTGCTCGTCGCGTCGGACGCCGCAGGGCGCCGCCCTCGTTGAAACGAACGGCGAACCGGGTTGCCGGTGAAACGCACCGGGCATCGGCACCGCAGCTTCTCGGCGGTCTCTTCCAACGACGTGCAGACCAGCGACGCCCGAGAGGCAAGCCAGCGCGTCGCCTTGTTGGGAATCACGTTCTGTTCGAGCAACACCAGCGGCAAACCGCGTCGCGCGGCCGCTCGGCCCACCGGCAAACTGGTGTATCCACCCAGCCCGACGACGGCGGCGACCCGCTCTTCGCGCAAGAACCACTTGGCCGCCATGTAGCCGGCCAGATTGTCCAACACGAACGCGACGGCTTCGGTCGGGCCTTGAGGCAACGGCCGGGAGGGGAGGGCGTAGTAACCGAAGCCGGCCTCGGCCACGGCCTGGCGTTCCGACGGCCTCCCGCCGCCGCAAAACGTCACGCGCAGCCGCGGAATCATCTCGGCCAGCTCCTCGGCCACGGCCAAACCCGGGTAGAGGTGCCCCGCCGTGCTGCCCCCGCAAAACACGATATGGTTCGAATTGTTCTTCATTTTTTACAGTTTCTCCCCCCGAATCGGTCTGTCTAATTACGTTCCGGTGGGCAAAAGGGTTCGCACTGTTTCCAATGCTAGCGACGCTGTCAACGGTGAGCGTCTGCGATCCCCGAACGGGGCAGGCGGGGGGTGCTCAGGGAAGAGCCGTGCGACAGATGAGGACAAAGCACGACTGACGAACCCGCACACCTTTCGTCATTCGTTATTCGCGCTTCGTCATTGCCTCGAATATATCCCTGAGCCGCCGGGACGGCGCTGCTGCGCCGCCCCGGCGCTCAGTCGTGGACTCCACCGTGAAGCGACCCGCCGACGCAGCTGACCCAGTAGCTGATGCCGACGGGCTTATTGCTCCTACCCAAGGAGGGAAGGGTACGTGTCGGATTCCCGCAAACCCGACTCAAACGACGGAGTCCTCACACATGGTTCCTGCACTGTTTTTTCCACTGCCGACTGCCGACTGCTCCACCGCCCACTGCCGACTACTCTACTGCCGACTGCCCACGGCCCACTGCCCACTGTACAGACAATCTTTCGCAACCTCTCGATCATCCAGCGGCCGTTTGCCGGGCGACTGCGTCCGGCGCCCACGGCCGGCGATCAGTACACAGTCGCCGGAGGCAGCCATGCCGATTGCGCGGCGAATCGCGGCTTTGCGATCGCGCGGCTCGTCACTCGTCGCCAAGGCCACATCAGCGTGTTGCTCGACCGTGCGGCCGATCAGATGCCGCTCATCGCTCTCGCGCTGGCTGCACCTGCTGAAGACGCAAATCAACCGCCCCACGCTGACGTCACGAAGCGTCTTTAGTGCGCGGGCAAGGCTGCCGGCCGTTCTGGCGCCATCGACGAAAACGCCGAACGGCTGACCGCACTCGATTCGCTCTAATTCGCCCGGCACTTGGCCGGCGTATTCCATCCCGCGGACTGACGTCGTCAGATCGATGCCAAGGCCGAGGCCAACGGCAGCCGTGGCAAGGAAATGGTAGATGTGTTGCCGCCCGATCATCGGCGTCTCGACGGCCACGGATTGACTGCCGGCCGTGATCAGGAACGTTTGTGTGGTGAGGCACTGGTCGATGGGCGTTGCCGTCACTTCGGCCGCCGACCGCAGGCCGACCGTGAGCACGGGACAGGTGAGTTCCCGGATGTAGCCCGCCGAGCCCGGATCGTCGGCGTTAATGACCGCGAAGCCGCTGCCGTTGCGGAGTTGGCCGAGCAGCTTGATCGTTGCCTGGTGGCGTGCTCTGGTCGAATTGGTAATGCAAACGGCGTCGAACTCCACGCCCGCCAGGCGCGACTGATCCACCGCGCGGCTCGACAGTTCCACCACGGCATGCGAGCAACCGTTGCGGATCATCCGGGCCATCAGCGGGGCGAGCCGCTCGGGCGATGGCGTTGCCTCACTCGCCTTCTGCAAGGTGCGGCCATCGAGATAGCCAAGCGAACCAACGATGCCCGTCTGGCAGTCCGCCGCGTGAAGCATGCCGGCGATCAGACAACTCGCGCTCGTCTTGCCATTGCGGCCGACGACGCCAATTGTCTTCAGCGTCTGGCTCGGATTACCCGCCAACGCTTGGCACGCTCGGGCGAAGCTCTCGCGGACGTTGGGCACAACGGCTAGCGGAACGGCGTTGGCGTTCACCAGATCGCGAACCGCGGGTTGATCGGTAAGCACGGCCGCGCAACCGCGTCGGATCGCTTCCGCGATCAGGTTGCTAGCGTCTTGCGGATCTTCCGGCATCGCCGCTAACAAGTCGCCGGGCCGCACTATGCGGGGGTCGCAGGCGCAGCCGCCGACGGCGACGTCGCCGGGGC
>JBDKUC010000210.1:0-5718 GCA_039679885.1 Thermoguttaceae bacterium | reverse complement strand
TGTAGCCGCCCATGTTGAGAGTGCCGCCGTTGACGAACACGTCGCCTAACGTGATAACATTGTTCGCTCCGTAGGCCAGCGTGCCGGCGGTGACGGTCGTCGTGCCGGTGTAGCTGTTGGCGCCGCTCAGGACCAGCGTGCCGGCGCCCATCTTCGTAAGCCCCGCCGAGCCGGCCAGCATTAGGCTGATGGTCGCTGCCTTGTTGGCCCCCAATGCGTTTACCGTTACCGTGTTGCCGCCGGCGAACACAAGATAATTGGCCGCGCTGCCATTGTTATCGAGCGTCCAGCCCGCTGCGGTGGAGGTCGCCGCGTCGCCAAACGCGAGGCCACTGATCGTGCGGGCCGAATCGAGGTGAACCGTCACATCCGTGGTGGCGTCGATCGTGCCGAAGTTCGCCGTGGACCCGGAGCCGTTCGCCACAGCGCCACCCGACCAGTTGGCGGTGTCGCTCCAAAGGCCCCCGGTTGTCGACGTCCACTTGCCGTCGACCGCATAGAGGGATCCGGCGACGCCGAACATCACGGCCATTGCCAGCAGACGGACGACGTCGTGGCTCACCAGGTAACGCCCACGAGAACGCAGGCAACCCATTCCCTTGGAGCAAAAACCGATCATGGCACCCCCCTCGGCGTGGCAGTAATGGTGGCAGGACAGCCTACCACCTATAACAAGCGAAGAAGCGACCGTCAAGGAGCTGCCGGGAGAAGGGCAACGTCGTTCGTAGTTCCGGCTTTAGCCGGTCATTTTCCGCCTAAAGGCGGGACTACGAACGTGAAGAGCGCTAGACCAATCCTTGCCCGCAGTAGAAGTCGTCCAAGACGAGCTGGCGGATGACGGCCCTTTCGGCGGGCGATTGGTTGCCGACCAAGGCGACAAACAGCTCCTGGGGCAGGGCCAACGGGGGGCGGAAATCGGGGAAGACCTTCGCCCTCAGTTGGACGACGTCGTCCATATACTGGAGCATTCCCTTGCGAATTTCGAGTCGCGCCTGGTTGCCTTCCCGTTCGGATTTGCTCAGCGGCCGGTGGACGCCGATCACGTCGCCGTCCTGCTGGGTGTAGCGGATCAGTTGGCCTTCGGACGAGCCGAGCATCTTTTCGAGCGTGAAGCTGTTCAGATACATCGGCGGGGCATCGACGCTGGTGTCGGCGCCCTCGAAAAAGCAGCCTCGCACGATACAGCCGTACCGGTCGCGGACCGTGTTGGCCCGCTTTGACGTCATCATGTAGTAGCCGTGAACATGCTCGCCGAGCAGCAGGTTGACGCGGTCCTGGACCGTCGCGGAATAGCCGATGTCGACGATCGCCGTGCGTTGGGCGGCATGGAAGCCCATCTTGCGGAGATAGGCGAGCATGGGCGGCCGTTCGGCGGCGGCGTGAGCCAGGATGTCCGGCTGCACCGCGGCCAAGAGTTGCAGCACGTCGGCCCCGATCTCCCCGTGAATCTCAACGGTGCGATCGGGACTCCAACGGTTATGAGCGTAAAGCGCGGCCCAACGTTCGGCGGGCAAATCGAGGCCGAACCGCTCGTCGAGGAAGCATCGCGCCGTGTTCGCCGAATAGTCGGTCCGCGCGATGTTTAGAATGTCGTCGTGGCCTGCGATCGCCGGGACGGTCGTCGCGCGGCGAGAGAGCACCAGGTACTCGGACGGCGGGCCGTCGTGAAAGGCCTCGTACCAGCGGTCGTAAGCCAGCTTGAGGCTCAGGCCCTCGCGCGAGAGGAAGTGGAGGCAGTCGACGTCGTCGTGCCTCGCTTGTTCGGCAAGCCAAGACACGAAGCCAGCCACCAGGGGACCGACGAGACTGTATCCGAACGAGCACGCATTGGTCGGGAACATGCTTGCCGGGTCGAGTTCCTGATGGAAGATCGGCGAATACGCGTTGCGCAAGAGAAGGCCCAAGGTGAGCTGGGCGTCGAGATCGTCGCCACGCTCGGCTTTTTCCACGAAGGGTCGAAGCCGCGGCAACGCTCGGGCGGTTTCGATCGGCCGAAGGACGTGGAGCGTGCCGATGCCGAGGTCGTGAGGAATCTGGACGTCGGACCGTTCGTTGTCGCCGATCATCAGCAACTGCTGCGGCGTGAGCGACTCTTTGTCCAGAACATGCCCATAGAGGTCGCCGGTGTCTTTCCGCAAACCAACGTCGTTCGACAGGTACATGGCGTCCCAGTCGGTGACGCCCTGCTCCTTGAGCATCGATTCCAACGTCGCTCTCGGCAGGAACATGTCGCTCAGCAAAACGATTCGCTTGCCAGCCTTTCTCGCCAACTGGAGCATTGCGAGGGCGTCGGGGCGGAGAGCCACCGCATGCCGCTCGACCTCTTCTTCAAGACGGCGTAGCGTGTCGGCCTCGGCGAGCGACACACCGCTTTGTTCGACGAACTCGCTGTAGATCGCCTGAAGGCCGACATCGAGGCTGGCCTTTTCTCGCGCGGCGGTTTCGGCCGTCGAACGGTAACGCCGGTAGAGCTCGGCCAGACGATCCGGCGCACGCCGGGCCACGATTTCCTTGATCGCCTCGGGATCCAACAAGGGCCGGACAAGCAGCGTATCGAAAATGTCGAACGCCACGACGCGGACCTGCGGATCGGAGAGCCGCTTCTGAACCGTCTTCAGATTCCGCGAGGGACATTGGTCGATCCGCCACGACGACCAGCTTGGCGAAGCGGCGTCTTTGAGGATGGCATGGCGGAAGCCCTGCTGTTGGGCGACGAGGACGGGCAACCGTTCCAGACAATGCGCCGCGGTGCCGTCGTTTTGCCCTGCCTCGCGAGGAAAGTCCTCAAGGGTCAAATTGGCGGTGAACAGCGGTCGCAGCGCGGCGGTGCGGGCCCAAAACATCGCGCCGACCGGATAGTCGAGATAGCTGCGGGGAACACGGTCGATCCCGAGCCGCCGACACCAGGCGACGCCCATCGAGCGGTTGGCCAACCAGGTGTTCGCCCAGCAGGGCAGGGTGCGATGCGTCTGCGGATAGACGATCCCGGCCGGGGCGCCGCCGCTCATCAGCGTAAAAATCTTCCTTACGCGTTGCTCGCTCCCCAAAAGGCTGCCGCACAGGTATTCTCGCCCGCTCTCCATCTCGCCCTGACAGTCGCCCGACTTGTTGCCATGAAGGTGGGCGATGAAGTCATAGCTCATCAGTTCTTTGCCAAAGACGCAGAACAACGGCGCAATGTCTCGCCCTCGATTGGGAACAATCTCGATCTTGACGCCCTGGCAATGCGGCAGGCTCGCAAATGCCTTGTCGGCCGCTTGCCGCCCCGCCTTGTCCGCCACGGAGACAAACAGATCGTAGGGGAACGGAACGTTGCCGAAATAGCCGGCGAACTCATCGGCCAATTCTGGATGGAAAAGGTGCAGGTGGATCGCAATGCGGCCAGGCGCGATCGAGTAGGGAGCGACCGTATCGAGATCAATCAAGCCGGGCGAGCTCGCGCCGGAGGCGATCGCGGCCGAATTGTTGGCCGCCTGCTCGACGCCGTCAGAGCCGGGCGGGACCGCGCAGGTGCCACGCCGCCGCAGCATCGTCTTCAATCGGCGGAAAGGAGCGACGCCGGCCCTGGCCAGTCGGCGCAACGCCCGAGCCATCCGGCTGTTTGGCGGCGCGATCAACACGCGGGACTTCCGCAGCAGCAGCACTAGACGCCAGGCTTTGCTTCGCGTGATTGCCGCCAACTGGGTTGACAGGGAATCGAAAAGCCGGTCTCGCTCGGCGATGCGGTTGGACACGGATCGGTCATCGTCGGCGACCTGAGCTTTGAGCGACTCGACCACTTGATCGCGCTCGATGAGCTGCGCGGTCACGGTCTGCAACGCACGGTCGCCTTCGGTCAACTGGGCCATCAGCCGGTCGATGACGTGGTCGTCTTCCTCGATCTTCGCCGTCAACTCGCAGATCGATCGCTCACGCTCGGCGACCTGATCCATCAGCGTCTGGGTCGATTCCTTCAGAGTGAAAATCCGCTCGTCTCGGCCGGCCGCCAGCGTGCGCGACAGATCGACCGAAAGCGACGAGGGAACGCCCGAGATCCGATTGTCGGAGCAGAGGGCCAGGAGATGTTGCGCCTCTCTTGGTTCCTCAGCGGGACAATAGCTGTCGCCGGATCGCTTGATGTAGAATGGTTGGAACGGGGCTTGTTGGTTGGCGAGACACTCGATGAACGAGCCGGTTTCGACGGCCTGGCTGAGGATGGCGACGTGCCGGAAGCTGGCCTGCAAGAAGTCGCGAAACTCGTCGTAATAGATGCCGTTGGCCCAAGGTTCGATCGGAGGCTGCCGGCGGTCGTCGCTGAGCCTGTTCGGCGTTGAAACGATCAGAAGCCCGCCCGGCGCGAGCAATCGCTTCGCTTCCGCGAGGCAGTCGCGGCGTTCACGCTCGCTCAAGCGGCCGACGACGTCGAACGACACGACGACGTCGATGGATTGATCGACATCGATGGGCATCTTGCCGGGCGTTCCGGCGCGGAAAGACAGATTGGCCGAGACGTATTTGCTCGACGCCCGATGAATCGTCTCATCGTCGAAGTCGATGCCGACGACGGACTTCGCCCGGCGCGACAGGAAGCTGGCGCCGCAACCGTCGCCGCATCCCAGGTCGAGCACCCGTTTGTCAGCGACGAACAAACCGGCAAACTGATAGCGATGCCATCGTTGACAGGCAAACGCCGGGGCGTCAGAGACGGACGGCAATGGGTCGCTGCCGACGATGACGGTGGTCCGCTCTCGGTTGGCGAACGGCCGTTGCGATGCCGCGTGAGGGAAGCACAGCGGCATGAAGTTGATGGCGGCGTCGATGGGCGACGGGTCGATCGGCTGTACCATGGCAAAAAGCTACCTGCGTGAGCGCAGAACGATCGTTTACAGGCGAGGTAAGGAACGACAGTCGGGAGCCCCTCAAGGTTAGGGTGCGAGAATACCGTCGAGCGGTGAATGCGGCAACGGCAGTTTTGCGACCTGCTGCCCCGAACGAGCGTCGCGCAGGCCGGGCACCTGCTGCGACCGAGATTACCTGGTTCGCCTGGCTGGCCTATCCGCAGGCGGGCCGCGGGTTGGGACGCTTACGCCCGATGTGCCAGCGCGTCGGCTTCGACGGCCAGTGCCAGGGCGTCGCGGCCGTTCTGCTCGGTGATCTGGCGAACGTGGCTCCGGTCGGCCAGCCAGGCGAGCTGATCCGCGAGCAGCCGGCGCAGCACCTCGCCATAGCGGTGCATCTTCACTTCCCCGTCCCCGGCGCTGAGTTCGAGCGTCTGGTAGACGTCCAGCGACTTGTGGCGACCCGAGCAGGCGCGATCCTTGCCAGAATACCAGGCCGTGATGTCGAGCCGGGCGTCAGGAAACAACTCGTCGAGCGCTCGGGTGTCGGCTTCGCTGACCATCGCATGCATCCGGACGCGAACGGGCACCCATTCGGAAAGCAGCACGTCGCCCCGCTCGAACAGCAGACGCAGCTCCTGTCGGTCCATCCGGTTCGCCTGCGTGAAGCCGTGGTAGAAGTTGACGAGCACGCTGGGACCATACCGGACCGTGCATTGAACTTGGTCCTCGATTGTGGCGCCCGGCCGGAGGCACGCCTGGGCCGCCTCGACTCGGCCAGGGCCGAGCCAACCGGCCATGAGGTCGAAGAAGTGGACGCCGTGCTCGATGAAGATGCCGCCGCTCTTGCCGCGGTCCCAGAACCAATGTTCGGGCGGAAGATTCTCATCGCATGCGTAAT
>JBDKUC010000116.1:0-20803 GCA_039679885.1 Thermoguttaceae bacterium | reverse complement strand
CACTAACCACTATTGTCCACTCCTCTCATCGTTGATAAATCGGCAGCACGCCTTTCGGCAACTGCAAAATGGTCAGGTTCACCGAAGTGCTGAACACCGGGCCGATCTCCTGATTCCAGGAACCATCGCTGGCGGCCTCGCGGACCAGCTTCGGAAAAATGCGGTTGCGGTAAGTCTCCCACTCCTTGCCGCCTTGCCGGTACAGCACCTGCGAGTAGTAATAGTTGGCGTATTGCCAATGGCCGAACTGGTTCGCATTGTTGTCCAGGTTCTGGTGGCAGTATTTCAAAATCTTCGGCACATATTGGCTGTCGTAATCGCCGGCGTTGAACAGGCAGGCGATGGCCGCGGCGGTGATCGGCGGCCGTCCGCCGCCGCCCATGCCCTGCGACAGGCTGTAGCGCACGCCGCCGTCGGGACCGGTGCACTTCTTGATGTACTTGACCGCCTTGTCGATGATTTCCTTCGGAACGGGAATGCCCGCGTTCCGGCAGCCGCGAAGCCCTTGCACCTGAGTGATGGTGGTCGAACCTTCGTCGAAGCCGCCGCCGTCCTTGGCGCTAACGTACCCCCACCCGCCGCTGTCGGTCTGCGCCCGGCCGGTGAACTCAACCGCCTTGGTCAGCACGCGGATCAACTCCTCCCGCCGCTCGGCGTCTTCTTCCTCGCCCAGCACCTGAGAGAGAAAGAGCATCGCGAAGCCATGGCCGTAGGTGTAGCGGTCGTCGCGTGCGGGATCGCCGATCAGGCCATTCCCACGACTTCGGCCAACCAGGTAGGTGACGGCATTGCGGATGTTGGGCGCGTATTTTCCTTGCGTGGTCGTCGATCCCTCGCAGAGCATGGCCATGCCGGCCAGCGCGGTCATCGGCGTCGGATAGACGTCGCCGCCGGCCGTCCAATGGCCGAGCCGCGATTGGTGCGAGGCGAGCCAGTCGAGGCCGCGGCTCACCACGCGGTCAACGTCGGTGTCGGCCGTGGCGGCCATCAACATCGCGGGGCAAAGCGCGACCAGGGCGGCGGCAAGCGTGGCCAGTCGCCAGCGCAATGCCCACCGCCGCTTCGCGTCGCCACGACTGTTTTGCCGCATGTTTTTCATCGTTACTACCGTCACCACAGCCATCTTGGAAGCATAGGCCATCGGCCACACGCCGCTGGCTTGGCCAACCGATTCCGAGCGGGGGGCGATCAACTTCGGGCAGGGGAAGACGTCTTCCGCGCCGGCGATGGCTTGGCGGGTTGTCCGCCGGCGGGAACAGGCGTCGTGGGTTTGTCGGTAAACGTCAATGTAACCGTATCATTCTGCACGACCAATTCAACCGTCTTCTTCTCCGGCTCACATCGGACCCCGAACAAACCGATCATCTGCTGGTTGAAATCGGTTTTCGAGACCGTCTGTCCCGTGCGCTTGTCGACGCAAAACAGGGCCGGCTTCCACCGCGCCTGGCCGTTGGCCTGCTCGATCCGCTGGCACGCGAAGACGATCACCGGCAGTCCGGGCAGTTGGTTCGACAGCAGCAGTTGGTTCTCGATCGCAACCGGGGCGGGCCACAGCTGCTTGCCTTGACTGTCGAACGCGTAAAGCCGGCCGCGGTGAATGGGGCTGTATTCTTGCGGCGCCGCACTCGGCATCGGCTGCAACGGCAGCGTTTGGCCGATGCCCGGCCCGCCTCGCGTCAATAGGAAGTAGCGGTCGCCGTCATGCAACAGTCGGATTTCCTGCAAGCCCGGTTCCGCTTGCAGCCGCACGTCGGCGATGACGCGCCCGTCGGGCAACGAAACCAGCATGAAGTGGCCGCTCGGCTCCATGACGCCGACGGCGTCCTGGCCCGCGAGCGACGCCCGGGCGGACGTGGCGAACTTCCAACCTTTCCAGATGTCGCGGCCTTCCAGCGGATCGACGAGCGTCAGGACGCGTCGGTGCCCTTCGACCCACCAGAGCAACATGTTTCGGCCGAACGTTGTCAGCACGGACTGGCGCAACGGCTCGAAGGCGACTCGCGTTTCGCCGCCGGGAAGGTGCTGCGTCACGGAACGCCGCGGGATCTTGCGAGTGCCCACCAACTCGCCGTCGCAGGCGTTCAGCACCGTGGCGTCCTCGCGATCGGGCGAAATCACGAACAGATACCGGTCGTCGCCGAAGACCTCGCTGCCCGGCAAGACCCCTCGCCGAATCCAAAGCGTGCCTCCGGTGGCCGGATCCAGCGCAAGCAACTCGCGAGGCCGCTGCACGCAAATCTGCCGATTGCTCAACGAACTGGAGACCGAGAACGAGTCGACCCGTCCGAACCGTCGCCGAAACCGCATCATCAGGGCGGGATTCCCGGCGATGGTTTCCACCTCGCGCGGCGATCCGAGCACGTCCTGAGACCAGAACACTCGCGGCCCCTCTTTGCGGCCGGCCGTCAGAGCGTCGATGGCCACCATCTTCCCGCCCAAGGAAACTAGCAGGAGGTGCCCGAACGCGCAGGCGTGGTTGCCCAGATTGGCCGAATCGTCGCGAGGTCCGACTTCTCGCAAAGACACTTGCCAGCGTTCCCGGCCATACTGATCGCACGCGATGATCGCCGACCGGTTGTTGTCAAACCGCAGGGACAGATTGGCGAACAACGGATGCGGCCCTTCCCACAACACCGGGACGGAGGTGTAGTTCACTCCCGCCACGCTGTTCGTCCGCCGGGTCTTCACCTCGATCTTGCCCGAGGGCCAGGTGATCTCCTTATCGGGCGTTGCAACGGTTTGGCCGGCTGCTCGGCCTTGGGCGTCTTTCCCGCCCGACGCCAACTCGGCTTCGAGCAAGCGGCCCGCCCCGCGCAGCTTGCGGATCAGCTCCTCGGAGGCCTCGGCCGTCGCCGGCTGATCGCCGAAGCAAGCCAGAAACGCCTGCAACCGCTCGAGTGAATGCGCGGCCTGGGCCGTTTCGAGCCGGGCCTGCAACGCCTTGTCGATGGCGGCCGCCGCGGCCGGACTGGCCTGCTTCCGCAACTCGGCCAATTGGTTGCGCACCCAACGGTCCCGTCGAACGGAGAGCGTCGCGTCGATCTGTTCCAGCGACCGCCGATCCGACTCGAGGTCCGCCAGCTTGAGATACGATGCAAACGCCGCATCCCACTCGCCCACTTGCCGCAGTCCGCAAGCCGTCGCCCGCAACAGCGCAGCCCGCTGCGAGGCGTCGTCCACCAACCGTTCAATTTCGGAGATTCGCGATCGATAGGCGGGGAAGTCGGTGCGCAGGCTTTCCAAGAGACAGTCGCGCAACAATTCGCGGGCTTCGGGGTCGTCGGGAGCCAATTCATGCGCGAGGCGGAATGAAGCGATGGCGTCGCCGCGTTTATCGCCGCTGAGCAAGATCTCTCCCTTCAGCGACAGGGCCTCGGCGTCGCGCGTGTTGGCGGCCAGCCGACGGTCAACCTCGGCCGTGATCGAGTCCAACTGGAAGTAGGCGGCAAGTCCCTCGGCCCCTTGCGAGACGATCTTTCCCCGATGGCACACGAGGTTGCCGAGAACGTCTCCCTTCCGCGACTTCCAGCTTCCAACCAGCTTGCCGTCGTTGAGATCGATCGCCACGACCTCGGCCGAGCTCAAGGGAAGGAAATAACGATCGCCGGAGACAAAGCCGCGGCCGCCTGGAAGGCTCTGCTTGGGCAGCGCAACCGTCCGGCCGCCCCAGGCGGGCCTGCCGTCGGCCAACCGCACGGCCCGCACCGCCGTGCGCCCGACCAACACAACGTTGTCCCCGTGCACGCAAGCAACGTAGAGATCGTCGCGGCGAGCGTCTTGCCGAGCGCATTTCCACAGCAGTCGGCCGTCAATCAGGCTGAGGCAGTGGAGCCACGTCGAGTCGGGCGCCGTCACCAGCACGCGGCCGTCGCGGATCGTGAGGCTCCCGTCGGCCCAGCGGGACCCGTTATCCGTCGACCAAGCCCTCGCCATCGCCATCATCCCCGCGCGCGAGTTGGAGCGGTCCTCGTTGTAGCAAAATCCCCAAAGCAGCGAGCGCGTGGCAAGCTCGACGCCGACCACGGCGCCGGTCGAGGTCGGGCAGACCAGAACACCGTCGGCATAGGAAGGAGATGCCCCGACCCAGCGGCGCTGGAAGTCCGACTGCTCGGTTTGGCTCAACTGCTGCGACCAAAGCAGATTGCCCATGGCCGCGTCCAACGCCATTAGCCGAACTTCGCCCTTGGTTTCGGCGATGACGAATAGTTGGCCGGCCAGCGGAAGCGGCGGGCCGAGGAAAAACGTCTCGGCCTGCGGCAATGCGTTGGGGCCGGCAGGCCCACCCAAGTCCCAAACGAGCTTGCCGTTGCGGATGTCGTGAGCCGTCAGCCGATTGGAACCAGCGACTGGTTCGCCCTGTTGGTTGAAGGCGACAGCCATCCGGACGTTTCCAAGCCAGACGCGCCGGTTCACCCCGCCAAACTGGACGCCTCGGCCAAGATCGGCGTCCATATCCTCGATCGAATAGACGCGGCGGCCGTCACTACTGAGGGTGCCGAAGGTCATGTCACGCCACAACCGCTGGCCACCGACCTCCGCAGATTGGTCCGAGTCGTCGCTCGTCGCTCCGGCCGCGCCTTCGACGGAATCATCGACCGGCACACGCCAGAGTTGCTTGCCGGTGGCGAAGTCAACGGCAACCAGCGTCTCGAGCGTCCGCATCAGGATGACATCGCCAACCGCCAACGGATGAAAGCTCGGCAGGATCGGCACGCCCGATTCCACCGAGGATCGTTCTCGCTGGCTGAGGGCCGACGCGGTGGTTGGGTCGTCGGTCGGCTCGACTCGCCATTGCAGACTCAACAGCGGCGCCCCGCCGGCGGCCGAGGCATTCCGGGCCGGGTTGCCGCGGAACATCCACCAACGATCCAACTCCGTCACCACGGCGGCCACTTGCGGCCCAATCAGGCCGGTAAGCCATTCGACCGCCCGCGACTCTTTTTCGAACAACGGCCGTTCCCGGCCTGCGACCGTGATGCGGGTCGCCGGATCGCGCGCCCGCAGCGCCGTCAACGCGGCCCGAGCCTTGTCAGGCATCCCGGCGCTCAGCCAACAGGAGGCCAGCGTCAGCGACAACGTCGGTTCTAGGTCGTTCACCGCCGATCCGGCGCCGCGCAGGCGCTGGAGGACGAGCGCCCCGGCCATTGGCCGGCCGCGGTCGAAGTGGTCTTGTCCCAGCAGGAATGTCGCCTGGTAGCCGGCCTTCGTATGGAAGAAACGCCGCGACACCTCGGCCACCCGCTCCATGTCCCCGGCGTCCAACGCCTCGCTAAGCAGTTGTCGCGCCCGGGCGCCATATTGCAGTTCGTAGAGCTCTCGACCTTCCCGCGGCATGTCACCCAACAGACGCTCGGCCTCTTTTTTCAGGCTGCTATGAACTGGCGATTTCTTGTCGAGCTGAACCAGGTGGTCTTCGGGCGATTCGAGGAGGTCTCCCAACTTGCGAATGGCCTCGCCAAGGCGGTTCTCGGCCAGCAGCTTGCGGGCGTCGGAAAGGAGCTTCAATTTGTCCCGCGGCGGCGCGGGGAAATAGCTCTCGACCGTCTCCTGGTTGGCCGGCGAAGGGATAAGCCGTCGGAGATTGAACTGGGCGGGAAGGCGTGCGGCCAGCGCGACCACGATCACCACGGCCAAGAGTGATCCGGCCTTCAGAGCCATCGAGTCCCGCTGATTCCTTGCCATGGCGCGCTCTTTCTTTTGCAGACGCCCATGCCGCGCCCCTCACGGCTATTGAACCCCTGGAGGGCCCAAAAGTTCCCGGGTCGGCGATCCGGCTCGCACCATCAGGAGCGACGGCGGTCCCGGAACGCTGCTCGGCAACGACCGAGCGTCCTTTTCCGAAGACTTCGCGTCCCCTGGCGATCGGCGGCGATGCCGTTTCCGCGGGGGCCTCTTGCCCAAGAACTATGGTAGAACACGGGCGGACTGGTAGCAAGTATTGGCCACCGGGCTGGCGGAAACCGTCAAAAAACCGGGAAAAACGCGCTCCGATGGCGAGAAATTGCGAAATTCCCCGGTTTTCTGGCACTTTTCGGGTTGCTTTTTTCAGGGTAGAGACTTTAATCATCAAGTCCACCGTATCGGACACAGAGACTTTCCCCCTTAAGACCTCGCATGGAGGGTTCGTGAACTATGGCTAAAGTAGCCAAAAAAGCCCCAACAAAGACCGAAGTGCTGCAGAACATCGCCACCGCCACTGACCTGACGAAGAAGGACGTGGCCAAGGTGATCGAAGTCCTCGGCGACGAGATTCGCAAGAACATCGGGAAGCGCGGCCCCGGGATCTTCACGATCCCCGGCCTGGTGAAGATCGAGCGGAAGACCGTCCCGGCCAAGCCGGCCCGCAAGAACGTCCCCGATCCGTTCCACCCCGGCGAAGTTCGCGACTACCCTGCCAAGCCGGCCTCGGTCAAGGTCAAGGTCCGCGCGCTGAAGAACCTGAAGGACATGGTTCAGTAAGCCGGACCGTTCGAACGAACATGGCGAGCCGCTCGTCGGCGGTCTGCCGTCGCTGCCCTCACGTTGGCAGCGCGGACAAACCGCCGATGGGCGGCTTCGGCCGTTTCTTGGCCCCGTGCTCTTCACGCTCAGCGAAAAGTACTCTGCACGCTCCGCGTGAAGCCGGGGATCGCTCTTCCCGTAAGCGAAAAATCGCTACGGTCCGGTTTTCCCCACCGATTCGACCATCTCGGCCAGCAATTCCATCGGCAATCCAACGACGTTCGACTCGCTCCCCTCGATGACATGCACCCAATCGATGCCGTCCTGGTAGCCGAACGCGCCCGCCTTGCCTTCCCACTGGCCGCTGTCCAGATACTCGTCGAGTTGGTCGGGCCCGAGGCAATCCATCCGCAGCCTGGTCACGGCCACACGGACCAGCGGCTGGCCATCAGGCAATGGCCAGAGGCACAATCCGCTCAAAACGCGGTGTTCGCGGCCGCTTAAGGTCTCGAGCATTCGGCGAGCATCCATGTCGTCGGCCGGCTTGCCGAGAATCTGACCACCGCATTCCGCCACCGTGTCGCAGCCGAGAATCCAGTTGCCCTCACCCCCGACCCCTCTCCCAAAGGGCGAGGGGAGGTTGCTGTTGCCCTCGCCCCCGAGTCCGAAATCATGGCCCCGTCCGATCCGTCGGGCGACGTCGGCCGCTTTCTGATAAGCCAACCGAGCGACGAGCTGCGCCGGTGTCTCGCCGGTGCAAACGCCACTCTCCGCCGCCTCGGACGGCGGCACGACCTCGAACGGATAGCCCGCCGCCGCCAACAATTCCCGCCGCCTGGGCGAACGGCTGGCCAGGATCAGGCGGGCGGAAGGACCATGAAGCACAGATTCCATCAGTTCGCCGCGTGTTGGAGCGGTTCCATTTGCATGATATGCAGCAAGGAGATCGTGACGAAACGATCATAGACCGGCTCCGACTCATCGCTAGCCGCCATCCCGATAAGCACCGACGTTCGTCCCACCATTGCCAACTCGGGGTGTTTCACTTCGTATGTCCGGCCATCGGTCAGTGTAATCCGAAACGGCTGAAACGGTGTTTTCTTCAAGTACGCTCGGAAATCTTCAGGTCGCATTGGGATGCTCCTTGTTTGACAATCCGCTCCTTTGTCATTCTACTGAAAGCACCTCCCCCACTCCAGTGCCCGATGCATTCCCCTTGCCATTGACCGCACACCATTAGCGCCAGAGCGCAGTGTGCCTGCTCGAAAGATCTATCCAAGCATGGCCGCGATTCCCTTCGACATTCTCTACGAAGACAACCACCTGCTGGCCGTGGCCAAGCCGGCAGGGCTGCCGACGATGGGCACGCCCGGCGGGCAGGCCACGCTCCTGACGCTCTGCAAGGAGTACGTCAAGGAGCGATACCAGAAGCCAGGCAACGTCTATCTGGGCGTCATGAGCCGGCTCGACGCACCGGTTAGCGGCGTCGTGCTACTCGCCCGCACCTCGAAAGCCGCCGCACGACTGACCGAGCAGTTCCGCACGCACACGGTGGAAAAGACCTATTGGGCGGTCGTCGAGGGCCAGATCGAGCCGGCTGCCGGCAGTCTGGTCGACTGGCTCGGCCAGGACGAGCGGCACCGGCGAATGCACATCGTCGGCCCGACGCTGCCGGGCGCTCGAGAGGCCCGCCTCTCCTATCGCCGCATCGAGCTGCGTCAGGGGCACTCGTGGCTCGAAGTGACGCTCGAGACAGGCCGCAAACATCAAATCCGCCTGCAACTTTCCCACTGCGGCCACCCGATCATCGGCGATCGAAAGTACGGTAGCCGCGTCGCGTTTCCCTCGGGCATTGCCTTGCACGCACGACGACTTGTCGTCGCCCACCCGACGACCGGCGAGTCGTTGACGTTCGAGGCCCCGCCACCGGCAGCCTGGCGGCGGTTCGGCGTGTCCTAATCCCGGCGCAAGCAAGGGAAAGACGTTGCAGATCCTCGCTTGCGCGTCGGGCTCGTGTTGAACCGGTCAGCGATGTAGTCGCAGCCGATTGATCAGTTTAGCGGTCGACGCCACGTCGGCCGGAGCGAGCGCACCGGGCCGTACCGTCGGCCGGTAGACGGCTCAGCCCTCGAAGCACTTCTCGAAGGCGGCAATCACTTCGCTCTCGTCGGTGTCTTCGTAAATGACCCACCAGGCGCCTTCATGGCTGCAATAGGCCACGGGCTTTCGATGGGGATGAACGGTCACCGGAACGTCGACGACCCGTCGCCATTCGTCGAACTCCTCGGGCGTCAGGACGCGGATGCAATGCTCCACCCCCTCGAGCCCGTCCCGGATCTTCACCCACTCGCCGTGAGCGTTCTCTTCCTCAGGCGGGGGCTTGTTGTGGAAATACTCCACAATCACGTCAAACAGCATCTCGACATGCCGGTAGTCCACAGAGTCGCTCTCCTGCTGCCCGCTACGATGCTACTGCATTATACCCTGCGCCGAGGCGGTGCGATAGCTTCTGAGTCCAGCCGCCACGGTCGCTCATTCCCAACAATTTGACGGCGTTGTCCCGCCCGGCTTTCACGCCGCGGGCTGTCGGGAGAGAGTGCGGGGGCGTTCGTAGTCCCGCCTTTAGGCGGCGATTTCGCCCGGAATTCCGCCTAAAGGCGGCACTACGAACGCCCGGCGGAGCTGTGCACGCCCTTGATCCCAGGCGCGGGATGAACTATGGTGTGGGGTTCGTAAGGTGCGATCGATGCCTCGTTGATCCGCCTGGCTGGCGCCGGGCGCCCATCCGACGGCGTCTCACTTAAGTCCTTCACAGAATCCCATCACGGTCGATCGATGTCCATCGTTGTCCAAAAGTTCGGCGGCTCGAGTGTCGCGGATAGTGCGAAGATCCTGGCTGCAGCCCGGAAGGCGATCGCCGCGAAGCAGCAAGGGCATCAAGTCGTCATGGTCCTCAGCGCCATGGGCCGGCATACCGATCGGCTCGTCCAGATGGCCCGTGAGATCGAGACGGAACCGCCGGCCCGGGAAATGGACATGCTGCTGGCCACCGGCGAGCAGGTCAGCGTCGCGTTGATGGCCATGGCGATCCATTCGCTCGGCCATCGCGCCATCAGCTTGACCGGGCCGCAGATCGGCATCGTCACCGACAGCATTCACACGAAGGCGCGGATCCGCTCGATTTCGACCGACCGGATTCGCAAGGCGCTGGACGCCGATCAGATCGTCATTGCGGCCGGCTTCCAAGGGATGGACGAGTCAAAGAACATTACGACGCTCGGCCGTGGCGGCAGCGACACGACCGCCGTCGCCTTGGCCGCCGCGCTGGGCGCCGACGCCTGCGAAATCTACACGGATGTCGACGGGGTCTACTCGGCCGATCCGCGGGTCGTCCCCGACGCTCGCCGGCTGCCGCAGATCAGTTACGATGAGATGCTCGAACTGGCTATGGCCGGGGCCGGCGTGATGCACAACCGGTCGATCGAGTTCGCCAAGAAGTTCGATGTGCCGGTCCACGTCCGCAGCAGTTTCAGCGATCAGGCAGGCACGATGATTGTCCGCGAGCCGGAGTTCCGCGGTCAAGCCGTCTGCGGCGCGGCGATGGCCGACGACGAGGCCCGGGTCACGGTGCTCGGCGTGCCGCATCAACCCGGCGTCGCCTGGAGCGTCTTCTCGAAGGTGGCCAAGCAGAGCATCGCCCTCGACATGATCGTGCAGAACGAGGCGGCAGGCGGACGGACAGACATCTCGTTCACGGTCGCGCACGACGACCTGCCGGCAACCCTTCGAGCGATGGACGAGGCCGTCAAGGAGCTTGGGGCCGAGGGGATGGAGCACGACCAAGACACGGCGAAGATCTCGGTGGTCGGGCTCGGCATGGCGACGCGCCCCGGCGTCGCCGGCCTGATGTTCCGGTCGTTGGCCGAACGAGGAATCAACATCCACATGATTTCCACGAGCCAGATCAAGATCTCGGTGCTCGTCGCCCGCGAGTTCGCCGAGGAGGCGTTGCAAGCGGTGCACGAAGCGTTCGAGCTCCGCTCGCTGCCGGCCGGACAGACGGCTCATCAGCCCGCCGTCGCCGCGTCGGCCGACCCGGACACCGCGAAACTGGTCGCCCGGCTGCGGCGCATGGACAACCTGATCATCGAGGGAATCGAGTTGGACGAGTCGCAGGCCCGGCTCACGTTCCCGAACCTGCCCGACATCCCCGGCTTGGCCGCGCAAACGTTCGACGAATTAGCCGAGGCCGGCATCGTCGTCGACATGATCGTGCAAAGCGTCGGCCGCGGCAATCGGGCGAGCATCTCGGTGACCGTTCACCGGGACGAGCTGCGCATGGCAATGAAGGCGGCCACCGAACTGACCGACGCGCTGGGCTGCGAACCGCCGACGAGCAATCCGGCCGTCGCCAAGCTCTCGATCTTCGGCGTTGGCATGCGGAGCCACACCGGCGTGGCGTCGCGCATCTTCCAATCCCTGGCCAAGGCCGGGATCAACGTCGGCATGACCAACACGAGCGAGGTTTGCGTCAACGTCGTGGTCGACGGCCGGCAGGGCCAAACCGCCTTGGCCGCGCTCAAGGCCGAATTCGCCGAAGAGACCATCTGAGCCGGCAAACGAGTCTCCGAATTCGCGTCCTCCCGCCCGTCGTGTGCCGCACGAGAACATCGGCGCAACGCGACCTGCGCGACCTGGCTTCGCACGGAGCGTGAAGAGTCCCGTAGCGACTTTGCAGTTTTCTTGCTCAGCGCGAGCAACGCTGCCCGCCCGGGCTATTTCGGCTTTTGAGCCGGCGCAGCGGCCGGGGCCGGGGCGGGGCCACCGCCAACCTCCTCAAAAACCGGGTGTTCCGGCGGCGGAAGCGGCTTGGCCGGTCTTTCCACCGTCGGCTTCGAGCCGCAACCCAAGGCCAGACCCAGAAGACACGAGCCGAGGAAAAACAGAACGACTGATCGCATGAAAACGCTCCAAAAACGCCTTGGCCAGCAGCCGCGGCCGGTTGTAACTCGGACTAGGGAATCGAAACGGCTTTTTGATCGGCGTACGCCGACAGGCTGTAGTACAGAGCCGTGTTGATCGTCTTCGCCACCTGGTGGACAGCGCCGTCGGCCGCCACAAATTGAACGAAGTTCGGGTGGCAACTGCTGAACCAACTCCATCCGCTGTCCTCGCCCAGCCCGTCGTAAGCGTATAAAACGCCCGTCCCCATCCAGGAATACGAGCGGTCGCAATAGCCTGCCTTGGTGCCCCCCATCGCTTCGCCGAACATGAGCGTGTTGCTCGATCCGTCGACGATGTCGGCGAAGGTGGTCTTCGAGCGGCTGTAGAGGATGCCGCAGTAGATGTGATCGGCGCAGTTGCTCGCTAAGCTCCCGGACTTTCCGGCGCAGCCAACGTAGTTGGTTCGCCCCATCGCGTCGCCGTAGGTGCCGGACATGCCGACCAAAAGCTCCATCGCGCCGCACCCGCTAGGGTAGACGGCTATAATGGCTGCGGGCGTCGGCTTGTTGTAGGGCTGATCGCTGGGGCAGGTGTAGGGGCCAATCTTGATCTGGGCGACCGTGTAGGCGCCGCCCCTCGACCAGTAGCTGGTGGTCGTTGTCTTGATGTCGAAAATCGAACCGCCATATCTCGCCGAGTCGGCGTCCATCGCATCGGCCGCAACGCCGAGCTCCATGAACGGAAGAATGAACGCCATGCTGCCGATGTACGGAGACTGGTTGTAGGGGCTCACCGGCCGGGCGTTCGGAATAGTGCCCAGGTAGCCAGGCGGCAAGCGACGGTTCTGATTCTCAAAGTTGTGAGCGGCCAGGCCGATCTGCTTCAGGTTGTTGCCACACTGGAGTTGCCGCGCCGCCTCACGCGCCGCTTGAACGGCTGGCAGCAACAACGCAATTAGGATACCAATAATAGTAATGACCACGAGCAACTCGACCAGCGTAAACGCTCGTCGAGCGCGAGACGTACCGACATGATGATGACTGCAAACCATAGCGTTCTACCCCCTACCTGGTGCCCCCCATATCACAATTTCTCCACCCTGATTTGGTTTTATTATACGCCGCAAGGCCATCGCCACAAGTCGTTTGATCAAATGCAGTTGCTCCGTCGGCGGCACGCTGTACGATTGGGGCAGCACGAACATAACCGAAGGTGATACAGAGACATGGACGCCGGGCCTAATTCTCCTGTTCGCGCCTCGCACGCCGGTGGCGCCGCTGCCACAGCAGCGTTAGCTCGCCTCCCCGGCGCGACGTGGCTCCGCGCCGTCGGATCGCTGAAACTCGCCGTCGCGCTGATCGCGGCCTACGCGGTCGCCCTGGTCGTGGCCACGGGCATCGAACACCACAACGGGACCGAGGCCGCCCGCGACGCCGTCTACCACGCCGCTTGGTTCATCGGGCTGCACGGGCTGCTGGCCGCAAACATCGTGGCCGCGGCCCTCGTTCGTCTTCCGTGGAAGTGGCGACAGGCTGGCTTTCTCGCCGCCCACCTCGGCGTCCTCGTCCTCCTGGCCGGCTGCTGGTTGTCGTGGCTCCGGGGTGTCACCGCCGAGATGCCGCTGTTTGAAGGCCAAGCCGCCTATCGGGTCGCCGACGCGGCCTACGACGGGACGTATTGGTTCGAGTTGGGCTTTCGCGTCCGCCTTCGCGAGTGCCGAAGAACGCTGGATCCCGGCAGCGCAATGCCTTCTCACTATTCCAGCCTGGTCGATTTCCTCGACCTCGGCGACCCACCGAAGACGCTCCGCGAGAACGTGCTGATCACGCTCAATTCCCCCGCCGAGTTCACCGATCCCCTTTCAGGCCGCAACTACCGCTTGTTCCAGTCCGACTGCCAGGGACCGTTGATGCCGGGCAACGAAGGATTCGACGACCTGGTCGGCAGCGACCGCAGCCGAGACCACCTCTACTACAGCCGGCTCAGCGTCAACTACGACCCCGGCCGCTGGCTGAAATACGCCGGAAGCCTGCTCATCGTGCTCGGGATGGTCATCGTTTACGCGCGGCGATGGCTCCGCGGCACGACGCTCCATGGCATTGACATCATCAAAAGAAATAGCCGTGGGCTGACAGCCCCCGGTTGTCTCGTTCTCGCGATGCTGTTCTTCCCAGCCACCGCACGCGGCAGCGACACCGCGCTCGACTGGACCGCGTGGCGTCATCTGCCTGCGATGGCCGAGGGACGCGTCGCGCCGCTGGACACCTTGGCGCGTCAGACGGTCGAAGTAATCTGTGGCCAGGCCGAGCCAACACTTGCCGTCGGCAACGAACAGCCGCGATGCTACGCCGCCGCCGAGCTGTTTTTCTCCTGGCTGGCCGAACCGGAACGATGGGAAAGCGTCCGGTTTCTGGCGGCCGCCAATCCGACGTTGCGTCAGGACGTGCTCGGTCTGCCGCTTACCGACGCCGAAGACCGGCGGTTGCGGTTTGTCTCACCGGCCGAGCTGGACACGATCGGCAGTGAAGAAACGCTGACGCGACTCGCAAAACTGCCAAGCGGAACCAGGGCGGCCGTCGGCAAGGACTTGAAACGCCTGGCCGACGCCTACGCCAAGTTCCGCTCCCTGACCTTCGACATTCCTCCGGCCGGCGAGCTGTCGCCTCGCCTTTACGACCGCCTGCGGCTCGCCCGCACGGCATGGCGCAACTTGAGCAGCGCGCCGCGTGCCGCCCGTTCGATCAGCAAGAACACGGCCGTCCGCCGTCTCGTCGTGGAAAGCGACCGCTTGCTGCGAGACCTGCTCATCGCGGCGCACAGCGACAAGCCGGACCGCCACAAGATCGAGTCGATCGCCGCCGGACTTCATCGCGCAGGCGCCGTTCTGGCCGCGGCGCTCGCGACCTCGGACGACCGGGCGCTGGCCGCGCTGGCGGCCGAACTCGGGCGGCAGACCGCCGAGCTGCACATGGCGATCTTCGACGCCGGCGACGCGCTGCGATTGGCTCCCGCCCTCGGCGCCGCGGCGCTCGAGGAGGCGCGACCGCTCGACGAAGACGCCTCGCCCTGGCTCAGCTTCCAAGCGATGCTCTACGGCCCCAACGACCTTCTTGAAGCGTATCCGCAGACCGAACTGGGGGCCGTGCGTCAGGCGTGGCACGACGCGAGGGCCGTCTACGTCGATCGCAGCGCGAACGACCGGCCGGCGCGATTTGCCGCTGCGATGGATCGCTTGGCCTCGGCACTTCGCAACCTGGGCGTGAAGACCACCCCGTTGCGGGCGCAGCTCCCGCTCCTCCACGCCGATCGCTCGGCCATCGCTGCCACGGCCTATCCGCCACCCGACTCCACCGATGCCGAGGTCTTTTACAACCGGCTCGATCCTTTCTATTGGGCTTCGCTGATCGCCGCCGCCGCGACGCTGTGCCTGCTCCTCACGGTTGGTCGCTGGCGGGGCTTCGCCCTTGCGGCTGGCGTCGCACTGTTAGCGATCTCCCAGTGCTTCACGATCGCCGGCCTCAGCGTTCGAGCGTACATCACCCACCTCGCGCCGCTGACCGGCATGTTCGAGTCGGTCGTCGTCGTCGCCCTGTTTGTCGCCCTGTTGGGGCTCTGGCTCACACTGCGGCCACTTCCAAAAATGGAGGCCGTTTTTCAGCGTCGGCCGTTCCTGCTGGCCGGGTCGATCATCAGCGCGACGGCCCTGTTGCTCGCTTACTGCGCACCCGCCTCGGTGATGCACCGAGACATCGGTGCGGCCACGCCCATCCTCCGCGACAACTTCTGGCTCGTGGTCCACGTGACGACGATCATGATGAGCTATGCGGCCGCCGGCATGGCCTGGCTCTTGGGCAACGCCGCGCTGGGTTACTACCTGTTCGGCCGCTATGGCGCCCGTACTCCTCACGCTCCGCGTGAGGCCAGCGAAACGCTCGTTGCCGTGGTGTGCCCGCCCGCCGCCTGCCGGCAGCTCGCCGGTTTCATCGACACGGCCATTCAAGTGACGGTCGTGCTCCTGACGGCCGGCATCATCCTCGGCGCTCTCTGGGCCGACAACGCCTGGGGCCGCTTCTGGGGCTGGGACCCGAAGGAGACTTGGGCCCTGATTTCCTTGCTCGTCTACATGGCCTTTCTCCACGCCCAGCGCGTCGGCTGGTCGGCCGATTTCGGCGTATGCGTGACGGCCGTCCTCGGTTTCAGCGTCGTCCTGTTCACCTGGTACGGCGTCAACTTCCTGATGCCCGGCGGCAAGCACTCCTACGGCGGCGCCGGCGGCGGTTCCTGGCCGATGTGCGTCGTCGCCGTCGCGCAAGCGTGCTTCCTGGCCGCGGCCGCGATGCGCAGGTTCATCGAGTCGCGAAAGGGGGCCAAGGCGGCTGCCGGCGCCTGCGCCGTCGATTCGCCATCAGGAGGACAGACATTTTAGTCTGCCGACTGGATCGCTCGATCGGACAGAGTCGTTCGTAGTTCCGGCTTTAGCCGGTCAATCATTTTCCGCCTAAAGGCGGGACTACGAACGCCTGCCGCCGGCTTTGCAGTCCTCCTGACATTGAAGAAGCGGAACGAAGGTCCGTCACGTCCCCGGCTGCACGGTGCGAATGGGACTCGCGTCGCCAACCAGTCGCAACTGCACGGGCCCGGCGCTGCCGCGCACGACGGCGGCGAACTCCTTTGGCGTGGCTACTCGGGCGTCTCCCACTCGGGCGATCAACATTCCGCGCCGCAAGCCCGCCTGCCATGCCGGCGACTTTTCGGCCACCTCGGCCACGGCCACGGCGGCGTCGGCCTCGCCCAGCGACGCGGGCAGCCGCCCCTCCTCGTCGACAACGGCCGTGGCGTAATCGACCTTGAGGCCCCGCCACGGAGCATCGCCCTGCGTAACGACCTTCCGGCCGCGGACCGCGTATTTGCTCACCACGACGGCGATCGCCCGTTCCTGCCCATTGCGAAGCACGGTCAGTCGCGCGACCGTTTCGGGCGGCAGCCGGCCAATGTTCAGAATCAGCCCGTCGGAGTCGTAGATCGGCGTCCCGTCGACGGCCGTAATGATGTCGCCCGGCTTCAGTCCGCACCGCGCGGCAGGCGTGCCGGGAATGAGCTGCGCGACCCTCAGGCCATGCAGGCCGGAGAGCACCTCCTGAGACCGCAGGTTGGCCGGCTGCACGCCGAGGAAGCCATACTCGACCTCGCGGCCTCGGACGAGCCGTTCGACCGCCCGGCGGAACGTGGCGTCGACGGGCATTGCGTATCCGCCAGCTACCTCTGCGCCGGGTGCGACGGCCAGCGCGACGCATAGCCCGATCATCTCGCCCTTGAGATTCAGAAGCGGCCCTCCACTGGCGCCCAGGTTGAGTCGGGCGTCGGTCTGAATGAGCGTCCCGTAATGGTGCAGCGTGGGCCGGCCCGTCGGATCCGTTTCGCTCGGGCTGGCCGGCGCCTTTCGGTGCAGGTTGGCGATGATCCCCCACGACGCGCTCGGCTGCCCATCGCGGGCGACCGCGTTCGGATTGCCGAGGCTGACGACGATCTGTCCCCGCTTCACATCGTCTGCCTTGCCCATCCCGATCGGCGGCAACCCGGCGGCGTCGATGGCCAGCACGGCCAGATCGCTCCGCGGATCGGCCGCCTTGATCGTGGCCCTGTAGACCTTGTGCTCGGCCGTGGTCACATAGTAGTCGCTTTCGTCGCCCAGCAGGCTGGTGACGGTCAGCACCAGGCCCGGCGCCACGACGACGCCGGCGCCGTACTCGTTCGGCACGAAATCCGGATCGGTCGGCTGCGGCGGGGCCAATGGCGTCAACTTCCGCCCAAACGCATCCACCCGCGTCTCGAACTGAAACGCCTCACCCGGCCGCTCCCGTCGCACCCGCGCGACGGCCACGACGGATTTCTCGTTTCGGGCGATGACGCCGACCAGCGATTGCTCGACCGCGGCAGCCGCGTCAACGCCTGCCGGCACATCCTGGGCGCGGAGCGAGCCGCAGAGGCTCACCCAGAGAAGCATTGCGAGAAACAATCGAGTTTGTCGCATAGCTCAGTTCGCCTAGTCCGTGTACTGGTAGTAGAACACTCCCCGTTGCGTGTCGATCCAAATACTAGGCGTATCGCTATGAGTCTCGCCGGCAACGAGGCCTTTGCGTATTGTTTGGGGATCGAACCAGGGAGCCGATAATGGTGAGGTGTTCGACTCTGCCATTGGTTGGTTCCGATTCGTCCGATCGAGCGGTCGCAAGCCCAAGACTTTTCTGTCCGGATTCTTTTTGTTGTGCGAAGCGATAATCTTCCGCGCTGTGTCGCAACAATCCGAAACTGGCGCTTCGAATCGCACGAAATCCAGGGTCGCGACCCACTGGCGGTACGTAGCGAATTGGATGTTTTTGGCGGAATCCGGAAATGAGAAGGCTGTTTGCCGCCGCGCCTGTTCAACGGTCAATGGTCCCGAGCTTTGAGCAACCGTCGCTCTGGACATTTCTTCGTATATCTTTGAATTACCGGTTGGTTCTTTTGCTTTAGTCGCCCCACCGCTTCGCCCGTTGTCATTCTTGCCGCAGCCCGACACGCCCAGTGCCACAATAGCCGCCAATAGCATGCCACACATTGATATCGTTCGCATGAAACCCTCCTTCGGTGAAACAGTCGGACTGGGCCGAAGGCCGTTGGTTCACTCAGCTAGGGGCGCCGCCCCGGGCTTGACGAACGGCCGCCCGCTTCGGGACGAAACCATCGTGCTTATTCTACGGCCTCCGCCGCTTCTTCCGGCTCGGCGGCCAGGGCGGCGGGGCCGGTGGCGGAGCCGGCGGCCAGGATCTTCTGCCGGAGCTCCTCGACCAGCTTCGGGTTCTCCTTGAGATACTCGCGGACTTTTTCTCGGCCCTGGCCAAGCTGCTGGTCGCCGTAGCGGAACCAGGCGCCGACGCGGGTGACGAGCTTCTGAGCCGTCGCCAGGTCGAGCACGTCGGTCTCGTAGCAAATGCCGTGGTCGTGCATCATGTCGAACTCGGCGACGCGGAACGGCGGGGCCACCTTGTTCTTGACGACCTTCGCCCGGACGCGCTGCCCCGTCACCACCTCGCCTTCCTTGATCTGGCTGATGCGCCGCACGTCGATGCGGCAGGAGGAGTAGAACTTCAGCGCCCGGCCGCCCGGCGTCGTTTCGGGGTTGCCGAACATGACGCCGATCTTCTCGCGAATCTGGTTGATGAAGATCACCGCGGTCTTCGACTTCGAGATCACGCCGGTCAGCTTCCGCATCGACTGGCTCATCAGCCGGGCCTGCAAGCCGACGTGCGAATCGCCAATCTCGCCTTCGAGCTCTTTTTTCGGAACCAAGGCCGCCACGGAGTCGACGACAATGATGTCCACCGCGTTGCTCTTGATGAGCATTTCGGTGATGTGCATCGCTTCTTCGCCGGAGCCCGGCTGGCTGACCAGAAGCGTCTCCAATTGGACGCCAAGCTTCTTCGCCCAGGAGGGGTCCAGGGCGTGCTCGGCGTCGATGAAGGCAGCGATGCCGCCATTGCGCTGGGCGCTGGCGACGACGTGCAGCGCCAGCGTCGTCTTGCCGCTCGACTCCGGCCCGAACACCTCGACGACTCGGCCGCAGGGAATGCCTTGGCCGCCCAGCGCGATGTCCAGCGCGAGACTGCCGGTCGGGATGCCGCGGATCGGCGTCGTGCTGCCGGCGCCCAGCGGCATAATGGCCCCTTCGCCAAACTCCTTCTCGATCTGGGCGACCGTGGTCTTCAGCGTTGGGTTGGCATCGAGGATGCTGGGCGAACCGTCTCGTCCGCCGGTCTTCGTGGCATTGGAGGTCTTCTTGGCCATAGTTTTTTCGGGTGCTGAGGATGCGTTGCTCTTAGCGCGAATGCGTGCACTAATGAACACTATAACGGGCTGTGCGACTTCCGACAAGGTCGCCGGCGTCAAACGGCCGAATCTTACCAGCCGGCCCTCCGTTTGGCCAGTGGGAGGGGCACCCTTGCCCAACACCGGCGCGGGGGATAAACTCATGTCGAGCTAGGTCTTAGGCCTTGGGTCTTAGGTCTTAGGCCAGGAAGCTTTCTCGCGACCAAGACCCAAGACCTAAGACCGAAGGCTTAATGCCCGTGGCCACAACAATCTCCCAGCAGTATGAGTCGCTCGCCCAACGAGCCGACAAAACCCTCCGAGAACGGCAGGCCGGCGATCGCATCCGCATCCAGATCGGCTCGGCCACCTGCGAACACGCGGCCGGCAGCCGCGAGGTGCTCGACGAGTTCCGAAAGCTGATCGCTGCCGCAGGGCGAACGGACATTCTTCTCCACCAGACCGGCTGCACCGGCCGTTGCAGCCGCGAGCCGATCGTCGGCGTCATGGTGCCCGGCCAATTGCCGGTCAAGTATGAGCGGGTGGATCGCCAACTGGTCCACGAGATCTTCACCCAACATCTCCAGCAGGGACGGCCGATCCTGACCCACGTGCTCGATGGTCCGATCGAAAAGATCGCCCCGCGGGAGTTGCTCGTCTGCGGCAGTGTCCGTTGCGGATGGAAGGGGCCAAAACCGTTCGCCACGGCCTTGGCCGAGAAGCTTCAAGCGGCCGGACTCGGGCCCGACCAGGTCCGCATCACGCAGGCCAGTTGCTTCGGGGCTTGCGATACCGGCGAGATCGGCCGATTCTCGCACCTGTTGGTCCGCCCCGACAAGATCCTCTACCGCATCAAGGACGAGGCCGAACTGGACGAAATGGTTCGCGAACACCTCGTCGGCGGCCAGCCAGTCGAGCGACTCGAGGTCTCGGGCAAGACCATCGGGCGGAAGTTCATGGAGCTTTACGGCGACGTGGCTTTCTTCAACCGGCAGACGCGCGTCGCCCTGCGCCATAACGGCGTCATCGACCCCGAGAGCATGGAAGAATATTTCCATTATCGCGGCTTCCAGGCGCTCTCGCAGGTCCTGGAGAAGAACGACCGGCTCTGGGTCATCGACGAGGTGAGCCGCGCGAAGCTCCGCGGCCGAGGCGGCGGCGGCTATCCGACCGGCCAGAAATGGCAGATGGCCTACGGCGCCACGGACAAAACGCGGTACCTGATCTGCAACGCCGACGAAGGCGACCCCGGCGCGTTCATGGACCGCACGATGCTCGAGAGCGACCCGCTGAACGTCGTCGAGGGAATGATCATCGGCGGTTTCGCCATCGGCGCCCACCAAGGCTTCTTCTACGTCCGCGCCGAATACCCGCTGGCGATCGAGCGAATTCAGCGGGCGATCGACCTCTGCCACGAGTGGGGGCTACTGGGCAAGAACATCCTCGGCTCGGGCTTCGACTTCGATCTCGAAATCCGCCTCGGCGCCGGGGCGTTCGTCTGCGGCGAAGAGACCGCGCTGATCCATTCCATCGAAGGCGAGCGAGGGCAGCCCCGCGTGCGGCCGCCTTATCC
>JBDKUC010000293.1:0-3270 GCA_039679885.1 Thermoguttaceae bacterium | reverse complement strand
TGGTGGGGCTCGCTTCGCTCGACCCACCCTACCGTCGAAAACTGATCTGCCCTGGGACAGGAGCGTACTCACATAAAGCCGACCGTTGGTCGCGCCCCAAAATGCTGCGATCAAGCAAAACTCCACGCGACCAACGACAGTGGCTTTCTGCGTGGCGGCGCAACCGACCGTCATCATATTGACACAACTAGGCAATCAAGCTGACAACACGATTGCCAATTGGCCCGCACTGCGAAAGAATCTCTTAGAAACCACCGCCAACGAGCGATAATAGCCGAACCTCCGCAGATTTTCGCATTGGGCGCATCCGTCCCTCCGCGAACAACCTCCGCCAGGTTTCGGAGATTGGTATGCAAATCGCCGTTCTCCGAATTGACAAGTAGGCCGCAGGCGTTCGTAGTCTCGCCTTTAGGCGGAAAACGACCCGCGAAAGCGGGAACTACGAACGACGACGCGGTTCTCTTGGCTCGGAAAGGAAATCGAAGATGAATACCTCCAGTTTCGGCCTCATCCGGCGATCGATCATCGGTTGCTGCCTTTCGATGATCGCGGCCGGCCCACTGCTGGCCAGCCCACAATCCCAAGACCTGAAGAATCGGCGGAATCCGCCTTCGATCGATCGAAGAACGCCGACCGTTCGCGACGATCGCCGGCAGCCAGATCGTCAGGTCAGACAGCCGGGGATATCCCGTCGGAGTGCGTTGCTGGCGCAGGGCGGCCCCTCGGGCGCCGGCAAGCGTGACAATCAGCCCACCCCGCCGAGTCCACCGCCGCAGAATGTCCGTCGGGAGACGCCGCAGACGCCGCCACCGAATTCCCGTCGCGACAATCCGCCATCGCCGCCGCCGCAAAGAATACAGCGTGAAAGCCCCCCTTCTCCGCCCCCGACAACTCGACGCGAGAACCCGCCACAAACGATCAAGCGCGATCAGCCCCAGCCACCGAAGAGCGTCAAGCCAGAGCCGACCCCCAAACAATATCAGCCCAGCACGCCGGGCGCCGGCTTCCGCCGTGACGAAAACGCGCCAACCAAGGACCAAGGAAAGGGACCGAACGGCGTCAAGAACCGAGACCAGAACCCGCCGAAGCGCGACAATCGTGTCGGCGTTGGCAAGGATCAATCGCCGCCGCCCGATCGCTCGCGAATCGATGACGTGCGAAACCGGCTCAATGGCCGAGATCGCGATCGCGTCAAACCGACCGTGCCTGGCAAGACGCCGCCACCGAACGTCAAGCCGCCGCAGAGCATCAAGCCGCCCCGCGAGGTCCAGCCTCCGCGCGACGTCCGGTCGCGCGACATCAAACAGCCGCGATTCGACGAGCGGCTGAAAACCGGAGAGGTCAATCGGATCGTTGTCGGTCCCAATGCCAAGCAGTTGCGTTTGGCGGACCAGTACAAGCTCTGGCGTCAAGGCGACGTCGCCCGGCGGCTGCAACTCGAAAAGCATGGGCCGCCGCCGAAACTCTACCACGGCGTCGTGAGCCCCATCTATCACGAACACGGCTTCAAGTACTACTACTATGGGCCCTCGTGGTTCGCCGGAGTTCACTGGTATCCGAACTGGACGCCCTGGGTGAAGTGGTCGTGGTACTACCGCCCGCCGGTGCGATGGGACCCGCGGCCGGTCTGGTGCCGGCCGATCTTCTATAGCCCCAGCCCGGTTTGGGTGTACTGGGCGACGCCGGTCTGGACGCCGCTGCCCGTCGTAGCGTCCGGCACGTGGGTCGACCTGAGCCCCGTCGCCGTCGCTCCAGGGCTTGCCGACCTGCAACTGGTGGCCGTGCGGTTCGTCGATCCCGGCCACCCCGAGGAGAAACTGGGACCTCGCTACCGCGTCTGGTTCCGCAACAACAGCGCCGCGCCGGTCACTCAGCCGTTCAACGTCATGCTGTTTGCCAGCAATGATCAACGGCTCGCGCCCAACTTGCCGCAGGCCGGCGTCCGGGTGACCGCCGTCGAGGCAGGCGACACCCAGAGCGTCGACATCCGCCTGCCGGTCGAGGTCTACACGATGAACCGCGACGCCCAAGGCCATCCGGCCCCCTTCTCCACGCTGCACGTCCTGGTTGACGCCAATCGCGAGGTGGCCGAAACGACGATGGCCAACAACGGCGCCCGCCTCTCCCCGCCCGACATTCTGCCGATCGACCCCGCGGCGTTCGAGATCGATCCGGTTGCCGCCCAGCCGGGCAGCGAGGTGCTGCTGGCCGGCGAGGGCTTCGGTCCCCAGCCCGGCCGGGCGCTGGTGGTCGTCAACGGCCAGGAGACAGACGCCGAGATTCTCGGCTGGTATGACCTTGGCGTGCGGTTGACCCTGCCGCGTGTCGCCGTCGCGGCGCCGACCCAAGCCGACGTGATTATCATCCGCGGCGACGGCGCAGCAGCGAACCCGTTGAAGGTGACGATCAACCCCTAACGCGCGTTTCGAGAACGCGTTTTCACAGCCACTGCTGGCAAGCCAGCAGTGGCTCGCTTTTTCAACGGGCTGGCAAGCGACATTTTTGCGACCGATGGTTCGTAGTCCCGGCTTTAGCCGGCATTCCGAGCGAAATGCCGCCCAAAAGTACTCCTCACGCTCCGCGTGAGGAAATGGGCGCGATGCGCCCTGCGTGACCTGGCTTCACGCGGAGCGTGAAGAGTACAATAGCCCCCGGCTCCCCCCTTCCTGCCGCTTGTGACCACGCAGGCGCGTGGATACGATGGTGGGCGAATCGTCAAACGAACGAATCGCCGGGAGCATCGCACGTGGCGTCATCAACCGCTCGCCTGTTGAGTTCTTGGAGCCGCAAGAACTGCCTCGGCGACCAAGGCGTCGCCCAACTGGAAGGCCGCGAGACCGCCATCGCCAACGACCCGTTGTTTGTCGATCCGGCGTCCCCCAACTGCGCGATTAAGGCTTCTTCGCCGATGCACAAGGTCCTGAAGCCGGCCGACACGGCAAAGAGGACGCGATGAACACCAAGCCACAGCCGACCGTCGAACAGAAACGCCCGAAGCTTCGTTGGTTTCAGTACCGCCTCAGGTCGCTCTTCCTGCTGACGTTCCTGCTCTCGCTCGGCATGAGTTATGTGGCCGTGACGATCCAACAGCAGAGGCATCAATACTACGCGGCCAAGGCGATCGGGAAGGCGGGCGGAGCGGTGGCAATGGAGCAGACGTGGCTCGGCAAGCTCCTGCGTGACAACTCTTTGGTGAATGTGACCGCCGTGTATATGCGTATTATTGATGCGTCTGAGATCGATGAAGCGACAGTTCAGCACCTCGACGAC
>JBDKUC010000017.1:0-8850 GCA_039679885.1 Thermoguttaceae bacterium | reverse complement strand
GAAATCGGCGGGGCTCGCTTCGCTCGACCCACCCAACATCCTTATCCAGGGTCAATAACTGATTGGCCGTGGGCGGCTCGCGTCGCTCGACAAGTCGCCCCACGGCCGCTAGAGTGGCGGGGAGCGTGTTTCCGACGATACTGCTGAGGTCTGCCATGATGAAGTCTGCCATTCGACGGCATCCCCAGGCGTGCGACTGCTCGCGACGTCAATTTCTCGCATGCGCAGCAGGCGGCGCTGCGGCGCTCACGGCTGGCCTTGCGGCGGCCGAGTCGCCGACCGCCGAGCCGAAGCCCGCGCCTGCAAGAACCGCTGGCCCGCACGCCACCAAGCGTGTGCCGGTGATCGATACGACCGACCTCTACCACCCTCACCAGGACGTCGGCGACAATATTGACTTGGTGGCCGCGTATGCCTTGCCGGAAGTCGATCTGCAAGCGGTCGTGCTCGACTCGACCGAACAGTATCGCCAGCCGCCGGAGGGACCGCGTGATCCGGGCTTCATCCCGGTCATCCAATTGAACTCGATCTTCGACCGCACGGTGCCCTGCGCCACCACGCCGTACGCACGGATGACGTCTCCGACGGACAAGATGCTCGACGCGCCGAAGTTCCAGCAGGCGGGCATCGAGCTGATTCTCGAGACGCTCCGAAAATCGCCCGAAAAGGTCGATATCCTGATCTTCGGGTCGTCCAAGTCCGTGGCGGCCGCGTTCAACCGTGACCCGGACCTGTTGCACGCCAAGACGCGGCGCATCCATCTCTCGGCCGGCGCGTCTGCACTGGGCTGCCACGAGTGGAACGTCGCGCTGGATCCGAACGCCGTGATCTGCCTGCTGCGGTCCGATCTCCCCATTGCCATTTACCCATGCGCGACCGAGGATGGCCCGTTCGCTTATGGGAGGAACAACACCTTCTGGAAGCTGCCGGACCTGAAGTTCATCGCCCAGATGGACCCGAAGCTCCGTCGCTATCTCATCTTCGCGCTCGAGGGCGCCAATCGGACCGACTTTCTGCGGGCGATGGAGGAAGACCCGCCAGCCGAGATGCTGACGCGACTCATCGCGAAGCAGCACAACGTCTGGGAAACCGCCGTCTGGATGCAAGTGGCCAACCGCCGTCTGGTCCGCCGTGCGGATGGCCGCTTCCGCATTGTTCCGGCCGGCGACGTGCTGCCGACGGACCATGTGCTGCCCAACGAGTTGCGGCCGTGTCGGGTGAAGGTCCACGACTCGGGCGACTTCGAGTTCACGTTGACCGAGTCGCCGACCAACTTCTGGATCTACGACCGGGGCGACTCGATGGCGAACGAACAAGCCCTGCGCGAAGCCCTGCCGAGCCTCTACGTCGAGTTTCGGACGAGCGTTTGAGGATGCAATCGATGGGACCGGGATGGCATGCACGTTGCGCTCCGCGATGCCCGCCGACTTGCCTCGCCCCGCCCCGAGGCGGTCAGTTTTATCCCTATTGACGTTACAATCGCGCCCCTGTTAGATTGGTCGCTAACGCTTGCCAGCAGGGCCAAAGGGGTGCGAGCGAGTGTTGTTTTCAAGGAGGGGACGCAATGCTCAGGAATCTAGGAATCGTCGAAGCGTGCTTTTCCACGCCGCGGCTCCGCAACGCCGCTCGCCGTCTGGGCGGCCGGTCGCTGCTCGAGTGGGCGATTCGCCGCGTGACCGACTCGACGCGGCTCGATGGCGTCGTAGTCTTGGCGGGCAGCCACGCCGACGGCCATGCGCTCGCGCGGCTGGTGCCCAACGATGTGCCTGTCTGCTTTGGCGAGGGCGATGACGCTTTGGCCCGGCTCTGCAAGGCGTTGGAACAATTCCAGGCCGAAGGCGTGGTCCGCGTCCGCGGCGACAATCTGTTCGTCGATCCCGCGATGATCGATCGGCTCGTCGCCACGGCCGAGTCGCACCCAGGCTGCGACTACGTCGGCTATTCGTCGCGTGACGGCCGGCCGGCGATCCTTTCGCCGGCGAGCGTGTACGCCGAATGGTTTCGCGCCGGCGCGCTCCGGGAGGCGAACCGCTTGGCCCGAGATGCTTCGGATCGCGACGAGGTGACGCCCTGCTTCCATTCCCACCCGGACAAGTTCAGCTTGCGGCAGATTCCCGCGCCGGAGGCGATTGACCGCGACGACCTGCGGTTCCGCGTCGACATGGAAGAGGACTGGGACCACGCGTTGGCCCTGTTCGAGGCCCTGGGCCCGGAGCGGCTCGACTGGCAACGGGTCGTCGGGCTCTTGGACCATCAGCCAGCCATGCGAAGACGGATGGCCGCGCTCAATCGAGGTCAGACGCACGTCTAGCAGGCAACGCCACCCGCAAAGCCGCGACCATTGGTCGCGTCGCGTCCCAGGAGTCTTGCTCGAACGCAGCATTTTGGGCGCGACGATCGGCCGCGGCTTGATGAGAGGCGTCTCGCCTCGCCGCGCCAAGTCTCACGCCCACTGCAGTGGGTCGCGTTCCTGCCGGCTGGGCCAGACGTCAAGCTCCGGGAACTGCCGGGCGATCCTGTCGGCAAGACATTCCATCGCGAATCGCTCGCTCGCGAAATGGCCGGGCAGCAGGAGCCCGATGCCGAGCGATTCGGCTTCGAGGCACGTATGGAATCGAGTCTCGCCGATGAGCATGGCGTCGCAGACGCGGTCGCGGGCTGCGTCGAGGAACTCGCCCGCCGCGCCGCACGCCACCGCCACCGTGCTGACGCGCTTGGCCGAATCGCCGACCATTTGCAGCCGGTCAATTTTGAGAAACCGCTTCGCGCGGTCGGCCAACTCGCCCAGGGACGTCGGCGTTTCTAGGCAGCCGTAGCGGCCCGCGCCTCCGCCTTCCGCGTTCGGCACGAGCGGCATGATCTCGACGAGGCCGAGCCCTTCGGCCAGCCGCTGGTTGATTCCCTCGCCGGCCGAATCGAACGCCGTGTGGGCGCTATAGACGGCCACGCGCGCAGCGATCAGGTCCAGCAGCAGCCGGCCCGGGGTCGTTTCTTCGGTCAGCCGCTTGATCGCCGAAAAGGGGAGCGGATGGTGCGACACGATCAGATCGGCCCCGGCTGCGACGGCTTCCGCCGCGCTGGCGGGCGTCACGGTCAGGCAGGTCATGATCTTCTTGACCGCCTGCTCCCGTCGGCCGACCAGCAGCCCGACGTTGTCCCAGTCCTCGGCCAAGCGGCAAGGAGCGAGCTGTTCCAGGAAGGCAGCGATGGTTTCCACGTCAGTCACCGGGTTCCTCCATCGGTTGATCGGTCGGATGTTGACACGTGTACACGATATGGTATCATACGGCCAATTCGACGTAGATATGTCACGCGTGAATCATGAAGCATCACACTGACGTTTCTGGGGTTGTCAAATGGACATTCCGAGTTCGGACGTCATTAAGGTTGTCTATGCTCTCCTGCCGGGTTTTGTCACGGCATGGATATTTTATGCACTCACAGCTTATGCTCGATTGTCGCCCTTTGAGCGTACTGTGCAAGCCCTCATATTCACCGGCATCATCCAGGTTCTTGTGCTTGCGATCCGTGAGTCATTGTTCTTCCTTGGCAGAGTCGCCTACGGCTTCGGGGAGTGGACCGATAATGGCTCGTTCACAACATCGATGATTGTTGCGATCGCATTTGGGCTGGTCTACTCTGCAGCAGCGAACAACAACTGGATCCACCCACTATTGCAGCGATTAGGCATAACCTATCAACCATCCTATCCGTCGGAGTGGTTCAGTGCGCTGGCGGAGAACCAAGTGTATGTTGTTCTTCACCTCGCCGGAAACAGGCGGATTCTTGGCTGGCCCTGCGAGTGGCCGAACCAATGCGACTGCGGGCATTTCGTGTTGATGGACGCCAGTTGGCTGTCGGAGGACAACGAGCCAACGCAACTCGAGAACGTCAAGTCAATCCTGATCCCGGCAAAGGATGTGGAGATGGTCGAATTCCTGAAGATGACGAATGATGAGGATGGAAACGCATCGCAGCACCAGCTATAATTGCTCGTGTGGTTTTCTTGCGTTCAGAAACAGCTAGAGGGTGAGGTCTACGATGTCATCTCCGATTCGTCGGTCGCCGAAAGAGACTAGAGTCGCGACGCGCACCGCCGACGGCTCGGGCCTTATGACTCGCGGCTATAACGGTCCCCCACCAACAAACGTTGCAAAACCCGCGCCTCCACCAGCGCCTCCGAAGCGGACGTGAAGACGGCTCAGACTTTGCCGGAGTGTTTATGGGCCGCGAATTTCCCCAGCCCCTGCCGCGTGTCATCAAGGCTGTGCCTCCCTCTGACGGCGCTGTGCAAGCTGGCCGCAACGGACCGCCACAGAATCGGCAAAAGCCACCCCCGCCGCCTCCTCCGCCAAAGAAGAACTAGGCCGCGTCGATGGCTAGTGGAGAGCCACGGAGGGTCGGAGCAAAGGGCGCACCACGACTACGAGCCAAGAAAACTTACCGTCCCATGGCGACGGCGACGTCTTCGAGGCCGAGCCGCTTCATCTTCTTGTAGAGCGTGGTGCGGTTGATGCCCAGCGTGCTGGCCGTGGCGGTGCGGCTCCAGTTGTTCGCTTCGAGCACTTCTCGGATGATCTGCCGCTCGGGGCTTTCCATCGCCTGCTTGAGCGATCGCCCGGAGACCGGCTCGGCCACGACGCCGCCGGCCGTGGCCAGCGTGGGCGGCAGATCGTCGAGCGCGACCGCGCCGCCGTGGCCCAGCAGGACGGCCCGCTCGATCACATTCTGCAGTTCGCGGACGTTGCCCGGCCAGCGGTAACGCCGCAGGGCGTTCATGGCGTCTTCGGTGAATCCGCCGACCTGCTTGCCCGAGTCCTCGCAGGTTTGCTGCAGGAAATGCTCGGCCAGGAGCGGAATGTCGCCAATCCGGTCGCGCAACGGCGGCAATTCGATGTTGATGACGTTGACGCGATAGAAGAGGTCCTGGCGGAAGCGGCCTTCGGCCACAAGCCGCGAGAGGTCGTCGTTGGTGGCCAGAATGACGCGTGTATCGACGTGGAACGTTTTGGTGCCGCCGACCGGCTCGAACTCCAAGTCCTGCAGCACGCGGAGCAGTTTGACCTGCATGGCCGGGCTGGCAGTGCTGATTTCGTCGAGGAAGATCGTGCCTTGGTCGGCCAGGCGGAACTTGCCTTGCTTCTCGCCGACCGCGCCGGTGAACGCGCCGGCGACGTGGCCAAACAGTTCGCTTTCTAGCAGCGTTTCTGGCAAGGCGCCGCAGGCGATTTCGACGAACGGCCGATCGCGCCGCGCGCTGCGGCGGTGGATGGCCCGGGCGAGAAGCGACTTGCCCGTTCCGCTCTCACCGGTGATCAGGACCGTCGCCTTGGTGTCGGCCACGGCGTCGATCATGTCGAAGATCTTCAACATGCGGTGGTCATGGCCGACGATGTTCTCGATGGCGAAGCGGACGTCGAGTTGCGACTTGAGCGCCTTGTTCTCCTCGATCACCTTCTGCTGATTGATCGCCCGCTGGATGGCCACGAGCAGTTCTTCGTCGATCAGCGGTTTGGTCAGGAAGTCGAACGCGCCTTGGCGGATGGCTTCGACGGCGGATTCGACCGTGCCGTAGCCGGTGATCATCACGACGGCCGTGGTCGGATGTTTCTCGCGGCAGTAGGCCAACAGTTCGAAACCGTCCTCGGCGCCAAGGCGGATATCGGCCAGCACGAGATCGTAGGGCTTCCGATCGACGGCCGCGCGGGCTTCGGCCAGCGTCGTGGCGGTGTCGGCGGCGTAACCCTGATCGCGGAGCCAATCGGCCATCGAGCCGAGCACGCGGCGGTCGTCGTCAACCAACAGAAGCGAGGCGAGTTGTTTCATATCAAGTCCTGACGGGCGTCGGGTTGGGTTCCGGTTGTACCGGCGGTAGCGGCGAAGACCGCGAATGTGGCAAAATTTCCGCTGTCGCCAAATATCTACGTCACACCCGGGGGGATGTCAAAGAAGGACGAAGCCCGAATGACGAAGGAGAAAACCGAACGAGATCGAAAAAAGTCTGATATATTTGTCAGTCATCAGCGTTTTTCCCCCTCCAGTTGGCCCCGAATTGAGCGATTATCCCGCTGGGTCGGGGGGTGTATGGCGTCGGAACGGGGGATTTCGCCCTGCCCGATGGTAGTTTAGGATTATGATATCCGCTGGATGGGTACCCAACTCCATGCGTTCTGGAGGCCACAATGAGCGTTCGAATATTGATCTGCGATGACCACGAGGTCATTCGCACGGGCTTAGCTAGCCTGTTGGCCGGCACTGACATCGAGATCGTCGGTGACGCGTCCAATGGCAAGGATGCCCTGCGTCTGGCACAGAAAGACAAGCCAGACGTCGTACTGCTGGACATCCGTATGGGCGATGGCGACGGTTTGTCCACGCTCGAAAAGATTCGGGCCAAAGTGCCCGAGTCGAAGGTCGTGATGCTCTCGACCTATGACAACCCGACCTACGTTGCCCGCTCGGTCGCGCTCGGCGCGGCTGACTACATCCTCAAGGGCGCCCCGCGCGAGAACATCATCGGCACCATCATGGCGGCCGCGGCCGGCGAGTCGCCCAGCCGCTTCGGCGAACTGAAGAAGGTCGCCAGTGCGATGAAGGTTCGCCAGGTGCTCGAGGACGAGGACGTGCCGCTGACCCAGCGCGAGACGCAGGTCCTCCGACACGTGGCCCTGGGCCTGAGCAACCGGGAGATCGGCCGCTCGCTCGAAATCAGCGTCGAGAAGGTCAAGGAGCACGTGCAGAACATTCTGCGCAAGATCGCCGTCAGCGACCGGACGCAAGCCGCCGTTTGGGCTGTGCGGAAGGGACTTGTTTAGAGCGCATCTCACGCCGTCTTGCGCGATCGATAGAAAGCGTGCGCTACGGGTGCGCTTGCGTGGCCGTGCCCGCCGGGAAAGACATGCCCACGACGGCCGCGGGCATGGCGGCCAGCATTCTCACCGTAGGGTGGGTCGACGTTGCAAGCACATCGTGGGGCTTCGCAAACCAATCAACGGTGATCTGCACTCTGTCGATTTGCAGAACGAGTTGCCGCGACGGAAGCCCCACCAGCGCCTCGGTTTGCTTGACCCACCCTACGCCTCATCCGAAACGCGCTGCGCAACGAAAAACGCCCGCGGGCCAAAACCCGTGGGCGTCGGAAGACGGGCATCTCGTTGAAAGAGTGAACGAAAGATCTCAGACTACGCCTTGGGCGAGCATGGCGTCGGCCACTTTGACGAAGCCGGCGATATTGGCCCCGCGAACGTAGTTGATGAAACCGTCTTCCTTCCCGTACTTGACGCAATTCTCATGGATTGACCGCATGATGCCTTGCAGCCGGGCGTCGACCTCGTCGCGCCGCCATTGGTAGAACTGGCTGTTCTGCGCCATTTCCAGGCCCGAAACGGCCACGCCGCCGGCGTTGGCGGCCTTGCCTGGCCCGTAGAGAATCTTCGCGCCCAAGAAGACGTCGACGCCTTCCGGCTCGGTCGGCATATTCGCGCCTTCGGCGACGCAGATGCAGCCGTTCTTCACGAGCGTGCGAGCATCGTCGGCGTTGATCTCGTTCTGCGTCGCGCTGGGGAAGGCCAGATCGCATTTGATGTCCCAGGGCCGCTTGCCGACGCGGTACTCGGCGCCCTTGAACTTCTCGCAGTATTCGCTGATGCGTCCGCGGCGGACGTTCTTGAGGTCCATGATCCAGGCCAGCTTCTCGGCGTCGATGCCGTCCTTGTCATAGATCGTGCCGCTGGAATCGGACAGCGTGACGCACTTGCCGCCAAGCTGCGTGACCTTCTCGACCGTGTACTGAGCGACGTTGCCCGAGCCGGAGACCACGGCCACTTTGCCCTGGATGCTCTCGCCGCGGGTGGCCAACATCTCTTGGGCGAAGTAGGTCGAGCCGTAGCCGGTGGCCTCGGGCCGAATGAGCGAGCCGCCCCATTCGAGCCCCTTGCCGGTCAGCACGCCGCAGAAGCGGTTGGCCAGCCTCTTGTATTGCCCGTAGAGGAAACCGATCTCACGGCCGCCGACGCCGATGTCGCCGGCCGGCACGTCGGTATCTGGGCCGATGTGGCGGAACAGCTCGGACATGAACGACTGGCAGAACCGCATCACTTCGTTGTCGCTTTTGCCCTTCGGATCGAAGTCGCAGCCGCCTTTGCCGCCGCCCATCATGATCGTGGTCAGCGAGTTCTTGAAGACCTGCTCGAAGGCCAAGAACTTCAGAAGGCCGAGGGTGACGGTCGGATGGAACCGCAGACCGCCCTTGTAGGGCCCGATCGCGCTATTCATCTCGATGCGGAAGCCGCGGTTGATCTGCACTTCCCCTTTGTCATTGACCCAAGGGACGCGGAACATGATGACTCGCTCGGGCTCGGCGATCCGTTCGAGGATCTTCGCCTTGCGATAGGCCGGTGTCGCCTCGATCAGCGGCATCACCGATTCGGCCACTTCGTGAACGGCCTGGATGAACTCCGGCTGGCCGGGGTTCTTGGCCACCAAATGATCCATAAAGGCGCTGACGGCATCAATGACCCGCGACATGGAGAACCTCTGCAAGGGACTGGAGAAGAGCGTCCCGAGGCCCAATCACCACCGACCGGCTGCCTCGCGGCGCAGGTGTCAGATCACTTATCCTACAGGCTTCTTCTGTCGCGCCAATCTTCGTGCGGCTTATAGATAAGATGCATAAAGCTAATAAAGCCGCCGGAATCGCAAGTGGAACCCCTTTCCGGGGCGGTGACAGTCGATAACTTCTAAGGGTTTTCCGCGGTCCAAGGAGCCGCCGCCCGTCAAAAGGCAAACAGAAGCGCTAATAGCAGAGTATCCTCGGTTCCGCGAAACAAATAGCCACCGGTGGTCACGCTG
>JBDKUC010000090.1:0-11964 GCA_039679885.1 Thermoguttaceae bacterium | reverse complement strand
GTGCCATGCTTGCTAAGCGAGCGCAGCGAGACAGCAAGCATGTTTGTCGTCCGAGCATGCCCACGGCTACTTTCGCAGCACTTTTCCGTCGTTGGCGATCAGCACGAAGTTGTCTTCCCTTCGATTCCGGCGGACGTCGTACGCCTTGTAAACGTCTGCCGATACGGGCACGCCCTGCAGATACTGAAGCTCGGCGTCCTGCTTCATCTTGACCGGCGGGCGGGGCTTCGGATCGTTGCTCAGATTGATCACCAGCAGCGGCCCACCGCCGTACCAGGAAAGCATCAAACGCCTCATCGTGTCGTCGTCAAACGCAACGGTATCGTCGCCGTACGATTCCCATTTGTCCGTAAACAGGATCGCCACTCTCTTTCCTCGGAACTCGGCTAGGCGATGCGTGCGGCCGTCGGCCGTTTTGAAGGCGAAGTCGGGGGCCAAGTCGCCACGAAACAGCCGGTTGGGCGCCACGGCGAACGCGCCAAGCTCAAACGGCTTCTTCGCCGGTTTGTCGGCGGGAACCACAACTTCCTGGACGAGCTGGCCCGCTTCTTCCGGACGCTCGTTCCTCTTCCCGTCCGGCCCATACAGTTCAATCGCCAACTTGTAGACGCCCGGGGCGACGTTCTCCGCGTCGAAGTTCCCTTTGGCGTCGACGGTGAAAGTGTGATTCTGCCCCGCCCGGTCGGCTGCCCGGCCGGCCTCCGATTCGAGCCATTGCCGCTCCCATTTCTTTCTTGCGTCGGGCGTGAGCTTCGCGGATTCCTCAGTGACGGGAACGAGCGGCCGCTGGAAGATCAGACAGCCGTTGCCGCGGGCCACCGCGATCTCTCGCGACCCGGCTGCCGCCAGTGTGGCCCGGCCGTGCACCGGTCGCCCCCGCCGGGCGAACTCGATGCGTGCGGTCTTGCCCGGCGTTACATCGACCGACAGCGATCGCCAGTCGCAGAATGACTCGCCGGCAATCGAATTGAACTCCGAGGCAAAAATGAATCGGCCAACCTGCTCGACAGGGGAAGAAGGCGACGCACCGACAGCCCACCGTTGCGGCCGCACATGCTCGAAGGCGAACCGGCCGTCGGACTCCAGGGTGGCGGAATAGCGCCAGTCAATACTCGGCCGTTTGTCGTCCTGGCCCGACGAATCGGCATTATAGAGCTGGACGGTTGTCTTGCCGTTCGAGTCAGGGTCGTGCGGGCGTTCGAACCGACCCTCGACGCGGCCCCAAGGTTGGAGCACGACCTGTTCGTGGGCGTCGAGCTCCTCGGCGGTGATCTCGGCGGCGCCCCAGTCGTCGACAACGCCGACGACGTAGGGCTCCGAGGGCCGCGGCAGGCTGAATCGCCCATCAGCATCCGTCCGCTGGCACATCGCCAACGAGGGGAAATACAGGGTGCCGATCGACTTTTCGGCGTGGCCGCCCTCGACCGTCCATTGCTCCGTGGCCGTCGAGACGAACACCTTGGCTCCGGACACTGGCGAGCCGTCCGGCCGTTTTACCACGCCGGCGACTGCTCGGCCGGGTTGAAGCTCAATATCCCGGGTTTGCGCACTATCGTGGACGATGAACTTGGGAGACAGCCTTCCAACGTAGCCGGCGGCCACATAATGAAGTCGCCACTCCGCGCAATCCACCCCCGACGCGTCCGCGAACGTGATCCGATAGCCGCCCTCTCCGTCGACGTCAACGTTCGGATACGTGAACGAACCGTGGCGGTTCTTCGCCATCTCGCCGTTGACAGAAACGTGGACGTTCCCAATGGGCTTCTTTGTCACCGCATCGAGCACCCGGCCGGAAATCACAACCGGCCGAGGCAGCGTGACGACGTACTCCTTTTCGCGAGCCGTAAGCTTCGGGCGGACCGTGGCATAGCCGTCCTTGCTGACCGCAACGCTCCCTTCGCCTTCTGGCGAGCTGGTCGATGTCCAACGGCCACTCTCGTCGGTTTTCCCCTGTTCGCACATCCAAGAATCGTCTTGCGATATAGGTGGAATGGAATCCTGGCGTCCAACGGTGGCCCCAGCTACAGGTTTGCCGTCGGCGTCAATGACACGAACCGTGATGGGCGTTCCCCGCTTCAAGTGAAAGTCCACCGGTCTCATGCCCACTTTGATTTTGATGTCGCGATGCTGATCCGCCATGCCGCGAGCGCCGGCGACGAGCTTGTTCGGACCAGGAAAGCACGTGGCGAAGCGATACCGCCCGTCGCCGTCCGTCGTTGTCCCCGCGTGTGTCCCGAGCGGCGAAAAGCCTCGGCAGAGAGCCACGCGAGCGTTCTCCACCGGCTTCCCGTTGGCGTCGGTGACACGTCCGCTGACCACCACTCCGGGCGTCATCTCGAACACGGCCTTCTGCGCCCGCAGATCCGGCAGTTGCGAGGCGCAATCGTCCTTGTCGAGGTAGAGGTGAACGTGCTCGTCGTGCGTGACGCGGATCGTCAAGCCGGCGAGGTCTTTCGGCAGGCCGTCGCAACGCCACTGCCCCTGCCGGTCGGTCGCAATCTCCTGCGATCCGATGATCCATTCCCGGTCCTCACTGCCAGGGAATGTCAGTGCGACGCGAGCGCCGACAACGGGACGACCGGACGGATCCCGCACGACGCCGCCGAGTTTCAGACCTTGTTTCAGCGTGAACGTGGACTTCCCTGGAGTGGGCCTCTTCGGAGCGTCCCATTGGGTCACTGTGGCGACGTACCCCTTCGCCTCGATTCTCATCCAAACGTCGCGATTGGCGGCAGCCGACCATCGGGCCCAAGTCGTGCCGCCGGCATCGGTGCTCGTTCGATCCCAGTCGAGCTCAATGTCGTCGGTACTGCTTGGCCTCCGAGGCTGGGAAACCATGGTGACGGTGGCCCCGGCGATCGGCTTGCCAGCCGAATCGACAACTTTGACGAGCATGGCGTGTTGCGGATCGCGTACCCGCTTACGCGGCTGCGGGGCGAACCACCGTTGGCATTCATCAAGCGCTTTGATGAACTCCCCGATCGAGCTTTTCGCCCCTTTCCACGACCCGCGGAGACTGCCGGCCAAACTGGAGGCCTTGGGCGAGCCGGGCTCGGCGGCCCGCTCGGCTCGCGCCGCGGGCGTTTGCCAAGCGCTGACAACGAATGCAAGGCCCAGGGCAACCAGCAACGAGACGAGCGTATGACGCATCCGCATGGCATCCTCCTCCGATCGGGTTTCGCAAAACCGAAGGAGAATACCTCTTCTGAGCCGTTTGGATCAATACCAGAAGCCGCGATTCCAGGCGTCATGCTTGCCAAGCCGGCGCAGCGAGATCGAGCATGAACAGCAAGGCGATTCGAGCTATCGGCGTTCTAGCGGAAATTGCCGAGCGATTGGACGTACTTGACCGACTCGGCGATGTAGCGTTTCGTCTGGGCCTCGTCCATCTCGACGCCTTTCTCGCCCTCGACCTCGATCGTGATCGGCCCGCGGAAATGGTGTTGTTCGAGGAGCTTCAGGACGCCGGGGAAATCGACGACGCCGCGGTCGAGCGCGGGGAAGTTCCAGGCCATGTACTGCCCGTTGTGGTCCTTCAGCTCGACGGTGGCGACGTAGTCGATGATCTTCCGCAGTTCGGTGACGGCGTCGGCCTTCTTGTTGTAGAAGGTGATGTTGCCCGTGTCGAAGTTGACGCGGACATTCGGATGATTGACCGCCCGCATGGTTTCGAGGTGCGCGTCGGCGTTGACGCCCAAGTCGGGATGCGTTTCCAGCGAGATCGTCACGTGGCGCCGCCGAGCGATGTCGCCCGCTCGGCGCAAACGGTCGTAGGCCACCTGCTTGCTCACGCCGGTGTGCTTCGGCGAAAGAAACAGATAGCGGACGCCCATCCTCTCGCAGACGGCCAACTGCGCGGCCAACTCGTCAACGCTCGACGCCCGGCCGAGGTCCGTGTCGCCACGGAGCACCAGCGGGCGGAGATGGTGTTGGGCCAACTGCTTCTCAACGCCAGGCGCCCGATCCGCCGTGGGAACTGGCAGGAAGACGTTGTGCATGCCGAGCGACGGCAGGTGAGTCCAGGCGGCGTCCTGGAACCGGCCGTAGTTCGTGATCCGGATCGCCAACGGATTGTCGAGCCGCGTCGGCTTGGCCGCGGCCGCCCCACCGTCGGCCGTGGCAAGGCATGCGACGGACAGAATCAGTACGGCCGGCGTCATCTTGCGTTGCATTGCGTTTCTCGCTGGTGATTGCGAAGCCACATGCGGCGATGGACATGGGAAAGGCCAAATTGTGTGGCACGCCTTGAAAGGGCGTGGAACAACCGTGAATCCAGATTCTCACGCCCTTTCAGGGCGTGCCACCCGCGACGAGCGTCAATGGAGTCGCTACTGCGACAACTTAATCGCCTCGGCCGGAATGCGGATCAAGTCGGCCCGCGTGTGGCCGTTGCTCGTCACGCGGCCGAGGGTGTAGACCGAGCCGTCCTTGCCAACGGCGATCGAGTTAACGTAGAGCGGTCGCTGCCCGTCGGGCAGGAAGACGGCCCCGTGGTCGATGTACTTGGACGTCGGAACGTCGTAGGTGATCAGGTGCAGGTCCTCAAGGCCCTTCGCTTCTCCCTTGCCGGTGCTGTCCTTGCCCGCAACGCGCCGGCCGTTAATGTAAATCGGGGCGCCGGTGAGGTAGTAGAGCGTCCGGCCGTCGGGGCCGAGCATGAAGCCCAGGTAGCCGTAGCTGAACTGGTCGTATAGGCCGCTGCGCTGGGACGGCAGCGACGTGAGGCGGTCGAGCACCGTGACGTTCGGGCCGCGGGGATCGAATCGGAACAGGTAGCCCGAGTTGCCGTGAACGCCGTAGAACGATTTGTCGTCGGGCCGCCACGTGGTTTGCCGCCAGTTGTAGCCCATGTGGCCCGGCGAAGTCGGATCGTAGAGGCCGAAATAGTCCTTCTTCATGTTGTCGCCTTCGACCGGCATCACTGCCTGGCGCTCGTAGTCGTAGCGGAGAATCGTGCCGTCGCCGTTAGTGAAATAGACAGCGCCGTCGGTCGGATCGAGGGCCAACGAGCGGCAGATCGTCCGATAGTTGGCCCCGCGACCGGCCTCGCCCTCGTGCGACATGGGCCCCAGGTCTTTCGACTGTTTCGTCGACAGGTCATAGGTGACGAACCGGCCATGGGGCCAACTGAGGCCGTAGAGGCGTCCGCGGGCCGCGTCCATCGTCATGGCGATGATTCCCTCGCCGGGACACGGAACGCCGAAATCCTCGAACTTGCCTGAGCCAAGATCGTAGGCCACGAAGTGGCCGCCCCGATAGGCCTTCCAGCCCTCGGGCGGCGGGCCAATCACTTCCATGTCGTTGAGGATCACGTAGTAGCCGGTGTGCGTGGCAAAGTAGAGCTTGCCGTTGGCTTCGACGAAGTTGTTGTGAATCTTCCCCTGAGCGATGGCTTTCATTCCCGTCTCGCCGCAGGCTTCGGTGAGGTCGCCGATTCGCGTGATCTTCTTCGTGGCCGGATCGAAGCGGAACAGTTCGCCGGCGACGTCATGCTTCTCGGAACAGAGAACGTAATAGATCTTTCCGTCGCTTGCGGCGCCCATGCCGTTGTACGTGTCGTGGGCCCACTTGAACCCCGAGTCGTAGCTCTCGGCGGCGAGTTTCGGCTCGTCCGCCCTTAGGCTGGCAATGGCCAACAGCGCGATCGCCAGGAACGAAGTGAGAACAGCAGTCTTCCGCATGTGCAGTGTCTCCGTGCCGAATGGAAAACCGAGAGGGACGGACGTTTGACGCCGTAGAGCAATTTGCCGAATTGCGAGTGGCACGCTCTGAGCCCTGGCGAAGGGCGTGGAATGCTTCTTGACCGAGAAGCCACGCCCTTCGTTCCTCAGGGGCGTGCCACCCAACAGTTGCATCAGTTCGGTAGCTCTTGTTCTTCAATTCTCAGGCTGTTGCCAGCGCGGCGGCGTTCGCCTGAATCTTTCGCACCGCGTCGGCAATTTGGTCCATGTCGCCGCGGGGGCCGAGCAACATGTTCTGCGTCAGCCAGACCGCCTCGCTGCAGAGCTGGTCATTCACGGGGCAGCGGTTTCGCTCTTCCCAGTTCTTCAGTTCGGCCTCGGTGTAAATCTTCCGATACCCACGGGATTTGATCGTGTTGGAGATCGACGCCTCAAGGTTCAGCCTCGAATAGCCTGACGAGGCCGGAATCCGCTCGGCGTTGAGCGCGGCGATGAACTTCTCGCGCGGCAGCCCGGCAAATTGGTTCGGATGGTAGCGGAACATGTAGAGGTGGTAAGCGTTCCGCGTGCAGCCGTCGTACATCTTGGCCGGCTTGATCCCGGGGATTTCGGCGAGCAGGCTGGTCAAATAGGCGGCGTTCTGCTGCCGCCGGTTCGCTTGCTCGACCAGCCGCGTCATCTGGACCGAAAGGAGCGCCCCTTGGAACTCGGTCATGCGCAAGTTGGCCCCGCAGCCGCCGGCGTAGCTGTAGGCGTTGCCGCCGATCGGACGGGAATTGTTGTGGAAGGCCGAGCATCGGGTGATGAACGCCTCGTCGTCGCTGACGATCGCGCCCCCTTCGCCGGAACTCAGGTTCTTCGACATCTGGAAACTGAAACAGCCGGCCGCGCCCAGAGTGCCGACTTTCCGGCCTCGCCACTCGGCCAGATGGGCCTGACAGGCGTCTTCCAGCACTCGCAGTTTGTGCTTCTCGGCCACCGCGAGGATTGTGTCCAGGTCTGCGGCCGCTCCGCCAAGGTGGACCGGCACGATCAGGGCCGTGCGGTCGGTGATGGCCGATTCGATCTTCTTCGCATCGATCTGGAACGTCTCCAGGTCGGAATCGACGAAGATCGGCAGGGCGTAGCGAAGCAAGACCGCATTGACCGTGGCGACGAAGGTGTACGGCGGCACGATCACTTCATCGCCAGGTCCGATCTCGAGCGCGGCCAGCGAGGTCAACAGCGCGGCCGTGCCACTGCTGGTGGCCAGGCAGTGCTTCGCGCCGGTTAGCTTTGCATAGGCGGCCTCGAACCCACTGACCTTCTGCCCACCGCCGCGGAACCACTGGCCGCTGCGAAGGACTTCGAGCATCGCACGCTCGCCCTGCTGGTCGGTCGACGGCCACGAAGGGAAACGGCCGCGGTACGCCGGCTGGCCGCCCAAGAGAGCCGGCTTGGCCGATGCCGCGGGCGATTCGTTCGCCCCGAGGGCGGCTCGCCCCATGCCCAAAGCCAGTCCAGCGGCAGCGCCGGCGGCCACAAAACCTCGACGGCTGATCCGATCACTCATCGCGGCCTCCTAAATGGAAGGTTCCATCATCGGCGCCAGACGGCGACTCGCACTCATCATGCGCCTTCGCACCACGAAATTCAAGGGTCGGAAGCGGATCGCCAGGAAGAGTGGAAAATCGTTCGTAGTTCCGCCTTTAGGCGGCGACTTCAGAGGGAACACCGGCTAAGGCCGAAATTAGCGGAACGGCAGCAAGGGACTTTGACCAAGCCAGACGACATCCGCGAGGTTCTTGCCAAACACAACCCCGGCAACGATAGCCACAATCGCTGCGGGAACCAGCAGCCGATTCCTGTCGTTTGCCAAAAGGAGCGCCTGCCAAGCAAACATGATCGCCGGATAGCTGAGCGGCAGGGCGAAAGCACTCAGACATCCGCACCCATATGCAAGCAGCGCAACTTGCAGGAGCAAGACGACTGCCAGCCCCAATGGCCAGCCGGGGCTCGCGAAGCGAAGCAAGTCGCGTATTCTCCCCGGAGATCGCAGTCGATCAGCGATCTCCGCGTCCGGCAGGAATCCCCACGCCTCGATCTCGTAATAGACGGTCAACGGCGTGAGGATGACGCCCGCCATCGCTCCCATGGTCAGGAGAATGCACAGGAAGAGGTGATGCAGGGCATAGCCGATGCCCGCTGCCCGATAGGCGACGCGAAACAGATAGTAGCACGTCGCCACCGAGCCGGCGATCGCGATGAAGAGCATCTCGAAGGTGACAGTGATTCCAATGCTCGCTATCGCCTCGCCCCATCTTCCCTGCCAGACGACCCGTCCGCCAGCACCGGCCAGGATCGCCATGCCCAGAAACGCCATACCGGCCATCATCGCGACACGCCGGGCAACGAACAGCTTCCGCACCAACGTTGCCACGTCGGGCACGTGGGACGAATCGCCGCTCGTACGCTGAGGCCGTTGTACGAGCATCGAGTCGTCCTCTGCCTGGCTCGATTTTGTTGCAAGCGTTTCGTACCCCGTTTGCCGCTATCCCCACCGGACGCGCAGGCAAGCGAGCCATTTGTTTTCGGCGTCGATGACCGTCTGACCGAGGCTGTTCGACGAGGCCGCGCGAAGCACCAGCCCGACCATCACCGGCTCGCCCGCGACTTTCGCCAGGCCGGCGACGGACGACCACGGCGTCCCTTTGCCCCAGTCGCCCGGCAGTCGAACGTTGGCGAAGAAAAGATGGGCGAATCCGCGGGCGCTGACTTGGTGCGGCCAGCAGCGGACCAGTGGGCGGTGCAACGCGGCGACTTTGTCCAGGCCCGGCAAGACGGCGTCCAACAACGGGCCAAGCTCGTCGACCGGCGGCAGTTCGCGATCCACGCCCACCGGCGCGACGACGATCGCGGCCAACCGCACGGGCAGATTATAGAGCTCGAGGGCTGGCAAGCCCGGCGGCGGGGCGACATCTGGCAGCGCCGCCACCTCGATCTTCAACTCAGGCAGAAGCAGCGGTTGCGGACGCTTCCGCCGGCGGACCAGACGCCATACGACCCAAAGAAGAATGGCACCGACGGCCGCGGGCCAGAGATACCGCAGCCAATCGCCCGGCAAGCCACGCAGCGCGTCGGTCAGCTTATCGAGCAGGGACTTTTCCATGACTCACCGCGGCCGGAGCGAAAGCCCGCAAACGGGTCGCTCTCCATTGAACAGGGCCAATCAGTTATTGACACTGGAGAAGGATGTAGGTCTCACCGCGGCCGGAGCCAAAGCCCGCAAACGGGTTCCTCTCCCTTGAAGGAGAGAGTTGGGGTGAGGGCGAATCGGAGATACACGTGGTTCTCCCAGTCGCCCTCACCCCGCCGGCCGCCCCTGCCAACCGCAGGGACGGCGTTTCAGCAGTCGCCGCTTACTTCGTCCGCCGGAGCATGATGCGGCTGTCGGCAACCGAGCAGCCCTCGCCCTTGGCGTGGACGATCAGCGGGTTGATGTCGCACTCGGAAATCTCCGGATGGTTGCAGACCATCGCCGAGAGCCGGAGCAGCGTGTCAACGATGGCCGGAACGTCGGACGGCGGGTTGCCGCGGAAACCGTCGAGCACCTTGAACGAGCGGATTTGTCGCACCATCCGCTCGGCCGACGTCTGCCACATCGGGGCCAAGCGGAAGGAGACGTCCTTCAGGACCTCGACTAGCGTGCCGCCGAGACCGAACATCATCAACGGGCCGAAACGCTCGTCGCGGCTGGCACCGAGGATCACCTCGACGCCCTTGCCGGCCATTTCCTCGACCAGGATCCCTTCGATCTTCGCGCCGGGAACGGCCTTCTCGACGTTCGTCAGGATCTTCTGGTAGGCCGCGCGGGCTTCCTGGCCGCCGTGGACGTTGAGGATCACTCCGCCCGCGTCGTACTTGTGGACCACGTCGGCCGACATGACCTTCATCACCACCGGCGTGCCGAACGACTCGACCGCCTTGACGGCTTCGTCGACGTTCTTCGCCACGGCGCTCTTCAGCAGCGGCAGGCCGTAGCAGCCCAGCAGCGGGCGGCAGTCGGCCTGGGTCAGGTAGCGTTTCGGATGGTCGTTGAGCAGGTCGGCGACGATCTTCTTCGCGCCGTCGACGTCCAGGTCATTCAGCACCGGGGTCTGCCGGCCGGGAATCTCCTGCAGCGCCACCAGCCAGCTCGCCGCCGCCAGGCTCTTGATGCCGTCTTCGGGGAGCGGATAGCTCGGCACGCCAGCCTTGCGCAGAATCTCGACGCCTCCCGCGACGTCCTTCGCGCCCATGAACGAGCAGACGACCGGCTTGTTGATTCCCTTGATGGCTTCCGGAATGATGGCCGCTGTTTCGACCGGCTCGGTGGTCGACTGCGGCGTGAGGATGACGACGCCCATGTCGACGTTCTCGTCCTCGAGCACGGTGCGAATGGCGGCCTTGTAGCGATCGGCCCGGGCGTCTCCGACGACGTCGACCGGGTTGCGGACAGAGGCCGTCGGCGGAAGCGACTTTCGGAGCGTCGCCTTGGTCGCCTCGCTGATCTCGGCGAGTTTCAGACCGGAGCGCACGGCGGCGTCGGTCGCCATGATGCCCGGGCCGCCGGCATTGGTGATGATCGCCAGACGGTTGCCCTGCGGCAAGGGCTGCGTGGTGTAGAGCACCGCGTAGTCGAACATTTCAGAGATTGTGTCGACGCGTTGAACGCCGCTCTGAATGAGCAAAGCGTCATAGACCGAGTCGGAGCCCGCCAACGAGCCGGTGTGGCTGCTGACGGCTCGGGCGCCCTCGGGCGAGCGGCCCGACTTCAGGCACAACATCGGCTTGTGCGTCTCCCAGAAGATGTCGCGGACCGTCTCCATGAACCGCCGGCCGTTGGTGATGTCTTCGAGATACATCGCAATGACCTTGGTCTGCTCGTCCTTGGCCAGGTAGTCCAGGAGGTCGATCTCGTTGACGTCGGCCTTATTGCCGAAGCTGATGAACTTGCTGAAGCCCATCCGCCGTTCCTCGGCATAGTCGAGCACCGAGGCGCACAGAGCGCCGCTCTGCGAGACGAACGCCAGACTGCCGGGCGCCGGCATCTTGCGGCCAAAGGCGGCGTTCATGCGGACCGCCGCGTCGGTGTTGATGACGCCCAAGCAGTTCGGTCCGATCAGCGGAATGCCCGCTTCCCGAACCTTGTCGCGAAGCTGGGCTTCCAGAGCGGCGCCCTCGGGGCCAATCTCCTTGAAGCCGGCCGTGATGACGACGAGCGCCTTGACGCCCTTGGCGATTGCTTGATCGACGACCTTCATCACGCCCACGGACGGAACGATCAGGACGGCCATGTCGACCGCGTCCGGAATGTCGGTCAGCGTGGGGTAGGTGCGGACGCCCAAGATCGCCTTCGACTTGGGATTGACCGGATAGACGGGGCCATTGAACTCGGCGAAGAGCAAGTTCCGGAAAATGTCGTTGCCGACGGTTCCAGGCCGGCTGGAAGCACCAACGACGGCGATCGATTTTGGACAGAAGACGGCGTCAAGCTGGGGTGCAACGACGGAATGTTCCGACACGAGCGCTCTCCTCATAAGATAAACCGGGGCTTAAAGCAACAAACCCTTTAATATGCGCTCTTCGCCAAAGGATGACAAGGGCCCGCTGCCGAGGGCTGGGACGACTGCAAAGTTGTTCGTAGTTCCGGCTTTAGCCGGTCATTTGCCGCCTAAAGGCGGAACTACGAACGCCTGCAACGGACTTTGCAGTCCGCCTGTGCCGAGGGCTGGGCGAACTGCGATGTCGTTATCGTACTCTTCACGCTCCCCGTGAAGCCGGGTCACACACGGGCCGCATCTGCCCATTTCCTTACGCGGAGCGTGAGGAGTACATTCCGGCTTTCGCCGGCGTTTCGAGAAGTAGACTCATCGCCGCCTAAAGGCGGAACTACGAGCGATTCATTGCCGCCTAAAGGCCGAACTACGAACGACCCTGCGGTTCTAGTGCCGCTGCATCCGCATGACGCCATCGGCCACGGCGACCGCGATTTCGCCAGGGAAGTCGCGGCGGGCCGCCGCCGGCGACATGGCCATCGCCGCCAGTTCATCCCACTTGGCCATGCTCATCGCTTGCATCGGCCACGCCCGGCGACGCCAGACGGCCATCAGCAGTTCGCGGAGCAGATACGGCGTCTTTCCGGCCAGCCGATCCAGCGCGATCTCGACCGTCCCGCGAGAATCGACCGTCACGCAACGATCGAACTCTTGTTCGACCATCGCGTCGATCACGGCCGTGGCCTCGCCGGCAAGGGTCCCCAACC
>JBDKUC010000114.1:0-4391 GCA_039679885.1 Thermoguttaceae bacterium | reverse complement strand
CTCGCAAAGATCGTCGAAATGCGTGTAGAACGGGTTCTGCTTGCCATGGGCGACCATCCACTTGGCCACCAGCGAGCCCCCGCGGCTGACGATCCCGGTGACGCGTTTCTCCGTCAACGGCAGGTGTTCCCGAAGCAGGGCGCAGTGGATCGTCATGTAGTCGACGCCCTGCTTGGCCTGATGCTCGACGACGTCCAAGAACTGCTGGGGCTTCATGTCGACGATGTCGTCGAGCTGCTCGGTCATCTGGTAGAGCGGCACGGTGCCCACCGGCACGCTCACCGCATCGATGATCCGCTGACGAATCGTGTCGATCTCCGTGCCGGTCGACAGGTCCATCACCGTGTCGGCGCCGAAATGGATCGCCGCATGCACCTTACGCAGTTCGCACTCGGTGTCGCTCGAAACGGGGGAGTTGCCCAGATTGGCGTTGATCTTCGTGCGGCAGGCGATACCGATCCCCATCGGATGCAGCCCTTTGGAGAGGTGCCCTTTATTGGCCGGGATCACCATCCGCCCCCGGGCGACTTCGCTTCGGACCAGTTCCGCCTCAAGCTTTTCGCTCGCGGCAACGGCCTGCATCTCGGGCGTGATCGTGCCCGCCCGGGCTTGTTCAATCTGGGTCATCAGAGGGGTACTCCATACTAGCGACAAGCGCCACCACGACGCACAGGCGGCAGCACCACGGACGTCCGGCGGTCCCTGCCGAGACTTGTCATCGTATCACCACCGCCGGGGATGTCAATCGGCGGCAGCTTCTCACGGACAACCGTCAAGCGAGCCCCAGAGAGGCCCGAAGACAGTCGTCCACCTGGGCCATCATGGTCGCATCAAACTGGCCAATCGTCCGGAAAATCACCTGCTGCTCAATCGTGAAGAGGTTTTCGCATTTGACGACGGACGTGTGCAGCAGGCCAGACCGTTGTCCCTGGGGGGTTGCTGTATCAATGAGCAGTTGCGTTGACTCCGCCAGAGCGTGCTGCGTGGTACTTGTGATCATCGCCACGATTGTGTTGACCAGACGCCGATTATTGCGATCCGATTGGATCACCAGCGCGGGCCGAACTTTCGCTCCGCCACCACCGCTGAAAGGAAACCTGAGCAGAACAACGTCGCCCCGTTTTACGCTCATGTTGGCCGCTGATGCGAATCGTAGTCGTTGTAGTCATCCATCGAAGGCTGATCCCAGCCTTCCGCCCCCGCAATTTGCTCCTGCAGAATGTAGGTCTCTCGGATGTCAAACTCGCCGCTCTGCTCGGTCATTCGCCGATACTCGCCGGCAGGCAACAAGACATACCACGCCCCATCTTCCGGGTTAAGCAGGTAGAGGGGCGACTGCCCCTGTGCTTTGAGCGCCTCTCGCTGTTCGTTGCTCAATTCCACCATCATGGCAACACCAAGCAATTGGGACGAATCGTCAGTTTGACTACCAGAAATCTTAAACCACAACCCGTTTGACGGCAAGTCCTTGAGAAATCGGCTGCCTTCACGACTCAGGCTCGTACCCCAGGTTCGATGCCAGCCAGCGTTCCACCTCGTTAATCTTCATGCCCTTGCGTCGCGCGTAGTCTTCAACCTGATCACGGGTGATGCGATCCACCGAGAAATAGCGCGACTGCGGATGGGCGAAATAGAGCCCGCAGACCGATGCCGGCGGATCCATCGCCAACGACTCCGTCAGCCGGATGCCGGTCGCGTGCTCTGCGTCCAGCAGTTCGAACAGCGTCCATTTCTCGGTGTGATCGGGGCATGCCGGATAGCCGGGGGCGGGCCGGATGCCGCGGTACTTCTCGTCAATCAGGGCCTCATGGGTCAGTTGCTCGTTGCGGCCAAAGCCCCAGTCGGCACGCGCGATCTGATGGAGCCGTTCGGCAAACGCTTCCGCCAGCCGGTCGGCCAGGGCTTTGGCCATGATCGCATTGTAGTCGTCGTGCTCGGCCTCGAATCGACGCGCCAGTTCTGCCGAGCCGATTCCCGTGGTGACGGCGAATGCCCCCAGGTAGTCCCCGCGTCCCGAATCGCGAGGCGCGATGAAGTCGGCCAAGGCATGGAAGCACGGCTGGCCTTTCCGTTCCCACTGCTGTCGCAACGTGTGAAGACGCGCCAACTCCTTCTCGCGAGTCTCCTCCGCGTAGACAAGAATGTCGTCGCCATCCGAGGCCGCTGGCCAGAAGCCATACACCCCGCGGGCATGGAGCCACCGCTTGGCAATGATCTCGTCCAAGAGCCGCCGGGCATCGTCGTACAGTTGCCGGGCCTGCGGGCCAACCACGGAATCGGAAAAGATCTTCGGATACTTGCCGTGCAGCTCCCAGGCCATGAAAAACGGCGACCAGTCGATATACTCCGCAAGCTCCGCAAGCGGGTAGTCGTCGAGAATCCGCGTGCCGGTGAACGACGGCTGGTCGATCTGGACCGTCGTCCAATCGGTCGGAAATCGCCGGGCAACCGCTTCACGATAGGAGACCAGATTCACCTGCCGGCGACGATTGAACGCTTCGACCAGTTGCTGCTGCTCGGCGCGGTTTTCGGCGTCGAACTGCGGGCGCAGCGATGGCTGCATCAGCCGGTCGACCACGCCCACGCTGCGCGACGCGTCGAGCACGTGCACGGTCGGATGGCTGTAGGCCGGAGCGATCTTGACGGCCGTGTGCTTGGCACTCGTCGTGGCCCCGCCGATCAACAGCGGCAGATTCATTCCCCGCCGCTGCATCTCCCGGGCCACGTGGATCATCTCCTCCAAGCTCGGTGTGATCAGGCCGCTCAGGCCGATCAGGTCGGCCTGTTCGTCCATGGCCGTCTGAAGAATCTTCTCGGCCGGAACCATCACGCCCAGGTCAATGATCCGATAGTTGTTGCAGGCCAACACGATTCCGACGATGTTCTTGCCGATATCGTGCACGTCGCCCTTGACGGTGGCCAGGACGATCGTCCCCCGGGTGCGAGCCTGGGAGCCCGATAGCCGCTTCTCTTCCTCCATGAACGGCATCAGGTAGGCCACGGCCTTCTTCATCACCCGGGCGCTCTTAACCACCTGGGGCAAGAACATCTTCCCCTCGCCGAACAGATCGCCGACCACTTTCATCCCGGCCATCAGCGGCCCTTCGATCACGGCCAGACCGGACGGGTATTTTGGGCGGGCCTCTTCCGTATCGCTCTCGATGTAGTCGACGATCCCTTTGATCAAGGCGTGGCTGAGTCGTTCTTCGACGGTCGCCTGACGCCAGGCCAACGCGGCCTGTTCGACCTCGCCCGTCTGTGTCTGGAGCGACTCGGCAAACTCGATCAGCCGCTCGGTAGCGTCCGGACGGCGGTCCAGCAGGACATCTTCCACCCGCTCCAGCAAATCGCGAGGAATCTCTTCATAAACGTCCAACTGGCCCGCATTGACGATCCCCATGTCGAGTCCGGCCTGGATGGCGTGGTACAAAAACGCGGCGTGCATGGCCCGGCGAACCGTTTCGTTGGTGCGAAACGCAAACGAAACATTGCTCACGCCGCCGGAGATCTTCACGCCCGGCAATAGCCGTTTGATCTGCCGCGTCGCCTCGATGAAATTCACCGCGTAGCGGTTGTGCTCCTCGATCCCCGTGCCTACGGTCAACACGTTCGGATCGAAGATGATATCTTCCGGCGGCATGCCGACCTGTTCGGTCAACAGGTGATAGGCGCGGCGGGCGATCGCCACCTTGTGCTCGACCGTCACGGCCTGGCCTTGCTCGTCGAACATCATCACGACGCAGGCCGCCCCATAGCGGCGCACAAGCCTGGCATGCGTCAAAAAAACCTCTTCGCCCTCTTTGAGACTGATCGAATTGACGATCGCCTTCCCCTGCACGCACTTCAGCCCCGCTTCGAGGATCGACCACTTGGAACTGTCGATCATCACCGGCACCCGGGCAATATCGGGCTCGGCGGCGATCAGGTTCAAGAAGCGCGGCATCATCCGCTCGCCGTCCAACAGGGCGTCGTCCAAGTTGACGTCGATCAGGTTCGCCCCATTGTCGACCTGTTGCCGGGCAATCGACACCGCCTCGTCAAGTTGCCCCTCGCGCACCAGCCGGGCAAACCGCCGCGAACCGGAGACGTTCGTCCGCTCGCCGATCATCACGAATGTGGTCTCGGGCCGGATCACAAACGGCTCCAGGCCGCTGTAGCGTGAGTAGCGATCGACGACGGGCAGCACACGAGGCTTCTGGTGGAGCATCGCCTCGGCAATCGCCCGGATGTGCTCGGGCGTCGTGCCGCAGCAGCCGCCGACGACGTTCAGCCAGCCGTTGGCGGCAAATTCGCCGAGCACCAGGGCCATCTCGGCCGGCGTTTCATCGTAGCCACCGAACTCGTTGGGTAGTCCAGCGTTGGGATAGCAGCTCGTGCGGATCGGCACCAGT
>JBDKUC010000268.1:0-22438 GCA_039679885.1 Thermoguttaceae bacterium | reverse complement strand
AGGCGGTCCCGTCGTGCGCGACGAGACGCTTCGCGGCCGATGATCCCTCTTCGATTCTGATCCACTTCGATTTTGTCGCCGGCAGCGAACCCTTCGGCGCAACAAAAACGGGGGCGGCCAGCCGAAGCTGCCGCCCCCGATCGCAGTTGCAGTTCACCGCCTCGCGGCGGGCTGAATCACTGGACGCCGGGCCTGGCAACGCCGTCGGCCATGCTGCCCATGAGCGCGAACGTCGCCGGGTCCATCGAGTCGGTCATCCACTGAACGGAGCCGTCGGCCAGGCCGAAGTTGGCACCGTTCGCGTGCTCGCTACCCGGGGAGGCATGCGCCATGTTGTTCATCAGCTTGCCACCCGACGCGACCTCGACGGCGCCGGTGCCATCCGATTTGGGAGTGACCATCAAACCGGTGGTGAACAAGGTAGGAAGACCGCCGATCGCCCAGCCGTCTAGGCTTCTCGGTGAAACGGTGAGGAGCCTCTGGAGCTCGCCGGCAGCAATCGTGTTCGACAAGCCGTCGCGAACCGCGCCGAAGCTGGTGCTGTTGTTCACCGCGCCGAAGACGCCCGCCAGTTTCATGTCGCTGCCGCTGGTAACGGCGGGGGCCGACGTTCCGGCTTTATCATAAAGGGTGTTGGGCGGCCCTGACATGCCCGGATCGACATAGTAGAAGGGGGACGAAATACCGTTAATCATCTGGTGACGGCCGGCGCATCCGCCGTAATCGGTGCCGCCGCCCGTCCATTTGGTGCCCATCATGATGCCCGACGAGCTGTCCATGTCCTGCGCCCGCAACGCGGTGCGGCGAGTCGGGCAATAGAGGGCCTTGACATCCAAGTTGGCCAAGTCGTAGTTCTTATTCGCTAGGGCCTCCGCGGTCGTACCCGGCGGAAGCGGAATGGCGCCCGACCCGGCATTGATCGGGAAGTTCCAATTCCAGGCCCGGCCGATCACATCGCCTTCGATAAAAGGCATGATCCGCAGGATCCAACTGGTCGCCTGCCCGGCGGGCGTGCTGGCCGCTGCCAGCTTGGACTCATTAAACCAATCCCACCCCGATGATGTCTGTGACGTGGCGGCCATGACCAATCCCGGCGGGAAGACCTTGTTCGCCTGGCCATAGTTGTGTAGCGCCAACCCAATCTGCTTGAGATTGTTGGTGCATTGCATTTTGCGAGCTGCCTCACGGGCGGCCTGCACCGCTGGCAACAGCAGTGCGATTAGGATACCGATGATGGTGATGACGACTAGCAACTCCACCAGGGTAAAGCCTCGCGCACCTCGTCTTGGAAACATAAAGTTCCTCCAAATCCTGTTCCCGATGACAAAAAGACGATTACAGGCCGTCAACCGCTGACGGCGCAACGAATCTTATTATTATCATCGCACCTAAAATTGCAATAGGTTTGCAATTTAAACAGAAGCCGGTCGGAGCGATGGTGATCGCTGCCATGACGCCCGCGTCGGGGTGATGCCCCCCATGCCGATGCGGCGGCGTTGGCGTCGATCGTTCGCTGATGCCCCCGGCCACCCCCAGGAAGACTACCGGGTCGCTGTTGTACTCACGCTCCGCGCGAGGCAGGTCACAGCTTGCCCATTTTCTTACGCAGAGCGAAGTATATCCCGGGATGCTGCTGTCTCACTGCGCTCGCTGAGCAAGCATGGCACCCAAAAGTCACGATTTGTTCGAGAGGCCACGCGATGCAAGGCTTTTCTCCGATGGCCGTTCCGTCTAGCATGGAGGGTATGCGAAACGCCACTTACTCGCCGCAACCGCCGGAGGTCCAGCCGGGCCCCTTCGTCTGGCGCGGCCTTTGGCTTGCGGTCGTGGTGGCCCCAGCCGTCGGGCTGATCTGGGCCCGCGTCGGCCAAGTGGTCCAGCCGCACTTCGCACCGCTGATCCTATTTCCGATTTTGCTCGGCGTGCTGACGGGGGTCACCCTAATTGGCGTGGTTCGCCTAACTCGCATGGGCCATCGCCCAACGATCCTGGTCAGCGCCGTATTGGCGGCGGCCGTCGCTGCCGCCGGACAGCACTACTGCGGTTACGTCTCGCGATACTATTGGCAAGCCCCGCCGGTGATCGCCAGCGGAACCGGTGATGACCTGAAGGCCCTATCCCAGCAGTTGCTCCGGCAGACAGCGCCCAGCTTCGGCCAGTATCTTCGGGCGCAGGCCGACAAGGGCGGGCGACCGTTGCCGTGGGGATATGTCGCCAAAGGCTGGATCGTCTGGTTGAGCTGGGCGGTCGACGCCTTGCTGTTGGTCGCAGGCGCGGTGGCAGTGACCGTTCCCGCCGCATGCGTCCCCTATTGCAGCCGATGCCGCAGTTGGTATCGGGCCGTTCGCAACGGCAAGATCGACCTGGCCACGGCCGACCGGCTCGCCAACTTGATCGACGCGGAGCCGCCGGCCCATCCCCGCTCCGCGCGCTATCGCCTTTCGGCCTGCCAAGGCGGCTGTGGGCCGACCCGCTGCGAGCTGTCCTGGGAACACGCCGACGGCGTCGACCTGGCCCGCACCTGGCTTGACGCCCAAAAGAGGAACGAGGTTGCCGCGGTGTTGGATGGGTTGAGTGGAGAAGACCAAGGGGAGATTGACGAATGAAGCCCGAAGCCCGAAATCCTAAGCTCGAATTCGGATTTCGGACTTGGGATTTCCGGCTTTTTTCATCATTCGAGCTTCGTCATTTCCACGGAAACTATCAGGCGAACGCTCATGTCTGAAATCATCGGTCTCGGCACGGACATTACGGAGTGTCTGCGGATCGCCCGGATGATCGAACACCACGGCGAGCTGTTCATCGATCGGGTCTACACGCCCGAGGAAATCCGCTATTGCCAGTCGCGCAAGCAGGCGACGCAGCACTTCGCCAGCCGTTGGGCCGCGAAAGAGGCCATCCTGAAAGCCCTCGGCACCGGCTTGAGCAAAGGCATCTCTTTCCGCGACATCGAAATCCGCAGCGAGTCGGGCGGACGGCCGGTGGTCGCCGTCCGCGGTGGCGTCAAGGACGCCGTTGAACAGCTCGGCGTCGCCGAAATCCACGTGACGATGTCCCATTGTCGCACCCATGCCATGGCAACCGCCATCGCCCTCGGCAAAGACCAGGGAAAAGCAGCTCGCGAAAAGAGCGAAGCGTGACCAGACAATCGGCACGCCCTAAAAGGCGGGATTACGAACGCCTGCGGCGGACTCTGCAATCCTCCTGAAGGCGCGGCCGGGCGGCTTGGGATCGGGTAGAATTGAGTTGTGTCCGAGGCCTCTTTACCCGACGACAATTCCTACGCCGCCGAGAAGGTCCGCTCCTTCCCGACCACGCCCGGCGTCTATCTGATGAAGGACGCCGCGGGCCGAGTGATCTACGTCGGCAAGGCGAAGAACCTTCGCTCCCGCGCCGGCAGCTACTTTCTGAAAGCGGCGGCCGAGGATTCCCGCACCGCGAAGCTCGTGCCAGAGATCCGCGACATCGATTACCTGGACGCCGAGAGCGAGATCGACGCCCTGTTGATGGAAGCGCGGCTGATCAAGGACATCCTGCCGAAGTTCAACCGCGACCTCCGCGACAGCAAGACCTTCCCGTATCTCGAGATTTTCACCCACGAGGAGTATCCCCGCGTCCGGTTCACCCGCGAACCGAAGGCCCGCGGAACGAAACTCTACGGACCATTCGCCAATCCGCGAGGGCTGCGTGGGGCGATCCAGGTGCTCCAGAAGATCTTCAAGTTTCGCACCTGCACTCTGGATATCGACGACAGCGATCCTCGTTGGCGTTGGTTCCGGCCGTGCCTGCTGCACTCGATCGGCCAATGCACCGCGCCGTGCAACCTGCGAATCAGCAGGGAGGAGTATCGCAAGGACATCCACCGCTTGCAGCGGTTTCTTGAGGGTGGCAAGAACCGACTGCTGGCTGAAATGCGCGACGAGATGGCCGAAGCGTCGAAGGCGTTGCAGTTCGAGGAGGCCGCCCGGCTCCGCGACGAAATCGCCATGCTCGAAACACTCGACGACCGCGGCGCGCTCGAGACGCACGTCCAACCCGAGGTCTTTCCGATCGATCCAAAACGCGGGCTGGCCGGGTTGCGAAAGGTGCTGCACCTGCCCGAGCGGCCGCGAACGATCGAAGGGATCGACATCGCCCACCTGGCCGGCACCGAGACCGTGGCCTCGGTCGTTCAGTTCATCGACGGGCTGCCATTCAAGCCGGGCTATCGGCGGATGCGAATCCGCACCGTCGCGGGCCCCGACGACACGGCCAGCATTCACGAGGCCGTTTTTCGCCGCATCGAGCACCTCCGGGCAGAAGGCGAGACGCCGCCCGACATCCTTCTCATCGACGGCGGCCGTGGGCAACTCAATGCGGCACTGGCCGCGATCCGGCAGTCGAACGCAGAGGACGTCCATCGGCCGAGGGTGATCTCGCTGGCCAAGCGCGAGGAGCTTGTCTTTACGCCCGAGGCAGACGAGCCGCTCCACCTGAGCCGGCACAGCTATGCCCTGCGGCTGCTGCAATACGTCCGCGACGAAGCCCACCGCTTCGCCCAGTATTACCACCACCTGCTGCGGAAGAAGTCGCAGTTGGGAGAATGAACCTGTTCGTAGTTCCGGCTTTAGCCGGTGTTCCCGAGCGAGATCGCCGCTTCAAGGGGAACTACGAAGACTATGCAACGGACCACTTTCAGCGATCCGTTGGCGCGTTATATTGAGTAAGAGGCGCCGTTCATGCAGCAGACCACTTACGGTGACGTATCCTGGCAGCGAATGGAGAGAGCCGTGGAGAGAGTGCGCGAACGATTGTTGCGCGCGGCGGCGGCGTTGGAACAGGCTGGCGTGCCGTATGCCGTGGTAGGCGGCAATGCCGTGGCCGCCTGGGTCTCCCGCGTCGATGAAGCGGCCGTGCGGAACACGAAAGACGTCGACATCCTTGTCCGACGCGAGGACTTGCCGGCCGTCATCGAGGCCATGTCCAAGGCCGGCTTCCTCCATCGCCACGCGGCCGGCATCGACATGATGCTCGACGGCAGCGAGGCAAAAGCGCGCGACGCAGTCCATCTCGTGTTCGCCGGCGAGAAAGTGCGTCCGGAGTACGTGCTGCCCACGCCAGACGTTGCCGAAAGCGAGCCGGCTGCGGCCTTCCGGCTCCTTTCGCTCGAATCGCTGGTGCGGATGAAGCTCACGTCGTTCCGCCGCAAGGATCAGATGCACCTTCTCGACCTGATCGACGTGGGTCTGATCGACGCCACGTGGCTTGGCCGTCTGCGCCCTGAGTTGGCCGCGCGGTTGCAGGAGCTTTTGGACAATCCGGAAGGGTGAAAGCCCGAGACAAAACCGCTTGGGGCGGCCACGCAGCGGAGACATGCCCGCGACGTCGAATACCAATCTGTCAGAGGTGGCGGTAGACTTCCGAACGGTGCTGAATCCGGTATATCTTCAGCCTCTCTTGCGGGCGGTCAAGCCAATACAGTATCCGATAGTCTCCCACGCGGAGCCGGCAAAGACCGGCAAGTTCGTCAGGCATGCCGACGAGTTGGTGGTGTATCGTCTGCGAGCCGTTCTCGCCAAGCCATACAATGCGGCCAAGAATTCGCCGGCGCACCAGCGGATCGAGCTTCTCCAAGTCAGCTTCAGCCGACGGGAGGACCGTCACTCGATAGGCCACCGCTTGAGAACCTCCGTGATGTCCTTGCCCTCGCCAGCCACGTCCTCTTCGTTTCGGATTCGCCGAACTTCGCTCAGGAATTCCGGATCGTTGGCGGCAAGCCAGTCTTCAAGGTCGTCCAGAGTCTGCGCGCTGATCATGACGCTCTGCGGAATTTCGACGGTGCGTTGCGCTTGCATGGCCGCAGGAGTCTCCACGTTGACAGTGTGAGCTACTACAGTATAGCGCGCGGCATGCCTGTGAGCAAGAATCCACTACTTGACATCAGCCCGACGGTCGGACCAGAATGGGGACCTTTCATCGAGGTTCCGCCATGCCAACTGCTGCCGCCGAGAAACGCCGCGCCGCCCAGATTGCCGAACGGCTTGCTGCGGCCTATCCGGACGCCAAGTGCTCGCTCGATTTCTCCACGCCGCTCGAGTTGCTCGTGGCGACGATTCTCTCGGCTCAATGCACTGATGAACGTGTCAACAAGGTGACCAAGTCGCTCTTTCGCAAGTATCCCAACGCGGCCAGGTATGCCAAGGCCGATCTGTCCGAGTTGGAAAAGGACATTCAGAGCACCGGCTTTTTCCGCAACAAGGCGAAGAGCATTCAGAACGCCTGCCGCGCTCTACTCGAACGGCACGACGGTCAGGTGCCGCGCGAGATGGCCGAGCTGGTCGAACTGCCCGGCGTCGGCCGCAAGACGGCGAATGTGGTGCTTGGCACGGCCTACGGGATCGCGGTCGGCGTGGTGGTCGATACGCACGTCGGCCGGATCGTCAAGCGGCTCGGGCTGACCACGGAGAAAGACCCCGAGAAGATCGAACGCGACCTGATGCGGCTGTTGCCCGAGAAAGAATGGATCGCCCTGGCCCATCGTCTCATCCAGCACGGCCGGCGCGTGTGCACGGCCCGAAGCCCAAAGTGCCCCGAGTGCCCGCTGGAGAAGCTCTGTCCCAAGATCGGGGTGGCAGAGGCGGCAAATCCGAAATCCTAAGTCCTAAGCCCTAAGTCCCAAATCCGAATTCGAGCTTCGGATTTAGGGCTTCGGATTTCGGACTTCCTTCGTCCTTCGTCCTTCGACCTTCGTCATTCCCCCATGGTTCTCTCCGGTCACGAAATCCGCCGTCAGCTTGGCACGAACATCGTCATCGAGCCGTTCGAGTCGGCGCGGCTGAATCCGAACAGCTACAACCTGACGTTGCACGATGAGCTGATGGTCTATGAAGAGGTCGTGCTCGACATGCGGAAGGCGAACCGCGTCCGCCGGCTCCGCATTCCGCCGGAAGGGCTCGTCCTCAAGCCGCAACAGCTCTACTTGGGCCGGACTTTCGAGCGGACCGAGACGCATAATCTGGTGCCAATGATCGAGGGCCGCTCATCAATCGGCCGGCTGGGGCTGTTCGTCCACGTGACGGCCGGCTTCGGCGACGTCGGCTTCTGCGGCTACTGGACGCTCGAAATGTTCGCCGTCCAGCCGGTGCGGATTTACGCCGGCGTGGCCATCTGCCAGATTTTCTACCACGACATCCGCGGCCCGTTCACCGAGTATTGCAGCGACAAGTATCAGCACAACACGGACATTCAGCCGAGTCTGTTGTTTCGAGAAATGAACCACGACGCGGAGCCCGACCCGCAGCGTATCCTGCCGTTTGGCATCGAGCGGTCCGGCGGATAGGGGCAAGCAGATGAGATGGCTTGTGGGGCAGGTTGTCAACCTGCCGCCACGAGGTCAGTAGGCATTGCCGGAGACGGTCTCACCGCCGGCGATGGTTCCCAGGGCACGCCACACGTAGCCGTTGATCCCGGTGGAGACAAAGGTCACCGAGCCGTCGGCCAAGAGCGACTGCACGCCTTCGGGGTGATAGCTCCGCGAGGTGATGGCGGCGAATGTCGGCCCGCCCAATCGCTCGCGCTGGCTGATGATGTCGACGTCGGGCTCGCTCAAGCCTGCACCGCCGGGCGTGACCCTGTTCGGAGTCCATGCCGTCGTGAAACCGTTGTGGTGGACCGACATTTCGGCCCACTGCGAATGCGCGTTGTTGAACATCGAGCAACCACTTCCCGAGTACTCCGGGCAGACGGTCAGCGGATCGGCGTTCGGCGGCGGGACGTTGTTCGGGTCATTGATCTTGGAAAAGCGGCCGCAGTCGCGGATCGTCGTCTGGTAGTTCTTCACCTCGGAGATCAGCAGCGTGTTGCTCAATCCGTCGCTGAAATCGGCCCAGCGGTGCGAGAGGTTTACGCCAAAAGCCGAGCGGGTCGGAGGGCAGATGCCCGTCAGGCCGTTCCAAACGTACCAGTCGCCCATGCAGAAGCCGTAGTTGACCCCGCCGATGTTTCCGAAGGTCTTGTGGGCGAACGGTCCACGCCGGACCTCGCTAGGGCAAAGAAACCCGTCGATCACACGTCCAACGGCTTCCTTGTTGACCACGTCCCCGTAGCTGGCGCTGATGTTCATCGCGCCGAACACGTTGTTCTGTTCAAGGAACGGGAGGATTCGGGCGTGGGGGCCGAGGTAGCTGGTCGAAAGCGTGCCGTCGGGCAGTTGCTGCACCAAGGCGCCCGGCGGAAGCATGGCTAGCGACTCGTGGTAGTGATGAACCGCGATGCCAAGCTGCCGGAGATGGTTGCCGCAGGACATCCGCCGCGCTGCCTCGCGGGCGGCCTGAACGGCCGGCGTCAGCAGCGCGACCAGAATGCCGATGATCGTAACCACGACGAGCAGTTCCACGAGTGTAAAACCACGGCGTGCCACGGCTCGATCCTCCTGCAACGTCCCGTCTCAGCGACCCGTTCGCAATAAGTAGGCATGCCCCCCTCACGGGCTGTAGTTGCCGTGATTTTAGCGTGGCAGCGTGACAGGGTCAACGCGGGACATGACGGGGCAAGAGGGACTGCAACGTCGGCCGCACACGTTCGTAGTCCCGCCTTTAGGCGGAAGATGACCGGATAAGGCCGAGACTACGAATGACTTCGCAGGTCTCCTGACGACGCAGCGGCCGCGGCCCGTCGCTAATTCAGTCGATCCAGGAATGACGCTAGCGCCGTGTAATACTCGTCCGTTTGCGGGTCGTTGTGGTCGCCGCCCGGGATCGGGATGAAGCGCTTCGGCTGGTTCGCCGCATCGAACAGCCGGCAGCCGATCGCGTAGGGGATCAGTCGGTCGGCCGTGCCGTGGCTTTGCAGAAGCGGCCCGTGGTAGTTGGGAATTTTCGCCGCCGAGTTGAGTTGCGTTTCCATCAGCGCGCGGACCGGCAGCAGCGGAAACATGGTCTTTGCGACGTCGGGCATGGAAGTGAAAGTGCTTTCGAGCACCAGCCCGCGTGCGCCGTCCGTCGCCGCCAGATCGACGGCCACCGCGCCGCCGAGCGATCGGCCCATCAAGACGATGTCCTGCTCCGAAATGCTTGCGCGATGGGCGAGCCAGCGTCTGGCGGCCCGGGCGTCGGCCAGGACGCCGTCCTCTGTCGGCCTCCCCTCGCTGCGTCCGAAACCGCGGTAGTCGAACAGGAGCACGCTGGCGTGGACGCGGTCGTGAAGGGTCTTCGCCACGTCGGCCCAGAGGGCCACATTGCCGGCGTTGCCGTGGCAGAACAAGATCACGGCCCGCGGCTGCTCGTGCGGGACGTACCAGCCGTGCAGCCGCGTGCCGTCGGCGGCCGTGAACCAGGCGTCCTCGAAGTTCAGGTCGCGCGGCTGCCAATTGCCTTTCGGATACCGCGAAGGCTGAAAAATGAGCGACCGCTCGACGCTCGCCACGGAATCCAGCTTCGACGGCGACGTTGACGACGACGCGAGCAACGAAGGGCTACTCACCATCGGGCTTTCACAGCCGGCGAAAAGGAACAAGATAAGGCACGCAATTCGTTGCACGGCCATAGAGAGTCACCGTTAGCGGTCCGTCAAATGCCATGTGACCGGTTTGTAGGACGGCTTTCCTTAGCCGTCCAGGACGGGCTCGGAAGCCCATCCCACTTGTCACCGCTCGTCATTCGTCCTTCGAGCTTCGTCATTTCGCCGTGTCTTCCGGGCCGTAGCGACCATGATACTCGTCGGCCGGATACTTCTGGGCGTTCTTGACCATCTTGCGGCGGACGGCGGTCGACACATCGACGCCCAGCTCGTTGGCCATCGCCAGGGCGTAAGAAAGCACATCGGCCAACTCGTCGGCGATCTCTTCGAGTCGTTCGGGATCGTCGGCCGCATGGCGCGACTCCTCGGTCGAAATCCACTGAAAATGCTCCATCAGCTCGGCCGCCTCGATCGCCAGCGACATCGATAGATTCTTCGGGGCGTGGAACTGATGCCAGTCGCGCTGGCCTACGAAATCGTTGACCAGGGACTTGAGGGCGGCGACGGTGGTGGTGGAATCAGACATAAGGGGGAATGACGAAGCTCGAATGACGAAGGACAAAGGAATGACAAAATCCGAAGCTCGAAATCCGAAGTCCGAATTCGGGCTTCGGATTTAGGACTTCGGGCTTCTTTCGTCATTCGTCATTTGTACTTCGTCATTTATTACGCGAAGCCTGGCAACTGGCGCTGCACCGGCGGGTTGACGCGTTCTTGGTAGCGGCGGCGATAGCCGTCGGCCACATGAAGCATCACTTCGAGGGCAAGAAGGTCGGCCCGATTCATCACGTGCCGCGTGCTTCGCGAACCAAGACCGTGGACCAATTCTTCGAGCACATGGAGATGAAGCTGCACGACTTGCTGGGCCGTGACACCGGCCGTGACCAGCAGGCCAGCCAAACAACGAAGCTCCTTCGACAGATTGCCCGAACCCATGATGACGTAGGTCCGCAGCAGCTCGCGATAGTGGGCGACCAACTCCTCCGGCATGCACTCGAGCGGAGGCAGCTCGGACGGCTCGCCGCGCCGGCCTGGCTCGGCTTCGGCCAGCAGCGTCCGCTGCTGATCGAGCAGCCGGGACGCCTCGTCCTGCTCACGCTGCAACCGGGCCTGCTCGGCGAGGGCCAGCCGCTGGTTTTCGGCGACAAGCTGGTGCCGCTGCACGGCCCGGGCGATGACCCAAATCAGGTTTCGCGTCGTGGCGGAATGGACGCAGATGTAGCCGTCGGCGCCGACCTCGTAGCAGAGGGCGGCCATCTCCTGCTCGCTCTGCATGCCGAGGACAATGATCGGATCGTCGGCCCCGCCCGCCCGATAGCCTTCGATCATGTCTAATGCGTTCAGTTCGTCGGCATCATGGCTGACCAGGACCGCGTCAAAGGCGTCGTCGCGGAGCCGGGCCATGCCGGCCGCCATGCCGATGGCCTCTTCGAGCACGACCTGGGAGGCGCTGTCGGCCGCGAAGGCCTCGGCCAGCCAGCCGCCGGTCCGCTGGCGCGTGGCGATATAGAGCACCCTCATGCGATGAGGCAGATGCCGCCAAGCGGCAGTCTTCGACCTCACAGCCGGCGCCATTTCCGAAAGCATTGCGACCATCGGTTCACCTGCACGCGGTCGTAGGACAGGCTTCCTAATCCGTCCCAACTGGCTCAAGCCGGAACTGCGAACTGGAGACTTTGCGGGGCCGTACTCTAGCGAGACGGTCCACAGGGGTCAAGGTCGGCCCTTGCCTCCCCCGCGAAAGATGACCACAATGCGTCTTGATCGCATCACGTGGCGGCCCCGAACAACCATAAGACGGGTTTCCTAATCCGTCTCGAAACACCGTAGGACGGGTTTCCTAACCCGTCCCCCTCCAGTCCAAGCCGGAACGGCAAACCAACTCGACGACTTATGGCGAAGACTGCGTATCTCGATTGCGGCAGCGGCATTAGCGGTGACATGACTCTCGCTGCGCTAATCGACGCCGGCGTTCCCCTCGACGCGTTGAACGCGGCAATTGGCTCGCTCGGGCTGCCGGAGCTGCGGCTTCGGACCGACGAGGTGAGAAAGCAGGGGTTTCGGGCGATTCAGGTACACGTGGATTGCCGGCCGGAACACGCGCATCGGAACCTGCCGGAGATTTTGGCGATGATCGCAACCGGACGCCTTTCCGAGCGGCAGCGGGAGTTGGCCGGGCGGATCTTCACCCGTCTGGCCGAGGCCGAGGCCCGGGTGCATGGCCTTCCGGTCGAAAAAATCCACTTCCACGAGATCGGGGCGGCTGACTCGATCGCCGACATCGTCGGCGCGGCCGTCGGATTCGACCTGCTGGGCGTCGAACGGATCATCGCGTCGCCGGTCCCAACCGGCACGGGCCGAGTGACGATTGCCCACGGCGAGTGCAGCATTCCGGCCCCCGCTACGGCCGAACTGCTGAAGGGCATCCCGCTGGCGGCTTCGACGACCGAAGGCGAGTTGACGACGCCCACCGGGGCCGCGATTCTGGCCACGCTTGCCAACAGCTTTGGCCCACTGCCGGCGATGACGGTCGAGCGGATCGGCTGTGGGGCCGGGCAGAAGGACTTCCCTGGCCGGCCGAATATCCTCCGCCTGCTTGTCGGCGAGCAAAGTAGGGTGCGTGCTTGCACGCACGCAGGCGTCGATTGGGACGAAGTGACGATCCTCGAAACGAATCTCGACGATTTGTCCGGCGAATTGATCGGCTACGCGATTTCGCGTCTTTGGGACGCCGGCGCGCTGGACGTCCACACGACGCCGATCCAGATGAAGAAGAATCGGCCGGCCGTGAAGCTGACGGTCTTGTGCCGGCCGGCGGACGCGGCCGCGATCGAGGAAATCCTCTTCGCCGAGACAACGACGCTCGGCGTCCGCTCGTGGAGCGCGTCGCGCCGCGTGCTGCGTCGCGAGTCGCGCACGGTCGAGACGCCCTGGGGCCCCGTCGAAGGCAAGCTCAGCTACTTGCCCGACGGTACGCCGCGGTTTGCGCCCGAGTATGAAGCGTGCCGGCGGATTGCGGAGAAGAATCAGGTGGCGTTGCGGGAAGTATACGAGGCGGCCATGAGAGCATACACCTCGTTCCCACGCTCCTGCGTGGGAACGCACTCGCCCGACGCTCCGCGTCGGAGAACCACCGAATGACCCGAACGCGATACAAGATCTACGATACGGTTTTTCCGCACTTCTTGACCTGCACGGTCGTGGGTTGGTTGCCGGTCTTTACTCGGCGAGAGACGGTCGAGATCATCCTGGATTCACGGCGGTTTCTGCAACAGAACGGTCGGCTCATCTTGTACGGCTATGTGATCCTGGAGAACCACTTGCACTTGATAGCCTCAGCCGACGAGCTGGCCCGGCAGATCGCTGAGTTCAAGTCGTTCACAGCCCGGGCGATCATCGAGTTGCTTGAGGCAAGAAAGGTCGGCCTAATCTTACGGCAATTGGAGCGGCTCAAGGCAAAACACAAGGACGACAGGACGCATCAATTCTGGCAGGAGGGCAGCCATCCGCAGCAGATTGACTGCGACGAGATGGTGTGGCAGAAGTTGGAGTACATCCACAACAACCCAGTCGTGCGAGGATACGTCGATGATCCGCTACACTGGCGGTATTCGAGCGCACGGAACTATGCGGGGCAGGCCGGGTTGGTGCCGGTGACGACGCAGTGGTAAATGGCGATTCCGAGGACGCCGGAGCGTCCGGACGAGTGCGTTCCCACGCGGGAGCGTGGGAACGAGGAAACACGCTGACAAGAAGGGTTTTCCGATGAGCAATGAGATACAGGCTGGGGCCGAGAGCCCGGGTTTGGCGGAGAGCCGATGGCCGAGCAAGGAATCGCTTGCCGCGATCTTGGTTCGCTTTGTCGGCGTCTACTTCACCGTGAGGGGAGTTGCGCTGGCCGCCGAGGCGATGGTTTTTCTGTTTTTCACCGCCCAGAAAGTCGGACTGGAAGATGCATTGCGAGGTCGAATGTTCTTCTATGTCAGCATCGCCACCGAGTTGGGCGCAGGCCTCTACCTCCTCTTCGGTGGGCAATGGGTGTTTCGGAAATTGTTGATGCCGGTCGCTCGCGAGCCACTCGATGACGATGGCCAGAGCGAGAACACAACACGGTCGGACATTTGTTGACAAAAGGGAGCGACCATGAATCACATCAACGAATCGAGCGGCTTGTCGAGCGGCCAAGCCGGAGCCGAGGTCCCGTCGGAACGATGGACGACCGAAGAGATGCTCGCGGCATTTCTGGTGCGAATCTTGGGAATCTACTTCACCGTGTACGCGATCGTCTCGATCCTCGGGGGCATCGGCGAGATGGAGTCGTCTTGGGTCCGCGTCTCCTCCACGGGGCTGCTCTGGTGGTACGGCTTGCGGCTCGTTTCACCGTTCGTCACACTGATGCTCGCGGTGTATCTCTTGCTGGGAGGACAATGGGTGTTCAACCGGCTGCTGACACCGATCATGTCGTTCCCACGCTCCTGCGCGGGAACGAGAGATAGAACATGACTGAGCAAGTGACCAACATCGCCGTGCTGGGCTCGACCGGGAGCATTGGACGGAGTACGCTCGAAGTGATTGCGGCGTCCGAGGGGCGACTGCGGGCGGTGGCGCTGGCGGCCGGCCGGAACACCCAACGGCTGCTCAAGCAGGCCCAGGAGGTGCGGCCCAGGGCCATCGCCGTCGGCGACGCCGAGGCGGCCCGACGGCAGGACTGGTCCACGCTGCCGGCCGATTGCCGATTGCTCATCGGCCCGGAGAACGTCGCCCGGCTGGCGACAGAGCAGGGGGTCGATATCGTCGTCTCGGCGATCGTCGGGGCCGCCGGGCTGCGGGGCACCTGGGCAGCGCTCGAGGCCGGCAAGACGGTGGCGCTGGCTAACAAAGAGAGCCTCGTGGTCGGCGGACCGCTGGTGATGGACCTGGCCCGGAGAAAAAATACGAGAATTTTGCCGGTCGATAGCGAGCATTGCGCGGTGTTTCAGGCGTTGCAGGCCGGGCGGCGGGAGGAGGTGCGTAGGGTGGTGCTCACCGCCAGCGGGGGGCCGTTTCGCACATTCTCGACCGAACAGCTTACGCAAGTTACCGCCGCCGACGCGTTGAATCATCCGACTTGGGCGATGGGGCCGAAAATAACGATCGATTCGGCCACGCTGATGAACAAGGCCCTCGAGATCATCGAGGCCCGGTGGCTCTTCGATCTTCGGGCGGATCAGATTGCCGTCGTGATCCACCCTCAGTCGATCGTGCATTCGATGGTAGAATATAGGGACGGTTCGGTGATTGCCCAGCTCAGCCCGCCGGATATGAAGCTGCCGATACAATATGCGCTTCTATGGCCGGAGCGGCGGGAAGGGGTGGCGGCGAAGCTGGATTGGAGCCGGGCGATGGACCTGCGGTTCGAGCCGCCCGACCTCGATCGGTTTCCGGCCATTCGGCTCGGCTTGGAAGTGGCGGCGGCGGGCGGGACGGCCGGCGCGGTCTTGAACGGGGCCAACGAGGCCGCCGTGGCCGCGCTGCTGGACGGCCGGCTCCCCTTCCATCGCATCGTTCCCACCTGTCAGAAAGTCCTAGAGAATCACCATTTTGATCCCCATCCGAGCCTGGAAGAGGCGATTGCCGCCGACCGCTGGGCCCGTCAGGAGGTAACGCGTTGTTTTACGTAATTGGGTACACCGTGTTGGCCCTCAAGGTGGCCGTTGGCCTGGGCTTTGTGATCTTCGTCCATGAGCTCGGCCACTTCGCGGTCGCAAAGCTCTGCGGCGTCAAGTGTGACAAGTTCTACCTCGGCTTTGACTTCTGGGGCCTGCGGTTCTTCAAGTTCCGTTACGGCGAGACCGAGTACGGCATCGGCATCTTCCCGCTGGGCGGATACGTCAAGATGCTCGGCCAGGAAGACAATCCCGGCCGGATCAAGGAGGAGATGGAACGCGCCAAGCAAGGGGAGAGGGGAGAGGGGAGAGGGGAGAGTGAACCGCAGCCGGCAGACGCGAAACGAGGGGCGGCAGACGCGAAACGAGGGGCGGCAGACGAGAAACGAGGGCTGGGCACTTCAGTGCCCAGTGGGGTCGGCAGTCGGCAGTCGGCAGTCGGCAGTACGGAGAGCACTAATCCCCAGTCCCCAATCCCTAATCCCGCGTACGATCCGCGTAGCTTCCTGGCGAAGAGCGTGCCGAAGCGGATGGCGATCATTTCGGCCGGTGTCATCATGAACGTGATCTTCGCGTTCGTGATGGCGGTTGTCGCCGTGTCGATGGGCGCGTCGAAAGCGCCTTGCGTCGTGGGCGAGACGCTGTCGGGCGATCCGGCGTGGACGGCCGGCTTGCGGCCCGGCGACCAGATTCTGAAGATCGCCGGAAAGAAAATGCAGGTGTTCGACGACCTGAGACGGGCCATCTCCCTGGGCGACGTCGATCCCGACAAGGGCGTTGACATCGAGGTCCATCGACCGGGCGTCGAGAAGAACCTTGTGGTGAATGTGAAGCCGGACCGCTCGGCCGGAGCATTCCTTATCGGTCTTCACGGCGGCAGCACCACGTCGCTCCTTCGCCATCGAGACAGTTGGGTCGTCAAGAAGCAGTACGCCACGATTCCCGGCTCGTCGGCCGCCGAGGCGAAGCCGTCGTTCGAGTTGGGCGACACCATCGTGCGAATCGATGATACGCCGATCACCAACTACGGGCAGATCGAGGCCGTGCTGGCTCGGACGCCGGACAAGACGATCAACGTCACGGTCGAGCGGTCGGCCAGGGACGCCAACGGGAAGCCGACGGGCAAGCCCAAGCGGCTGACGATCCCGGTGGCGCCCAACCCGACGCGAGACCTCGGCGTGGTCATGAAGATGGGCGAGATCACCGCCGTTCAAAGCGGCTCGCCGGCCGAGGCCGCCGGCATCAAGGCGAGTGATAAGATTCTCAAGGTCGACGGCCGAGACGCCGGCGATCCCATGCGGCTGCCGGACGAACTCAATCACCGCGCAGGTCAGACGGTCAAACTGACCCTTGAACGCAAGGACAACAAACAGCCGATCGAGATTGCCGTCCGGCTGCAGAAACCGATCGACCTCTCGCCGCCGCTTGGCGTTACGGGGTCGCTCGGCGTTTCCTCGCTTGGCGTCGCGTACACCGTGCTCGACAAGGTCGAGGGAGTCGCGACGGGCAGCCTGGCGGCGAAGGCTGGTTTGAAGCCCGGCGACAAGATCGTGAAGGCGAAGATTCTTCCGCCGAAACAAGAGAAGATGCGAGATCCGGACTATGGTCAATCGGCGGAAGTCTTGCCGGCAAAAGCGGACAGCACCACCTGGTGGCCGGCGATGGTTTCCTTGTTGCAGCAGTGCCTGCCCGGCACGACCGTTGAACTGACCTACACCCGCGACGACTGGAAAGAACCGAAGACCGTGACCCTGACGCCGGTCGAGGTGGCTGGCTGGCATGATCCGAGCCGCGGATTCCGCTTCGAGCCGATGCTGCTGGACTTCAAAGCCAAATCGTTCGGCGAGGCCGTCAAGATGGCCGGCGAGGAGACGCTCGACGCACTGACGCTCGTGTACCGCACGGTCCACAAGCTCAGCACGAATCAGGTGTCGATGCGATTGGTCTCCGGGCCGGTGATGATCGTCCAGGTGGCCCTTCATTATGCCGACCAAGGAACGCCGGAGCTACTGCTCTTCCTCACGCTCCTGAGCGCGAACCTGGCGGTCGTCAACTTCCTGCCGATCCCGGTGCTCGACGGCGGGCACTTCGTGCTGTTGTGTTACGAAGGAATCCGAGGAAAGCCGGCGCCGGAGAGTGTTCAGGTCGTGTTGAGCTACATCGGCCTGTTCCTGGTCTTGGCGCTGATGATCTGGGCCACGGGGCTGGATCTTGGGATCTTCTCGCGGCACTAGGCTGGAAGACCGCCGCGATTGGGCACGTTAAGCTGAAGCACAACCTACGCCATACGCGTCGCTACGCGGCCTTTGGCCTCGGCGCCGCTGGCAGCGGGAGAGACGCGGCTGTCGGTCGCAGGCCCCAGCGGCGGAGCCAGCGGGCGTAGGCGCGGAGATGGAGCCAGGCGTCGGCCGAACAGAGATTGCGGCTCGCGCGGCCTTCCAGGTGAACGCAGGACGCGGCCCCGTGGTACATGACCCTCCAGCCAGCCCGGGCCATGCGCAGGCAGTAATCGACGTCCTCGAAGTACTTGCCGTAGCCCTCGTCGACATGCCCAACTTGGAGAGCCGCCTCGCGCCGGACCATCAGGAAGCAGCCCGAGAGCCAGTCGCAGTCGAACGTCTCCTCCGGGCGATGCTCGGCGTAGAAATGGCGGTCGAGCGTGCGGCGCATCAGCCGGCCGAGGCCGCACCGGCGAGCCACTAGAAGCCGCAGCGTCTGGAATCGTCGGGCGGCGTGGGCATCCGTGCCATCGTCGTGATAAAGCCTGCAGCCCGCAACGCCGCAATCCGGCCGGGCGTCCATCATGGCCACCATGCGGCCTAGGCACTGCTCGTGCGGCTCGAAGTACATGTCCGTGTTCATCAGGAGCACATACCGGGCCGTGGACGCGTCAAGGATGCGATTCAGATTGGCCGCGTACGAAAGACGCCGCTGGTTGGTCAATATCCGGGTCGATGGAAAATACTCGCACCACGGCTGCACGCTATCGGACGAGGCGTTATCGACCAGGATCAGCCGCATGTTGATGCCATCGCCTGAGGCGGCCATCGTCGTCAAGAGCCGCGGCATCAGCTCGCGCTCGTGGGTGTAGATGACGCCGATGTCGAGGTCAAGTGATGACATGTCGAGCGGTGGCGTTTTCTTGTGTGACGGGTTAGGAAACCCGTCCTAAATGACGCGTACGATGGGCTTCCCAGCCCGTCCCGTCGTAGGATGGACTTCCTAGTCCGTCCTGTCTACTCGTTTGCTTCGGTCTTCTACGCGGCCTTGCGGTGACGATTGCGATGCTTGCCTCTGGCCACCGGCATCGGCAGAACGACGGCCGGGCCAAACAGCTCCTCGGTGCTGGCGGCGAAATGGGCGGCCGATTCTTTCAGAACCGACGTCAACGCCGCAAGCTCCTTCCCTTTCGCGACTGGCTGAAGGCCGCCGGCGCGAAGCTTGCAAAGCTCTCCATGAGGGCCTGGCAGCGACACCCAGAGCGACCAACGGCACGCTTGGCCGGGCTGGGACTTGGGATCGGTCCAGCGAATTCGCCGCCGCGTCTCGCCCAACGAGGCGTCGAACTCCGCCTGGCATACGTGCCAGGTCCGCAACTGCTGCAGAAACGCGTCCCAGGACAACGCTGGCGATCCGGACTCCTCGACGTGGATCGCTGTCTTGCGGCTCCTGACCTCTGGCGTCACTCCGGCGCTGCTGGGCGACAACGTGGAGACTACTGTGCCGAGCCCTCGCTGCGGGCGGGACGCGTCGAGATGAAGCTGGGCTCTCAAGGTCCGAACAACGAGCCCTTTGACCAGGGCGAACTCCTCATGGCCGAAGAGCCGCAGGCGGATCATCAGTACGACGAGCGTCACGGCGGCGATCCACGCCAGCGCGTCGCGGCGGAAGATCGTCGCGGCCGTGGCGGCGGCGCCGGTCGTCAAGCAAATTGCCCCCAAAAGGCAGAGAACCTGCCACGGATTCCAGCCGCGGTCCAACAGCCGGTGGTGGATATGGAGCCGGTCGGGTGCGTCCAGGCGGTGGCCGGTGAGCCGCCGTCGGACGATGGCCGCAACAATGTCAAACATCGGAAGGGTCATGACGACGGCCGGCGCGGTAATTGCCAACGTTGCCGAGGTCTTCAGGCTTCCCTGGATTCCCAGCAGGCCGATGGTCAACCCGATGACCATGCTGCCCGAGTCGCCGAGGAAGATACTTGCCGGCGGGAGGTTGTAGGCGAGAAAACCGGCTAACGAGCCGGCGAGCACAAAGGCCATCGCGGCCACGTGCAGGTGGCCCAAGTTTCCGGCGATGATTCCCAGCATCGTCGCGGCCGACAATCCGATGAGCGACGCCAAGCCGTCCATGCCGTCGATCAGGTTCAGCGCGTTGATGCATCCGACGAGCCAGAGCACGGTCAGGGGGATGCCAAACCAGCCAAGCTCGATCGGGCAGCCGAAGGCGACGATGCGGTCGATCGAGTAGCCGAACAGCACGATCGGCAGCACCGAAAGCGTTTGCAGGGCGAGCTTTAGGCGTGGGGGCAGGTCAAAGCGATCGTCGACGCCGCCGACAAAGCAGACACAGCCGGCCGCCAGCGTCCAGACGGCGCTGAGTTCAACGAACTTGGTGTTGCCGAGCCCGAGAAGGTGGATGGCCGCAAGGCCGAGCACGGTTGCCCCGTAGACGGCGACCCCGCCCCATAGAGGTATCGCCCCGTGGTGCAGCTTCCGCTTACCGTCGGGGCGATCGACGACGCCCCAACGACGGGCGACGAAGCGCACCGCCGCGGTAAGAACCAGCGACGCCATAAAGGCGGCCACAGAAATCCACGCCAACCAGCTCATCTGCAATCCATTGCGAGCTGCCTCCGCCCGATTAGAATCCGCCTTATCTCAGAAATGGGCCGGCGATGCAATGGCAGTATGCGCAAGATGGCGGTATGCGCAAGATGCTGTTGAACCTCCGCACCGCCGGCCGCAGTATCAGCATCCTCGAACTCAAAGGCGGCACGCGGTTCGTCGCTGGCGAGTTTATGCGAGGGCGACCGCGACGACGGAGCGTCGATTGTTGCCCAGTCGCCTGTTCGGTCCAGCCGGCGCCGCGATTCAGCACATGATGAGGCAACCCTCTAGCGATGCAATATATGCGACTGTCCCCTTTAGTTCCTCCCTACTTCCTCAATATATGCGTCTGCTCCTCCGTTAGCTCCCCCTCCCTTTAGCTCTCCTGACGCATTAGACCCATAATGGCTAGAAGTGTTCGATTTCGGAAAAAGAGCCTGAATTGGAAGCCATCAAATCGTTACAAGTTGTGGAAGGCCCCTCCATGCTCCCCAAAACACCACCGAGCCGGCAGATTCGCGCTCACCTCACGGAACGGACTCTTCGCGTGTATCAAGCGTATTCCGCGGAGATTGCAGATGGCGCACTCCGAGCCCAAACGTTCGTGCCTCCGTTTAAGCTGGATCGAATGACGTGGATCAAACCATCGTTTCTCTGGATGATGTATCGGTCCGGGTGGGCCACAAAAAAGGAACAGGAACGCATTCTTGCAATCGACATCACTCGAATGGGCTTCGATTGGTGTCTCGACAATGCGTGCCTAAGCCACTTCGATCCTACGGTGCATGTCTCACGATCCGTTTGGCAACATGCCAGAGACACGCTGCCCGTCCTCGTTCAATTCGATCCGGAAAGGTCAATTCGCCTTGACCGACTCGACTTCCGGACCATCCAAATTGGTTTGGCCGGCGAGGCTGTTGATAAATACATTCACGAGTGGATTGTTGGAATTTCGGATGTGACTTCAGTTGCCTATGAGATATGGGAATTACTCAAATGCGGAGACGACGACGCAGCAAAGCTCCGGTTGCCCCGGGAAAGCCATTATCCGTGCTATGCCCCACACCTCGGCATAACATCATGAGGAGGACATGTTTCCCGCCTACCATTTCCAATCCACCAGTTCGCCAACCGGTGGCAATCTCGCCTTGGCATCGTTATAGTCCTTAAGAGCCACTCTAAACGCGTCCCTGTAGCGAGCCGCGTCCGTCTCGCACAGCCGCTTCAGTACTTGTGCCCTGTTCCAGAAGTTCCTCAAGTCTCCGGGGTCCAAACGCACGGCATCGGTATAACAGGTCAATGCGCCTTCGATGTCTCCCGCCTTTGCGAGCAAGCCGCCAAGTTCCACATACGCATCCACGAACGTCGGCTCCGTTTCGATAGCATCTTGATAGCGATTAAATGCATCCACGTAGTTGCCCTCCCGCTCGTTCTGTACTCCGACGAGATATTGATAACGAGCGGGGTGGCAACTGGAATCCGTGGTGATTGCTTCCTCGTACTTGTCGATGGCTTCCTGGAACTCTCTTCGATAAAAACACAGATCCCCAAAGCACTCCAGGAGCAGCCCTGGTGGGAGGACGTCGCGCGCTTTTTCAATCGCCTCGCGCGCCTCGGAGATTTTGCCTGCAGTAAGCAGTGTGTTGATTTGAACGTACTGTTCGAGTTTATGCATGCTACACATCCTTCGTCAGCACCAGCCGAACCTATGGCTTTCGCTCAGCCATTGGCGGCAGCGGCCCCAACGAGAACGTTGAACTACCAGCGCCACGTTTTATGGTTGAATGCAAAAGGGGTCAAGAATGCAAAAGGGGGCAGAACGTCAGCGGCGGTTATGGGCGACCCCTTTATCGCTCCCGAGCTCCTCTTGACGTTGGCGATCCAGGTTCCTCCGCCTCTTAAAGAGAGCCACGTAGAAAGTGAGGGTTCCAACTATGATGAAGAAGAACCCCGTCATCATTGTTGCCAACGTTACTAGCAGCCGCACTGCCGGAGGGGCATTGGCTGGCAGAAGAGCGAGAGGAATAATAGATAAACGACAGATAGTAACACCCACGGCGACGAGGACTGCCATAACCGCGGCAGCGACCACGATTGGCATTTGCCGATTCGGACGGGACCTCTTCATCGTTACCACCTGGGGAAAGATATAGGCGTCAATAGATCATTCGGAATACTAGAAGCAGTCTCAAAAATGTCTCAGTAGGGAGGCAAAAGGGGTCAGGAGTGCTCTGTAGAAAACCTTGATTTGCTGAATCAAATCGAACGGTAAGAGGATCATGATGTTGTGGGTCAAGACCATGAGCATCATGTCGCGGCGGCGGGACCAGTAGGTCCGACCTGATGTGGCAGAACCCAGACGACGCTTGATCATGCTCACCACCGTTTCCACTTGCCAACGCTGGCCGTAGCGCGCCTGGTCGAATCGCGTTTGCATCAATCGCCGATAACGACCGTTGGCCGGCTTGGTTG
>JBDKUC010000032.1:0-6386 GCA_039679885.1 Thermoguttaceae bacterium | reverse complement strand
CACGCGGAGCCTCGTCGCCGGCCGCCTGCCGACCGGCATCCCGACCACTTGGAAACGCCTGGCGGGGACCGATCAGGCCCTGTCAACCGACTACGCTTTCCACCAAGGGGTGTACACCGCGGGCGAGCGATTGCTGGCCGTCCATCGTGCGGCAGCCGAGGACCGGGCGGCCGTGCTCGACGAGTCGCGCGCGGCGGGGCTCTTCCGCGGCCTCGACTTTGCGCGGGTGGACGATCTCGCAGGAAACGCCAATTCGCTGATCCAGGAGATCTGGCGAGTGTTCCTCGCGATGATGATCGTGGCGATGGTAGGCGAGGCCGGACTCTGCCTGTCCAGACAACGACCAGCGCAAGGAACCACCACGTGAACGCCACGCACACCCTCACGTTTCTGTGGACGCCTTGGTCAGCCGTGCTGTCGGTGCTTCTGACGCTCGTTGCGGCCGGCCTTTGTTTCGTCGCCTGGCGGCGCAGCGGGTGGCGCACTTCGATGGGGCTGCTGGAGCTGTTGCGATTCACCCTGGTCGTGCTTGCTGCGCTCCTGCTCAATCAGCCGGAGTTCATCCAGGAGTACCGGCCCGAGGAAAAGGCGTCGATTGCCGTGCTCTGGGACGGTTCGCCCAGCATGGAAACCCGCGACGCGCCGTCGCGCGACCCGGCGGCAAGCGCCCGCGTGTCGCGGCGGGAGGCGATCGCTGGGCTCACCGAGACGGCGTTCTGGAGCGACCTCCACCAGCGGCTCAACGTGGCCATCGAGCCGTTTTCCGCGACCGATGGCACAGGCGGCACCGACCTTTACGAGCCGCTGGCCAAAGTCTCGGGCAAGCACAAGAACCTTGTCGGCGTCGTGCTCGTTTCCGACGGCGATTGGAACAAGGGCCTGCCGCCGGTTCAGGCCGCGACGCTCCTTCGGCTCAAGGGCGTGCCGGTGATCGCCGTGCCAGTGGGGCAGCCGACGCGCCTGCCGGACATCGAGCTGCTCAGTCTCGATGCGCCGACCTTCGGGGTCGCCGGCAAGTCGGTGCGCATCCCGTTCACGCTCGAAAGTTCGCTGCCGCGGGACTACGTGGCCACCGTGGTCCTGCGCACGTCCGCTGGCGACGAGATCTCGAAAGAGACCCGCATCGCGGCCATGACGCGGACCCACGATTGGATCGCGTGGCAACCCAAGACGGTGGGCGATGTGACCCTGACGCTGGAAGTCGCCCCGCACGGCGATGAGACGATGACCGACAACAATCGCTTGACCGTGCCGATTTCCATCCGCCAGGAACGGTTGCGGGTCCTGGTCGTCGAATCGTATCCACGGTGGGAGTATCGCTATCTGCGCAATGCGTTGTCGCGCGATCCAGGCGTCCAGCTGTCGTGCATGTTGTTCCACCCCGGACTGAGCAAGGCGGGCGGAGGGAGCAAGGATTACGTCAAGCAGTTCCCGGCGGGATTGGACGAGTTGTCGCAGTTCGACGTCGTGTTTCTCGGCGATGTGGGGCTCGGCGACGGACAGCTCACCGCGGAGCAATGCACGTGGCTCAAGGGGCTCGTCGAACACCAGGCAAGCGGGATCGTCTTCATGCCGGGCTGGCAGGGCCGGCAATGCAGCTTGCGCGACACGGACCTGGACCCGCTCTATCCCGTCGTGCTCGATGATCTGAAGTCGGGCGGCTGGGGCTCGCGTACTCCCAGCCACTTTGTCCTCACGGAACTCGGGCGGCGGAGCCTGCTGACCAAACTGGCGGATACCGAGGAAGACAACCTGGAAGTGTGGGAAGGACTGCCGGGGTTTCAATGGTACGCACCCGTGATACGGGCCCGGGCCGGCAGCGAAGTGCTGGCCGTGCACGAAGACAGTGAGAACAACTTCGGCCGCTTGCCGCTGCTGGTCACTCGCACCTTCGGAGCCGGAAAAGTCCTGTTCATGGGAACCGACGGCGCGTGGCGTTGGCGCAACGGGGTGGAGGACAAGTATCACTATCGGTTCTGGGGCCAGGTTGTGCGCTGGATGGCCTATCAACGCAACATGGCCAAGGGCGAGACCATGCGGCTGTACTATTCGCCCGACCAGCCACAGATCGAAAGGACCTTGACGCTCAGCGCCAACGTGATGGACCGAAGCGGCGAACCGCTCCAAACCGGCACCGTGACGGCGCGGATCACGGCTCCCTCGGGGAAAGCCGAAACGATCGGATTCGTCTCGGCCGGCGACCAGTGGGGGGCGTTTTCGGCACGCTTTGCCGCGAAGGAGCCTGGGAAACATCAGGTGGTTCTCGCATGCAAGGAGACCGGCGCGACCTTGGAAGCGTCGTTCTTCGTGCAGGGGAGGGCCACCGAGCGGGTTGGCCGGCCGGCTCGGCCGGAAGTGCTCGAAGAGATCGCTCGGGTGACGCGCGGCAAAGTGATCGACTCCGGCCGCCTCGACGACGTCGTGGCTTCGCTGGCGAGCCTGTCCGATCCGCCTCCCTCGGTGCGCCGCGTGCAGCTTTGGAGCCATCCGGTCGTGGCCGGTCTGCTGGTTGTCTTGCTAGGGGTTTTCTGGATAGGTCGAAAGGCGATCGGATTGATATGATGCCGATAGGGCCCAAACCATGAGCATCCCACCACGACAAGAGCTGTTGCGTCTGCCGACCGTCTTGGAATCGCAGTTGGGCGACTTCCGCCGGCGCGTGTGGACGATCAAGATGGCGGAGGCGGCCGGCGTGGCGGTCTTTGCGCTGGCCATCGCCTATCTCAGCGTCTTCACGCTCGATCGTCTGTGGGACACGCCTCGGGTGTTGCGCTTCGGCATCCTGATGGGAGCGCTTAGCGGGTGTGCCATCGTCCCGGCCTATGTGCACCGCTGGATCTGGGGTTGCCGCTGCCTGGAACAGCTCGCCCAATTGCTCTGCGTGAAGCTCCCTCGGCTTGGCGACCCGTTGCTGGGGATCATCGAGCTGTCGCATAGTGAAGGCGAGCAGGCCCGTTCACGCACCCTCTGTGAAGCGGCGATTCGGCAGGTCGCCGCGGACGCTCAGAAACACGACCTCTTCGAGGCGACGCCGAATTGCCGATACCGCATGTGGAGCGGTTTGGCCGTCGCCGTCGTGGCGGTGGCGGTCGGCTTGGGCGCTCTTTGGCCCCTGGCGGCCTTCAACGCCTGGGGACGCTTCCTCGCGCCCTGGGCCAACACCCCTCGCTACACGTTCGCCGCCGTCGAGCCGTTGCCTCAGCAGATCGTGGTTCCTCACGGCGAGCCCTTCCGGGTTAACGTGCGGTTGGCCGCCAACTCGCTCTGGCGCCCGCAGCAGGGGCACGTCCAGTTGGACGCCCAGACGCCGGTCTCCGCGCTGCTTCGAGACGGTCAGTACCAGTTCGATCTGCCGGCGCAGATCGCCGACGGCCGGCTGCACGTGAGCGTTGGCGATTCAAGGCATCTGGTCGAGATCAGGCCCATGGGCCGTCCCGAACTGACTTCGCTGATCGCCAACGTCACGTTGCCCGAGTATCTCGGCCGGCCGAAACCGCTCACCAAAGACGTGCGCGGCGGCTCGGTCTTCCTGGTCAAAGGAAGCCGCGCGACGTTCGTCGCCAAGGCCAGTCGCGACCTGTCCGCGGCAACGGTCGACGGCCGGCCGCAAACGCCAGACGCTGCCATGATCCGAAGCCCCGCGGTCGACGTCGGCGCGGTGCGCGAAATGGTGTTTCAGTGGAAAGACCGTTTCGGGCTCGGGGGCAAGGGCCCGTTCACCCTGGCGATCGCGGCGGGGGACGACGAAGCCCCCACGCTGACCTGCGAGGACTTGCCGCGATCGAAGGTGGTGCTCGATTCCGAGCAACTGGCGTTCCGGGTCAAGGCGCAGGACGATTTCGGCGTCAAGCGGATTGGCATGGAGTGGCAAGGGATCGACAACGCGGTCATCCAGCGCCCGGCCAAGGGGCAGCGCATTCTGGTCGCCGGCGGATTCGAGAAAGAGAGCCTCGACGGCGCCGGCACGTTTTCGGCGAAGTCGTTGGGAATCGATCCGCAGCCGATTCATCTGCGGATTTTCGCCGAAGACTACTATCCTGGCCGCGAGCGGGTTTACTCGCCCACGTACGTCCTGTACGTGCTCAGTCCGGAGCAGCACGCCATCTGGATGACGGAGCAGTTGAGCAAGTGGCACCGCCAGGCCCTGGAGGTTCGCGACCGCGAACTGCAGCTGTACGAAACCAACAAGCAACTGTGGGGCCTTGCGCCGGAGGAACTGGATCAGCCCGCAACGCGCCGGCGCATCGAAACCCAAGCGGCGGCCGAACGGGCGAACAGCCGTCGATTGTCGAACCTGGCGGCCAGCGGCGAAGACCTGCTGCGTCAGGCGTCGCGCAATCCGGAATTCGGAGTTGGGCATTTGGACCGTTGGGCCGAGATGCTGCAAATCCTCAAAGACATTGCGGCCAACCGCATGCCGTCGGTTGCCGAACTGTTGGACCAGGCCTCGAAAGCACGGACCGCGGCCGCCAGCAAGCCGAATAGCACCGGACCGAAGGCGGGCCAGGCACGCGCGTCGGCTTCTGGGGCTTCGAAGGAGTCTCGCGAAGCGGCGAAGCAACCGGCTGTTCCGCAGATCGCCGACACGGAGTCTTCGCTACAACGGCCCAACGACTCCAACGAGCCGTCGTCCCCCAAGAACGCTTCGACACCCAGCCTTCGACTGCCGACGACGACCCTGATCGGCGGCGGGGCGAAAGGCGACCCGTCGACCCCGTCCGGCGAGAAGATGGAAGCCGCTGTTCGCCAACAGCAAGACCTCTTGGCCGAATTCGAGAAGATCGTCAACGAGCTGAACAACATTCTTGCCACGCTCGAAGGCAGCACCCTGGTCAAGCGTCTGAAGGCGGCCTCCCGGGAGCAGTCTCGCGTTGCCGGCCGCGTCGGCGATTTGGTGGAAGGTTCGTTCGGCGCCAGCGCGGCCGAGATCAGCCCCCCTCAAACGAAGGCGTTCGCGGGCCTGGCCGACGTGGAAGCCAAAAGCAGTCAGAACGTCTCGCTGATCATGGACGACATGCAGGCCTATTTCGAACGCCGCCGATTCATGAAATTCAAAGCGGTTCTGGACGACATGAAGGCTCAGGATGTCGTGGGCGGCCTGCGGCAGCTTGCCGACGAAGTCCGGGCGGAGCCTGGACTGTCGATCGCGCAATGCGAGTACTGGTGGGACACGCTGGATCGCTGGGCCGAGGATCTGGTTGATCCGGCCTCGAGCGGCCAGTGCCGGGGGAGCGGCTCGCCGGCCAGCTTGCCGCCGTCGATTGTGTTGGAAGTGCTGCAGATCCTCGAGGCGGAAGTCAATCTCCGCACGGAGACTCGCGTTGCTGAGCAGGCCAGACCGGCATTGGCCGCCGACGACTACGGCCGGCGGGGCCGGGAACTGTCGGGCACCCAAGACGGCTTGGAGGGCCGCGTGAAGAAAGTGACCGACGAGATTCGTCAGTTGCCCGACGGTGAGACAGAGTTTGGTCCCGAGATCGAGTTGCTCACGGCCGTCGCCGAGGTGATGAACGATGCGGCCGCGATCCTCGCCCGGCCCGAGACGGGCTCGCCGGCCATCGGCGCCGAGACCGAGGCGATCGAGTTGCTGCTCCAGTCGCGGCGCATCAACCCGAAGGGCGGCGGGGGCGGCGGGGCGTCGCCCGGGGGCGGAGGCGGCGGGACGACCGTCGATTCGGCGCTGGCCCTGTTGGGCATCGGCGTGAACGAGAAGGACGCGGGGGAAAAACGCGACGTGCAGCAGGCCGTGGGCGATTCGGGACGCTCGCCGCCGGAGGAGTTCCGCGCCGGTTTGGACGAGTATTTCAGTCGACTCGAACACGAGGATCAGCGGTGACACGATGAGCATCTGGCGGCAATTGCCGAGTTGGGCCGTCCTGTTCTGCGCGGGCCTTGTGCCGGCGGGTGGATTTGCGCAGGACCGGCCGAAGGTCCCGGAGGGTTACGAGGACGCGGCGACGGCCGAGGAAGCCCCGGCCACGCTCAGGATGGTCCCTGCAGATGAGCGGACGCTTCTGCTCAACGCCCGGGTTAAGGTCGCCAAGGAAGCCGCAGCCAAGCGTGCCCCCGCCAAGCGTGCGGAGGCCGATCAAGGTGGGCGGACGCTGCTCGGCGCCCTGGCTGACGCCATCCAGGAAGACGTCGATCCCAACGTCCGCCAGATGGAGACCCAGTTGCTCCCGCAGTTCGTGCAATTGTTGAAGTCGGAGCTGCTGTTTGTTCGGCGAACGTGCAAACTGAACAAGGAACAGCTCACCGAGATCGCGAAGCTTGCTCGACCGCGACTCAAGGTCGCGGCGAGAGAGTATGCCGTCGCGCAGAACAACGCCATGCGGGGGCGGGGCAGGGGGGAAGCTCGCAAGATGCCCGACCCGCGTAATCTCGTG
>JBDKUC010000325.1:0-10049 GCA_039679885.1 Thermoguttaceae bacterium | reverse complement strand
CACCGTGAACAGCAGGCTTTGGCAGCCGAACGTCGGCAACAAGACTGCTGCCGCGATCACCGATAACGCAACTGCACGCCGTAGGGAGGGACGAGCCATCGCACACCTCGTGGGGAAACTACAAAATCAGCCTGGCTGCCAAGGGAAGCTGGCGAAAAGAGGCCGGAGAATAGCGGGAACGACCGACGCCCGCAAGGCCAGTTTGCCGGGTCACGAGGATCGCAAAGCAGGCGGTAGGCGTTCGTAGTCCCGCCCTTAGGCGGAAAATGACCGGCTAAAGCCGGAACTACGAACGACGTTGTCGTTCTTCAGCAGATCCGGGGCATCTGCTCGCCGGAAAGGAGGTCCACGATCCGGGTTCCGCCGAAGCTGAGGCGAAGCTCGACCAGGCCGGGGTGAGCGTCGGTGACGACGCCAATCCGCGTCGGGCCAACGGCGGCCGGGTGCCGCTCCATCGCCTCGAGCACCCGCTCGGCGGAGGCGGCCGGCACGAAGGCCACCAGCCGCCCCTCGTTCGCCACATAGAGCGGGTCGAGGCCGAGCAACTCGCAGGCGGCGGCCACCGGTTCGGCGACCGGCGTGGCCGCCTCGTCGATCTCGACGCCTACGCCGGCGTCCAGCGCGATCTCGTTCAGCGCGGCCGCCAAGCCGCCGCGTGTCAGGTCGCGGAGGCAGTGGATGTCCGGCTCGGCGGCCAACATGGCCTCGACCAGACCGCCCAGCGGGGCGCAGTCGCTCTCCAACGCCCCCTCGAACCGCAACCCTTCGCGGACCGACATGATCGCGATGCCGTGGCGGCCCAGGTCGCCGCTCAGCAGGATCGCATCGCCCGGTTTGACCCGGGCGGGCGAGATGTCAACGCCCTCGGGCACGAAACCGATGCCGGCCGTGTTGATGAACACGCCGTCCCCCTTGCCGCGGTCGACGACCTTGGTGTCGCCGGTCACAATCCGCACGCCGGCCGCCCTGGCGGTCTCACTCATGGACTTTACAATGCGGCGAAGGGTCTCCATTGGCAGCCCTTCTTCGAGCACGAAGCCTGCGCTCAGATAGGCCGGCCTGGCGCCGGCCATCGCCAGGTCGTTGACCGTCCCGCAGACGGCCAGATGGCCGATATCGCCGCCGGGGAACGCCAACGGGCTGACGACGAAGCTGTCGGTCGTGAAGGCCAGCCGCAGTCCGCCGGCAGGCAGCACGGCCGCGTCGTGGGGAGGCGGAGAGAGGGGAGAGGGGAGAGGGGAGAGGGGAGAGGGAGGCGTCCCCTCGCCCTTTGGGAGAGAGCCGGGGTGAGGGCCGTCGGCGAATGCCGGCAGGAAGAGCTTTTCGATCAGCCCGCGCATCAGCCGCCCGCCGCCGCCGTGGGCCAATTGCACGGTCGCGTGGTCGCTCATGGGAACGGGGCAGCTCAGATTGAAGTCCTTCATGCCGGTGCAATTCTGACCGCCGCGCCGGCGGCCGCTAAACGTGAGCTTACGAGTATAAAGCCGCGACCGTTGGTCGCGCCGAGTTTGATTGTCTCATGGTGTCATCCGCAATATGACGTTGGCGCGACCGCCGGTCGCGGCTTTATGCTCCGCGCAACCGCTTGCTGGTAATGCCGCTAAACGACTGCTATCGTTTCGTCGTTCCCACGCGCACGACGATGTCATCCCACTGCTCGCCCGGAGTGGTTGCTTCCGACGCTGGATGGGCCGCGGAGTATTCTTCAAGGCCCCGGCCCCCGTCGTCGCGGCCGTTGATTCCGACGCTGTACACGCAATAGCCGTCCCCTTCACGCCGGTAACGCAGTTCGGCGTCCTTGGCGAAGATGTCCTTCGGGACAGCAGCGATGTATTTCGGCGTCAGCTCGGCGAGCGTTGCCGGGTAGACGCCGCGGTCGATGCGATATTCTCTCAATGCGAATGCAACCCGCGTCAGTTCCGTTTCTGCCGCAACCCGGCTGACGATGTTGCGCCAAAGGATGTTCCCTCCGACAAAAATTGCGACATAGAGATCGCAGATCCACTGCATAGCAGTCTTACTGCGTTCTGCCGCTGGCAACGACCGCAGCGATTCGACGTTCTTACGCGATCTCTCCAATTGATCGAGCTCCGTTTGCATCTCGGCAATCGCCTTGTTTCGCTTCGCCCGCTCCGGCTGACCAAATGCGGCGACCAAGCGATCGGACCAGGCATTGCCTTCGCGAAGCGCGATGTCCCAGTCGATCTCGGCGTTTCCGAGCAATTCAAGGAGCGGTTTTAGTCGTGCGTGAGTGCCATCAAACACGATCATGCCTTCCATTCGGGTCAGAAATCCATTCCGTTCCGCGGTTGGTTTCCGAGCGGCCGAGCATACACCCGCCAGCAAGAAGAACCGTTCGCCAAGGCCGAACATCTGGGCAGCATTGCCAATCGCCGGCGACGATACGAACTCGCGTTGTATCGCGGCAAGGGAAGTCTCCGGAAGGCCGGTCTTTTCCAGGAGGACCCAGAGCTTCTGGCGCGCAATGCCATCGATCGTGACTGCAACGAGCGACTCAATCATCGTGGGGCCCTGAGCCAGAAGCCGGGCGAATCGGTGAATCGCAACGATGTCGTCGCAGGCCGCCTCAGGCTGGCCGGCGTGCAATCGCAACATGGCACGCAGGGCAAACGCTCGGACACAATCGCGATAGGCCGAAATCGGAAGGGGGCCAAGGTCGATCGAATCGCCGTCTTTGGTCCAGAACCAAGGGTCGTAACGTCGAGGGCGTTTTGATGCCTCGGCCAACAGCCTCATCGGCCGCTCGTTGACCTGCAGCCATTCCGCCAAGATCGGAAACTCCTTTGCCGACCAGGGACGCTTCATCGCCACGTCGAACTGCTCGGAAAGACGTTTTTCCGCTTCTTCGTCGGGCACCCCGTTCTTCACGCTCCAAGCGGAAGCATGGGCGTAGAAACCACGGAAATAGTCCCCTTGCTCCGGCAACGGCGCGATGCCGAGCATTTTCCAGTAGGCCTCGCGGTGCGGCGGCTCGATCGCGTCGGGGCCCAACGCCTTCCAAACCAACACCGCTGCGTTGTTCTCCGGCGTCACGCCCTGACGGCAACGTTGGTTCAAGGCGGCGACGTAGTCCGGATAGCCGTCGGGCCGCAGCGGCTCGGTGATATAAGTCGTTTCCTTAGAGATCGTGATCCGAGGACGCGGTTTGCCTTCGGGCCCTGCGGCACACGACAAATCACCATCGGCCAGCGCGGCCGCCAGGGCGGCAGCGCCCGGCGTGGATATCAACAACGCCGAAAGTATTTCTCTGCGATTCCAGCCGTTTGTCACGCGTCGTGCCCCTAACCGCCGTGCCGGCGGCCGCTAAACGTGTTCCCGGGACCGCCGTGCCGGCGGCCGCAAAACGTGTTGTTGCGATGTCGTCACACAATAAGCTGCGCCATTGCGACGCGCAATGTAGGATGGACTTCCGAGTCCGTCCAGTTTCGGGACGGACTGGGAAGTCCGCCCTACAGTTGTCCAGTCATTCTATCGGTGACGGCTCCTAGCTCCGATGCCGTCGATAGCGATAATATGCCGCGCAGGCCCCCTCGGAGGAGACCATCGGGGCGCCGAGCGGATGATCCGGGGTGCAATGAATGCAGAACGCCGGGCAGTCGTACGGCTTCTTGTGGCCCTGGAGAATCTGGCCGGCGATGCACTCGGCCGGCTCGTGGGCGGTGATTTCGGCCACGTCGAACCGCCGCGCGGCGTCGAACTCGCGGTACTTCTCGGCCAGGCCGAGGCCGCTCTCGGGAATCTCGCCCATCCCACGCCACTTCCGCGGTACGGTCACGAAGACGTCGGCCATTTGGCGAAGGGCTGGCCGGTTGCCCTCGGGCCGGACGCTCCGGGCGTATTGGTTTTCGACCTCGTGCCGCCCAGCCTCCAACTGGCGGACGCACATCAGGATGCCCTGCATGATGTCGACCGGCTCGAAGCCGGTGACGACGATCGGCACCCGATACCGCTCGGCGATGGGCCGGTAGGGCTCGATGCCGGTGATCGCGCAGACGTGTCCGGCGGCGAGGAAACCCTGCACGCGGTTGGCCGGCGAATCGAGCACCGCTCGCATCGCCGGGGGCACGAGGACGTGCGAGACCAGCACCGAAAAGTTCTTCAGCCCGAGCTTGGCCGCCTGAACCACGGCCATTGCGTTGGCCGGCGCGGTGGTCTCGAAGCCGACGGCGAAGAAGACGACTTGGCGGTCGGGACGGCTTTGGGCAAGCGCGACGGCGTCCATCGGCGAGTAGACGACTCGCACGTCGCCCCCTTCTGACTTAACCGTCAGCAGGTCCTTCTCCGAGCCGGGCACGCGGAGCATGTCGCCGAATGAGCAGAACGTGACTTCCGGCCGAGCGGCGATGGCCACGGCGCGGTCGATGATCTCAATCGGCGTGACGCACACGGGACAGCCGGGGCCGTGGATCAGCGTAATCTCGGGCGGCAACATCCCGTCGAGCCCGAAACGGATCAAGGAGTGCGTCTGCCCGCCGCAGACTTCCATGATGTACCAGGGGCGAGTGGTCGCAGCGAGAATCGCCGCGGCCAACCGGCGGACGGCGTCAGCGTCGCGGAATTCGTCCAGGTACTTCACGAGGGGCTAGGGGCTAGGGGCTAGGGGCTAGGGGTTAGGGGTTCGGATTTCGGGGTTCGGATTTCGGGCTTCCCCTTCGTCCCCTGCCATCGCTCCGATTTCGCTCAGAAACCGCAGCGTCTCCTCAGCCTCCTCGGGTTCGATGCGGCTGATGGCGAAACCGACGTGGATCAAGACGTAGTCGCCCACGCGAGCCTCGGGCGTGTAGGCCAGGCAGACGTCTTTCAGGATGCCGCCGAAGTCGACGCGGCCCATCGGCGGGTCGATCTCCGCATGCACTTCAACCAGCTTGGCGGGGACTCCGAGACACATGGGATATTCAACCCCTCGGGGGCGAAAAGTAGCCGGAGGCTAACAGCCGCCGGAACGATTTTCCAACCGGCAAATTTGCTGCAAGGCCACGAACACCTGCCCCAGCGAAATACCACCATCGCCGGGCGGCGTCATCCTCTGAGTATACACGTCAAAGCCAGCGTCGGACAGTCGCCGCCGGACGCGGTCGGCCAGCAGACGGTTTTGAAAACACCCGCCAGTGAGCATGACCGGCAGCTGCGAGGGCTGCGATTGGGCGACGGCCAGGGCCATATCGGCCAAGGCGTTGTGAAACCGGGCGGTGATCGTCCCGATGAACACTCCAGCGGCGCGATCGGCCAGCAACTCGCGAATCATGGGCTCCCAATCCAGCACCGTGCAACCGCCCTCGGTATCCAATTTTGCGAACGGATAACTCGACGCCTCGCTCTCGTCGGCCGCGAACTCCAGGGCCATCGCCGCCTGACCCTCGAACGTGATGATGCCGCGGTCGGCAGGCAGACCGCAGATCGCAGCGACGGCGTCGAAGAGCCGGCCCATGCTGCTGGTGCGCGGCGATTGCATGCCGCGGTCCAGCATCGCCAAAAGCCCGGTTAGCTCCTGCTCGCTGAACCAGGGGGTTGCGACGTCGGCCGCCGTCGGGCCAAGAAACTCGAAGAGGAGGCCGAGGGCCGAACGGCGGGGCTCGCGGATCGCCTGGTCGCCGCCCGGCAGAGCGAACGTTCGCAGGTGGGCGACGCGGCGGTACTCGGCGCCGCGGCAGACGAGCGTCTCGCCGCCCCAGACGGTTCCGTCCGGGCCGTATCCGGTGCCGTCCCAAGAGAAGCCGAGCACGGGCCCGGCCAGGCCATGCTCGGCCATGCAAGCCGCCACGTGCGCGTGATGATGTTGCACCCGCACGAGCGGCACATTCCAGCGACTAGCCAGCTTCTCGGCATGTTGGGTCGACGCATAGTCAGGGTGCAGATCGCAGACGACCACGGCGGGCGTGGTCTGAAAGAACGCCACAAGATCGTCGATCGCCCGGCGAAAGACGCCCACGCTCGCCACGCTGTCGAGGTCGCCGATATGGGCGCTGATCACAACCTCCGCAGGGTGCGTGGTTGCACGCACCGTACGTTCTTCGGTCCCCTCTCCCATTGGGAGAGGGCTAGGGTGAGGGCTCGACGCGTGCGTGCAAGCACGCACCCTACGTTCTGGGAGAGGGCTTGGGTGAGCAGCGGGCGCCGCACCGAGGGCAAGCGCCACGGTGTTCTTCAGGTGGCCCCCGACGGCCAGCACCGGCGGCGATTCGCCAAAGCCCTGCAAGGAGATCGGCAAGGGAGCGAAGCCCCGGGCGCGGCGGAGCACCTGCGGCCCGTCCGGCCCAACGCGGACGATCGAGTCATCGACCGGCCGGACGATGGGCCGGTTGTGCGTGAGCAGCACGTCGGCGATAGGGCCCAGCCGCTTGAGCGCGTCGTCCGTGTCGATCGCCATCGGCTCCTCGCTCAAATTGCCGCTGGTGCAGACGACCGGCCGCCGGACGGCCGCCATCAATAGGTGATGCAGCGGCGTGTAAGGGAGCATCACGCCGAGATACGGGTTGTCGGGCGCGACGCCGGGGACGATGTTGAGGGGAGAGGGGAGAGGGGAGAGGGGAGAGGGGGCAAGCCGCCGCAACAGGACGATCGGCGATTGGTGCGAGGTCATTAGCTTCGCTTCGTCGTCCGAAACCACGCAGTACGCGCGAGCGTCGTCCAGCGAGGGAACCATGATGGCAAATGGCCGGTCGGGGCGATGCTTCCGCTGACGTAGCCGTTCAATGGCGTCGGCATTGGTCGCGTCGACCAGAAGTTGGAACCCGCCCAAGCCCTTCAGGGCCACGATCTGACCGGCCAGCAGGGCGTTGGCCGCCGCCTCCATTGCGACGCGGCCGGCCGACAGCTCGCGACCGGCGCGGTCAAGAAGTTGCAGCGTCGGGCCGCATCGCGGGCAGGCGATCGGCTGGGCGTGAAACCGCCGATCGGCCGGGTCCTCGTACTCCGCCTGACACGCCGGGCACATCGTGAACGAGGCCATCGAGGTCCGCGGGCGGTCGTAGGGCAACTGCTCGATGATCGACCACCGAGGGCCGCAATTCGTGCAGTTCGTGAACGGGTAGCCGAATCGCCGCTGCGTCGGATCGAAGATCTCCGCCTGACACTCGCGGCACGTCGCCAAGTCGGCCGGGATCGTCGGCCGCGGTGCAGAACGCCCTTCGCTCGGACGGATCTCGAAGTCAGTGGGCAGTAGGCAGTGGGCAGTGGGCAGTGGAGGATGGGCAGTGGGCCGTGGGCGAGCGATTGCCGACTGGCCACTCTCCACGCCCGGCCGCTCTCCGAGAGGCAACGGAGAGAGTTCGTCAACCTCCATCGCGTCGATCCGGGCCTGCGGCGGCAGATCGTGCCGTAGCGTCTCGATGAATGCGTCGACGGCCGCCGAGTCGCCTTGCGCCTCGATCCGCACCGTGTCCGCCTCGTTGCGGACCCAACCGGCCAGCCCTCGCGATCGGGCGGCGTTGTAGACGAACGGCCGAAAGCCGACGCCCTGCACCACGCCGCGGACCGTGATCGCTACGCGGCGAACGGGCGATGGGGATCGTGGCAAATTCATGGCGATGGTCCCGGCGAACCCTTTCTATCGGGGCGTCCGTTCCAGTGTACGCAGGCCGTCGCGGGAAAGTAAGGGGCTCCGTTTCGCAGGACAAGGGGCCGCATCCTTGCAGCCTTGTAGTGAGCCGATGCGGGTCCTATACTACCATCGGGCCTTTTGCCGCAGGATTCCGATATGACGAAACATGAAGTGCTAGAGATGATCGAGCGGCTTCCCGAGGAGATCGACCCTGATCTGCTCATGGAGGACTTGTACCTCAAGGCAAAGCTCGATCGCGCGGAAGCGGCCGTCGCCCGCGAGGAAGTCATCTCTCACGAAGAGGTCGTCCGCCGGAGCCAGCAATGGTTCGAGTAGACTGGGCGCCAACTGATGCAATTTTAAGAACACTAATCTCCGCTGATTTACGCTAATTGGAGAAGAGTAGCGAGGATTAGTGATGATTAGTGTTTCGTGAATGCCTTGCTGGAGTTCGAGCGGGATATTTTTCCGCGGCCCCAATCTAGGGTGTGAGACGTTGGTGCCAGACTTGCCTTTGCGCTAACGATGCAACGTACTTCTTCTCATCGGTTTCCACAATCGAGTTGCAGGAAATATCGAAAGAGATCCACTTCTTGCGATTTGTCTTGATCCGATCCGTGGAGTAAACGAAATCTACCTCTGCAACTCGTATGTATGACAACGGAATATGATGTACATCGAGGCGATGGCGGAACCAAGCGGACAACTCTCCCGCAATAGAGAGCTGTGGCAACATGCCAGAGCTGTGCCGCGTCTGTTCGGTGAGTAAATCAAACCTGAGCGTGCCATCGGGCAACTCTGCGATTTTCTCGTAATCATCGCCAAATCGCCACCCTACCAGGACATGGCAGAGCGTGTTTGCGATGTCCTGAAGGACTTTGCGACGCATGCTCGATCCCAGGTTTCTGCAAGAGGCGAGTTATTCGCGCTTGCCGCAGCGGGCCGCAAGCCAGTCGGCCGCTTCGGCGACGCCGTCGCCGTGGAGGGCCGAGACTTGGAACACGGCGGCCTCGGGCCGGAGGCGGCGCATGTCGGCCGTGATCCGGTCGACGCGGAAGTTCAGATGCGGCAGCAGGTCGGTCTTCGTGATGAACAGGGCGTCGGATCCCTGGAAGATGGCCGGATACTTGATCGCCTTGTCGTCGCCTTCGCTGGTGCTGAGGACGACGATCCGCAGGTGTTCGCCCAAGTCGAAGCCGGCCGTGCAGACCAGGTTGCCGACATTCTCAATCGCCAGCAGATCGACGCCCTTCAGGTCGAGTTCACGGCCGGCCACCGCAATCATGTTGGCGTCGAGGTGGCACGCGCCGTCGGTGTTCACCTGGACCACCGGCACGCCGATCTTCTCCATGCGGTCAGCGTCGATCGAGCCGGCGATGTCGCCCTCGATGACGGCCGGCCGCAGCCGGCCCTTAAGCCGGGCGAACAGGGCTTCCAGAAGCGTCGTCTTGCCCGAGCCGGGCGAGCCGACCACGTTGACGCCGAAGACGCCGGCGGCATCCAACTGAGCGCGGTTCTCGGCAGCAAGCTGATCGTTGGCCTTTAGTATCTTCTTCGCGGCGACAATTCTCATAGCGGTTCCTCGATGTATTCATCACGCTCCGCGTGATGCCACCCTACGTATTCATCACGCTCCGCGTGATGTCAGGGTTGAACAGTGTTGCGCTTTTTCAGGCCACACGCGGAGCGTTAGGAGTACATTCGGGCCTCACGCGGAGCGTGAACGGCACTCTACGGTTTATTCTTCCACTTCGATGCTTTGCAGGATCAGGTCCCGCCCTCCGTCGATCACAATATCGCCGCTGCCGCATCTTGGACACTCGGCGACGAGGTCGTCGATTTCGACCGAGGCGTGACAGGCATGGCAACTGCAACTGGCCTTGGGCTCCTCGATGGCGATCTCGGCGCCTTCGACGGCCGTGCCCGGGGCAAGCAGTCTGAAGGCGAACTGAAGCGACTGGCAACTGACGCCCGAGAGCCGCCCGATGCTCAGGTCGACGCGCATGACACGACCTTGCTCGCCGGTGCGATCGAGCGTCTCTTTCACTTGATCGATCAGGGCCTCGACAATGGCCAGTTCATGCATGGGGGAAAGACCTCGCGGAGGAAGCCTGAAGCTCGAAATCCGAAATCCGAATTCGGGCTTCGGACTTTTCCCTAGATCGCCTCGCCGCCACGTTCGCCGGTGCGGATGCGGACGCAGTCTTCCAACGGGAGGACGAAAATCTTCCCGTCGCCGATTTCGCCCGGTCCGGTGCGGCCGCCCTCGATGATCGCCTGGATCGTCGGTTCGACGAAGGCGTCGTTAACGCCGATCATCAACTGGACCTTCCGGAGCAGATTGACCGAAAACTCGTGGCCGCGGTAGGACTCGGCCTGGCCCCGCTGCCGGCCGAACCCCTGCACGTCCATCACCGTGAGGCGAAAGACCTCGACGTCGGCCAGGGCCTGCTTCACCGCCTCGAGGCGATGGGGCTGAATAATGGCA
>JBDKUC010000118.1:0-6729 GCA_039679885.1 Thermoguttaceae bacterium | reverse complement strand
AGCGCGTGGACTCCATTATCTCATCAAACGCCCCCGATATCCACCCGAAAAGGTGCGGCACACCGGAGGAGACAGTCGGCACTAGGCCGACGCGCTGTTGCCGTCGCTGAGATTTCTCCCTAAGATGGAGCAGTCTGACTGGACCGGGGGCAAAACATTACCCCCGTACCAATTTATACCTCCCCCTGCCCTGAAGGACGAAGAATTGGGCACCGACATCCCCTCCGTCGAGCTTTGGCAATGGTTTCTCTTTGGCGGGTTTGTCATTGCGCTCCTTGCCGCAGACATGCTTCTGCTCCATCGTAGCGAGAAGACCCCCACCTTGAGGGAATCGGCCATCTTCGTCGCCATGTGGTGCGCGATCGCCATCGGGTTCAACATCTATCTCTGGCACTGGCGGGGGGGGCAGGCAGCCACTGAATTCCTGACCGGCTATCTGCTCGAATGGTCGTTGTCGATGGACAACGTCTTCGTCTTCGCCGTCATTTTTCGCTTCTTCCACGTCCCGCCGCATTACCAATACCGCGTGCTCTTCTGGGGCATCCTCGGCGCCATTGTCTTGCGGCTGGCCTTCGTCCTGGCCGGCGTCCAGCTCATCCGCCACTTCGATTGGGTGCTGCCGCTGTTCGGCGTGCTGCTGATCTACACGGCCGTGAAGCTCGCCGTCCAGCGCGGGGCCGAGGTGCGGCCCGAGAACAACCTGGTGCTCCGCTTCGCACGCCAGCGGCTGCCCGTCAGCCGGGGCGGCCATCACGAGTACGGCCACGCCTTCTTTGTCCGCGAGGCCGGCCGTCTCCGCATGACCCCGCTGTTCCTCGTGCTGCTGGTCGTCGAAAGCAGCGACATCATGTTCGCCGTCGACAGCGTGCCGGCCATCCTCGGCATCACGTCCGACGCCTTCGTCGTCTTCACGTCGAACGTCTTCGCCATCCTCGGCCTTCGGGCGCTCTACTTCCTCCTGGCCGGCGCGATCGAGAAGTTCCGCCACCTGCACTACGGACTGTCCGCCGTCCTGGCCTTCGTCGGCCTCAGCATGATTGGCGACTACGCCGTCACCTACCTCGACCACATGAAAGCCGGCGGACACCTCGTCCCCACCTGGGCCAAGCTCCTGGTCATCGCCGCCGCCTTGGGCGCTTCGATCGTCGCGTCGCTGGTTTCGGAGAAGAAGGAGAAGAAGAGGTAGCCGTTCACGATGCGGGGATGGGAACCAAGCTGGTTTTCGGCCCAATATCCGCAGTCAGCTGCGTCTTGCTCCGAAACTCACGTCCGAATGGATGGGACGGGCAACCGCAACTATTGTCCGAGTCCCCTTTCCAGGGTAGCGCGGTCCACAACCGGTTGCTTCCGTCGGGCGGAGATCGTCTTCCAGAATTCGTCGCTGGCGCCGAACTCCGTCTGTTCGGCGTCAAGCCCCTGGACGCCGACCACCAGGGCAACCGGGCTTCCGCCACGCGTGACAACAACCCGATCAGACTGGGCATCAAAGACGCACGCATCCAGATTGGTCTGCTGAATGTCAACGGTCTTCATAGGATATCCTCCGTCGATTGATGCGGACGCTTGCGACGCACAGCTCGAACGATCACTTGCCGCGATGCCTCGTTGACATCATAGAACACCCTGTAGTCGCCGGCCCGCAACTCCCAAACAGGTTCGATGTGTTCCCAAGGCGGCACCAATCCCCGCAAGGGCTTCCTGTTTCTGGTCTCGCGGGTTGGCTCGTGCTCCAACTGTTGATCGATCTGGTCCAAGAGCCGCTGCCGCTCATAGGGCCGAATGCCGCTCAGATCGTCCGCAACGCCTTCTGCGTAGCCGATTCGGAACACGAGCGCCTCATTCACTGGATGAGCGACCGGCATATCGACGCATCACCTATGCTCGTCACTACGAGTATACCCCGGCAACCTAGCGTCGGCAATCGCCAGAACTCTAGCCCCGCGCCGCGATCCGTTCTTTCCCGACCCACGGGCGGAGCGCCTCGGGGATGACGATCGAGCCGTCGGCCTGCTGGTAATTCTCCAGGATCGAGATCAGCGCGCGGCTGATGGCGATGGCCGTTCCGTTGAGCGTGTGGACCAGATGGGTGCCCTTCTCGCCTTTCAGCCGATAGCGGATGTTCAGACGCCGGGCCTGGTAGTCGGTGCAGTTGCTTGTGCTGGTCACTTCACCGAAGTCGCCGCGGCCCGGCATCCAGGCCTCCAGGTCGAACTTGCGGTAGGCCGGACCGCCCAAGTCGCCCGTCGCCGTGTCGACGACGCGATACGGAATGCCCAGCCCGTCGAACAGCCGGCACTCAAGGCCGCGGAGCTGGTCGAGCATCGCCTCGCTCTCCTCGGGAAGCGTGAAGGCGAACATCTCGATCTTGGTGAACTGGTGGACGCGGTACAGCCCGCGCGACGCGCGGCCGTGGGCGCCGGCCTCCGTGCGGAAGCAGTGGCTGATGCCGCAGAACTTCAGCGGCAGCCGCTCGACGTCGATCGTCTGGCCGGAAAGCATCCCGCCCAACGTGATCTCGGCCGTCGCCACGAGGCTCAGGTCGGTCTGCTCGATGCTGTAGATTTGCGTCTCCGGCCCGCGCGGAATGAACCCGATGCCCGAGAGCACCTCGTTCCTCGCCAAGTCGGGCGTACACACCGGCGTGAAACCTTCCTTCAGCAGCACTTCGACCGCGTAGCGTTGCAGGGCCAACTCGAGCAGCACGGCCTCGTTCTTGAGGAAGTAGAAACCGTGGCCGGCCACCGACGCCCCGGCCTCGAAGTCGACCAGATCAAGCTTCTCGGCCAACTCGACGTGGTCGAGCGGCTTGAAATCGAACTCGGGCAACGGCGTCTTGCCGCGGAACAGTTCGAGATTCGACTTGTCGTCGACGCCAATGGGCGCCTTGGGATGCGAGAGGTTCGGAATTTGCCGCTGGAGCGTATCCAGCTCGACGCCCATCGCCGCCAGTTCGGCCTCGACCGCCTGCGCCTTCTCGCGCAGCTTCCGCCCTTCCTCTTTCCTCGCCTCGCGCTCGGCCGGGTCTTTGGCCTTGCCGATCGACTTCGACACCTGGTTGGCGTCGCGATTGAGCGACTCCAGGTCAACCTGCATGATGCGACGGGTCTCTTCGAGTTGGACGAAGCGATCCACGTCCACCTTCGCGCCCCGGTTGACGCAATTCTGTTTCACCAATTCGGCGTTTTCAACGATATAGCGACGGTCGAGCATGGCAGAGTATTCCTCACGCTCCGCGCGAGGCAACGGGTGTGTCAGATGTCAATGCTTCACGCAGAGCGTGAAGAGTACATATCGTGGCGTGGGGCGGTCGCTTGCAACCACGCGGTTAAGAGACAACGTGTGCGTGCAAGCACGCACCCTACATCTCCAAGGTTAGCGTTTCGCCAGTTCTTCCCAGAGCTTCGCGCTGGCTTTGATGCCCCGGTGGAAATCGGCCAAACAGAATCGTTCATTGGGGCTATGCGTGTTGTCGTCGTCCTGCCCCCAGCCGATCAGCAACGCCACGGCGTTCAGGCATTGGCAGAACGTCGTCACGATCGGAATCGAACCGCCTTCCCGGGTGAAGACCGGCCGGCGGCCAAACGCGTGTTGAATCGCCCGCGCGGCCGCTTCGACATAAGGGCTGTCCAGCGACATCATCACGCCCGGCGCGCCCTGCAACTCGATCAGCTCCGTGGTGATGCCCGGCGGCGTCAGGTCGGCGATCCGTTGCTTTAGCGCCGCGCTGATCTTGGCCGGGTTCTGGTTCGGCACCAGCCGGAAACTGAACTTTGCGCCGGCCGTGGCAGGCAAGACCGTCTTGGCCCCTTCCCCTTGATACCCGCTCCACAGCCCGTTGATATCGAACGTAGGACGCGCCCAACGCCGTTCGAGAGCCGTATAGCCGACTTCCCCAACTCCCTCCTTCACGCCAACGGACTCGAAATACTCCTTCTCGCTGAACGGCAGCGCTGCGTATTCGGCGCGCTCGCGATCCGTTAGCGGAACGACGTCGCTGTAGAACCCCGGAACCGTCACACGCCCTTGCGCGTCGATCAAGCCGGCCATGATCTTCGCAAGCGCGTTGGCCGGATTCGTCACCGAGCCGCCGAACGAGCCGGAGTGCAGATCGCGATTCGGGCCGGTCACGCGAAGCTCGAAGTAGCTGATGCCGCGCAGGCCGTAGTTGATCGCCGGAATGCGCGGCGCAAACTGCCCGCCGTCGCTGATCACGACGCAGTCGCACGCGAGCTTGTCGGCGTGTTCATGGAGATACTTCTCGAGCGACTCGCTGCCAACTTCCTCTTCTCCTTCGATGAGGAACTTCAGATTCAACGGCAGGCGGCCTTCGACCGTGACCCAAGCCTCCGCCCCCTTCACGTGCGTCAACAACTGGCCCTTGTCATCCGTCGCGCCGCGGGCGTAGAGATTGCCGTCGCGGCGGGCGGGCTCGAACGGCGGCGTCGTCCACTTATCCAGCGGATCCGGCGGCTGCACGTCGTAATGCCCATAAACCAGCGCCGTCGGCGCGCCCTCGACCTTCGGCGACTGCGCGTAAACCATCGGATGCCCGGCCGTCGGAATGATCTCCGTCGTGAAATGCAGCCGCCGGAACTGGTCCGCCACCCAATCGGCCGATCGGTGCATGTCTTGCCGATGACTCGGGTCGGCGCTGACGCTCGGTATTCGGAGGAACTCGCAAAGCTCCTCCTCGAATCGCGCGGCGTGGGAATCGAGATACTGGTCGATCGCTGACATGGGCAGTCGCTCCAAACTTGGTTGGATTCTGCAAAGGCTTTCAATATAATGCCTAGTCGGTCGAAACGCCATCGGGGCGACAAACCCCCAGGAGGACCACAGGCGTTCGGTCCCCTCGCCCTTTGGGAGAGGGCTAGGGTGAGGGCGCGCGTCACCGCGGCCGGACGATATGCTTGTGCTGTTCGATGCGTGGTTTCGTCCTCCTGAACCGAGAGGCCTGCACACGAGGGAGTTCCAGAATTGTCCATGACCGGTCAAGCCGCTGTTGCCGAACCGCTGGAAGAGGTCGCCGCCAAGCCGCGCGAGCGAGCCGAACAGCGGACCAAGCGGCAGCCGCCCTACCACGTCATCCTCTGGAACGACGACGACCACACCTACGAGTACGTCATTTTCATGCTGATGAAGCTCTTCGGCTACCCGATCGAGAAAGGCTTTCTGATCGCTGAAGAGGTCGATACGCGCGGCCGCGTCATCGTCCTGACCACGACCCGCGAGCACGCCGAACTCAAGCGAGATCAGATCCACGCGTTCGGCAAGGACGAACTGATCGCCAACTGCAAGGGGTCGATGAAGGCGACCATCGAGGCGGCCGAGTGAACGACTCCGTCGCGAAGACGCTGAAAGCCGTCACGCTCGGCTGCCGGGTCAATCAGTACGAAACGGAGTACCTCCGGCAAGGTTTCGAGTGGCTCGGCTACCGGGAGGCGGCCGATGGCGAGCCAATCGACGTTTGCATCGTCAACACGTGCAGCGTCACCGCCGAGAGCGAGGCCAAAAGCCGCAAGACGATTCGCCGCTGGGCGGTCGCACACCCGGAATCGCAGATCATCGTGGTCGGCTGTTATGCCGGCCGGGCCGCCGACGAAGTGGCCGCCCTGCCCGGCGTGGTCGATGTGGTCGGCGACAAGCGTCGGCTTCCCGACCTGCTCCGCCGCTGGGGCCTGGCCGAGCCGCCTTCCGGCATCGCCCGATTCCCGGGCCGCCGCCGGGCGTACGTGAAGGTGCAAGACGGCTGCTCGATGCGGTGCAGCTACTGCATCGTTCCGCTTCTGCGCGGAGAGTCGTGGAGCCGCCCGGCCGACGAAGTGCTCGCCGAGGTCCGTTGCCTGGTCGACCGCGGCCACCGCGAGATCGTTCTCACCGGCATTCATCTCGGCGTCTATAGCCGAGAACGAGGGCTGGGCACTTCAGTGCCCAGTTGCGACCCCCACCTCCGCCTTGCCGACCTCGTCGCGCAAATCACCGATCTTCGCGACGATTTCCGCGTGCGGCTCTCCAGCATCGAGGCCTCGGAAGTCACCTCCGAGCTGATCGAACTGATGGCCCGGCGGCCCGAGCGAATCTGCCCGCACTTGCATCTCCCGCTGCAAAGCGGATCGGACGACGTGCTGGCGCGAATGAACCGCCGCTGGCCGGCCGAGCGGTTCATCCAACGCTGCCAGGAGATTCGCGACGCCCTCGATCGCCCCGCGCTGTCGACCGACGTGATCGTCGGCTTTCCAGGCGAGACGGACGCGGATTTCGTCGCCACCTGCCAGGTCGTGGAAGAGGTCGGCTTCTCGAATGTCCACGCCTTCCGCTTCAGTCCACGCGAGGGAACGCCGGCCGCGGCCATGCCGGGCCAAGTCTTGAACCGCAAGGCCCAGCAGCGTGCTCGCGATCTGGCCAGACTGGGGAGACTGCTTCGTCGCCGCTACGCCGAAAGCCTCCTCGGCCGCCGGCTCCAGGTGCTCGTCGAAAGGCCCGTCGCGGGCCGGACCGGTTGGATGGCCGGCGCCTCGCAATACCACGTCCCCGTCGCCGTGCCCGGCAGTCGTGAACTGATCGGCCAGTTCGCCTCCGTCACGGCCGACCGAATCGAGGACGGTCTCCTTTTCGGCGGCAGATAGCAGGCCGATTCCGCTCGCTACTTCCCGGTCGGGATGTCGGAGGGGATGTCCATGTTGATGTCGGGCGGCGGGGCGTTGTCCGACTTCTTGTCGCCCGGCTTCG
>JBDKUC010000413.1:0-17266 GCA_039679885.1 Thermoguttaceae bacterium | reverse complement strand
CACGTTCCAGCCGGCCAGCAGTTGCAGGACCGTGTCGTAACCTTCGGCCTGCGGGATGCGGATGGTCGGCAGCGGCGTCGGCTCGCTCGAAATGGCGATCACCGTCATGCCGACGCCATCGACAAGCGTCGTCTTGAACTTCTCGATCTCGGCCGGGAAGGGATCGACCACCAGCACGACCTCATCGGATCGCATGATCTCCTCGATGCCGTGGACCGCGTAGGTGCCTTCGAGGTAGTCGCTCTTCTTGTGCGTGATCTCGTTGGTCTTGAGCGTCAACTCTTCGGCCACGCCGTTGTTGCGGCCGGCGAAATAGATGACCGGGGCCTTGGCCAGTTTCTGGACCAACGCCGGATCGAGCTCCATCTCCAGAACCTCCTTGGCCTTCGCTGCGGCCTCTTGCCGATTGGCGGCGAGCGACGCGGTCTTGCCCCAGGCGCTGAGGAGCGAGGTGTAGAACATCGCCTGCTCGACGACGCTCTTCGTGGCAGCCACGGCGTTTTCCGGGCCGCAACGGAGCGTGTAAGAACGGGTCGCGACCGTCTCGAGCGTGCTGGGGCTCGTGGCCGTCAGGCCGAAATGCTTCTTGTGCCCTTCACGCCCAAGCTTGGTGAAGAGCGAGATCAGCTCCTTCGTCTTGCCGCTATTGCTCGCGCCGAAGACGGCAAAGCTGCTCAGGTCGTATTCATGAGCCTGCCGTGCGCCCTCGGTCGCCACCGCCAGCGGAATGCCCGCCTTCATCACCTGGCAGATCAGGTTCTTCGCCGGGAAGATGCGGCTGGAGCCTTCGCCGGTCAGGAAGAGCCGGCCGGTCTCCTTGACGACCTTGGCCGTGTCGCTCGCGGCGTCGAAGTCGAAGTCTCCGACGATCCGTGGCGTTTCGAGCATTTCGCGAACGAGGGAGAAGCGGTTGTACTTGGCGTCCGTCAGATTCATGGGAGGACCACTCGTGGAAGGGGAGAAAAACCCTATTATCCACAAAACGCTGGCCTGAAAAAGGGGCGGCGCACGGCCTGCCCGTGCGCAGGGCCGCCGGGGCCCCCCGCCGCCCGTTAGCACGCCGCCGTTCCCTTGCCCTGGTGCGAATCGTGCGGCCCCGTGTTACAATGGGATTTCCGCATCACTTGTCGACAGCCGGCCGTGGGAGCGGGCGTGCGGCCATCTTCTCCGTAGGGCATCGGCAAGACGCATCGTCTACGCGAACGAAACCATGCAAGACTTCTCGATCGGGATGGACATCGGCGCGGGCTTGGGGGTGAAACTGGGGCTTTTCGCCGATCCGTACACGGAGATTGACGAAGGGCTTCTCTCTTGCGGCGAGTACGGCGACGACTTCGATTCGTTCGTCACAAGCTTGCTGGGCCGGCTCGACGAGCTGCTGAAGAAGAACGGCCGGCGGCGCGACGAGGCGAGGGCCATCGGAATCGCTTCCCCGGGACTGTTTCGCTCCGACAGCACCTACTTGCTAGCGGCCAATCTTCGGTTCCTCTGCGGCAAAAACTTGAAGCAGCGAATCTTCGAGGAGACCGGCATCCCCACGGCGATCGACAACGACGCCAACTTGGGCGGATTGGCCGAGTGGTCCGTCCTTCGCACCGATCTCCTCTACTGGGTCTTCGGCGGCGGCTGGGGCGGCGTCTGGATCGACAAGGCGGGCGAAATCCGGTTCAGCGCCCTTGATTGGGATGGCGACGACCGCACGCTCCACTACACGAACGAGCCTGGCTACGGCATCCCCTTGAGTAAGCTGATGCTCAAGACGCTGTTCTACCAGTATGGCGCGTCGTTCGACCGGTTCGAGCAAATCGCCGCCGAGGACCTACCGACGACCGACGGCAAGCTGGTCGGGCCGGCCGGCGATCCGGACTCGATCCGCGCCGAGGTCATCCTCTCGGGGCCGGGCCGCTGCCGCCTGTTTCGGGCGATCGTCGGCAACGACGACTTTTACGAGCGGTTTCTCGACATCCACGAGACGTCGCAAATGACCGATCCGTCCGTCGCCGGAAAATATATCAGCAAGCTGAGCAGCATGCGGGTCGAGGCGGCCGTGAACACCGATCGGCTGTTCGGACGTCTTTTGGCAGAAGCCGCTTTGATTATGTACCGCCAAGCCCGGCACGACGGGCTGCCGGATAGCGTGCCGATCTGCCTCGGTGGAAAACCTTCCTACGCGCTGCCCTACTTTGGGCCGTCGGCGCAGCGCCGGCTCGGCGTGGCCGGCGTGATGAGCTACCTGCGTCCGTCGGTGATCGACGAACGCGGTCTGAACGCCAACCTGGTCGGCGCGGCCGTGCTGGCGGAGAAGATCGCCGGCCGGCTGGGCGTTCGCTGACCCCATTTCGACCCGTTCCTTCGCAAGTCATCGCATTGGGTGGCACGCCCTGAAAGGGCGTGGCGGGTATTGTGCCGCAATTGGTCGGTCTACCACGCCCTTTCAGGGCGTGCCACCCAAGGACATCTACCATTAGGACGCTGCTTTCCATGAGACTGAGACTCGCAGGGCAACTGTTCTGTTTCTTGGCCGGTGCATGGCTGTCGGCCGCGATCGTCTCCGGGCAATCTGGCGACGCGTCACGGAACTCGGGCGTTCCTTGGCCGGCGACCGATGCCCTGGGCCGCAAGCTGCCGATGGCCGACGAGACGGGGACGCCGCGGAACGACCGCTTCGTAGGCATGTTCTACTTCATCTGGCACGACGCGGCGATGCCCAAACACCCGGATTGGAACGGTCCCTATGACGTATCGCGGATTCTGGCGTCCCACCCGGAACTGGTCAAGGACATCAGTTCGCCCCAGTGGGGACCGGTCGGCGGCGCCTATTACTGGGGTGAGCCGCTCTACGGCTATTACCGCACCAGCGACGCCTGGGTGCTCCGGCGCCACGCCCACCTGCTGGCCGACGCCGGCGTCGATACGCTGATTCTCGATACGACCAACGCCGAAAGCTATCCGAATTCCTATCGCACCATGTGCGACGTGTTTCGCCAGGTGCGGCAGGAAGGGGGCCACACGCCGCAGATCGCCTTCATGGTGAACACCGAGGCCGGCAAACCGGCAAGACAGATCTACAACGATCTCTATCGGCCAGGCCTTTACCGCGAGTTGTGGTTCCATTGGCAGGGCAAGCCGCTGATGATCTGCGATCCCGAGCAAGCCGATCCCGAGCTGCGCCGGTTCTTCACGCTTCGCCGTGCTCACTGGCCGCACACGATGGTTAACGCACCGTACGCTTGGCACTGGGAGTCCACGTATCCGCAACCGTATGGCTACACCGACGACGCCAAGAAGCCCGAGCAGGTGAACGTGTCGGTGGCGCAGAACTTGCGGCAGACCGACGGCGCGGTCACGCTGATGAGCAACGGCGACGCCCGCGGCCGCAGCTTCCACGACGGCCGCCAGGACGCCGCGCCCGGAGCCGTCAATCAGGGCTACAACTTCCGGGAGCAATGGAAAAGGGCGATCGATCTCTCGCCGCCGTTCGTCATGGTCACCGGCTGGAACGAGTGGATCGTCGGACGCCTGCAGTTCTCCACGGCGCCGTGGCTTCGAGGCAACGCCAATGGCATCGGCTTCTGCGATCAATTCAACGAGGAGTTCAGCCGCGACATCGAGCCGATGCGCGGCGGGCACGGCGACAACTATTACTGGCAACTGGTGGCCAATGTGCGGCGCTACAAGGGAACCCCGCCGCTGCCAGAGGCATCCCCACCCGTGACGATTCACATCGACGGCCGCTTCGACCAATGGCGGAACGTTCGCCCAGAGTATGTCGATCACGTCGGCGAGACGATCCCTCGCGATTTTGACGGCCGCTCGCCGGGGCTTCGATATACGAATCGCACCGGCCGCAACGACTTCGTGGCCATGAAGGTCGCCCGCGATGAGAAGAACGTCTATTTCTACGTCCGCACCCGACAACCGATCTCGCCTTCGACCGATCCGAATTGGATGTGGCTGCTGATCGACGCCGATCGGAACTCGGCCACTGGCTGGGAGGGCTGTGACTTCATCGTCAATCGGACGATCGAAGGCGGCCGCACCTGGCTCGAAAAGAATCGCGGCGGCTGGCATTGGGAGAAGGTTGCTCCGGTCGAGTCACGCATCGAGGGCTGCGAGCTTCACTTGGCCATTCCGCGAGCGGCGCTCGGTTTGCCCACCGGGCCTCGAATGACGCTCGATTTCAAGTGGGCCGACAACCTGCAACATCCCGGCGAAGCGATGGATTTCCATCTCAGTGGCGACACTGCGCCCGACGGCCGGTTCTGGTATCGCTACGCGGCGACGAAGTGACGGATTGCCGCGCGTTTGTCGAGCGGTTCTGCTCTGAAGACGACCTCCGTCCCCGTCCGTCACGGTGAGTCGCTCATCGTTCGGGCGGCGGAATGAAGGGCCGTTGGGGGACCGGCTGCTCGTCGAGCGGGATGGGCCGGCTCGGACCGTAGCCCGACGGCGCCTGAGCGATGGCAAGCCCGATGGCCAAGGCCAGGGCCGAGACGACGGTCCCAGCGATCGACCATCGCAGCGTCGCTCGGCCAACACGCACGGTAGACACCAGACCGGCCAAGCCGAACAGGACGCCAAGGCCGCCAAGGGGAACGCCGAGCACAGGCATGAAGAACAACAACAGGCCGACCGAACCGAGGACGACGGCGGTCAGTCCCAGGCCGAGCGGCGGATCGTGTGTGGTGGTTGGATCGCTCACGGTTGACGCCTTGGGAGGAGATCTGGTCCTTCCAGCCGTATTCTAGGCAGGTTGACAACCTGCCCCACAACATCGCTGTGAGCCGATGGTCAATGGCCCGGCAGGTTGGGAATCATTCCACGCGTGAAGTAGTCGCTCAAGGTCAGGCCGAGCAAGACGACGAGGAGCCAGAAAATCGTGACGGCGATGACGGCCCTGGTCTGCGCGAGGCTGCGGAGGACATGCATAAAGAAGAGCACCACCAGCGCGGCCTTGATCGCGGCGATCGACTGGCCGGCCACGACGTGCAGCATCGACGGACCGGGCACGAACGAAAGGCCCACCGTCAGGAACGTCAGCATGACGAGGATCACCAGCACGGTGATGTAGGCGGCCGGTGTCAGCAGGCGCTCAGGCATGGCAGTCTCCAATCCTCTTGCGGTCGGCTCGTTTCGATTTCCGTCATGCGGATTCGTTGCTTTCAAGCGGACATTCTTCGCTGCGCTCGGAATAACACTCGTCTTGCCTCTCGCGACTTCTTTGTCACCAATGGTGTGTGCCGAGCAAATAGAGCGTCGGCAGCAGAAAGATCCATACGATGTCGACGAAATGCCAGTACAGGGCCGTCACGTCGATCGGGGCGTAGTAGGCCGGCGAAAATCGGCCTCGCCACGTCAGCACGAGCATCACGAGCACAACGCCGATGCCAACGGTCACGTGCAGCCCGTGCAAGGCGGTCATGATCCAATATTGGAACAGGAACAGTTTGACGTGCGGCACTTGATCGGGCCGCAAGCCCTCTCGCGCGATCCACTCGTTGTTGTCGAATCGCCAACCGGGGATCAGGTTGTCGATGTAATCGCCGTAGTATTCCGCCGCTTTGAAGCCGAGAAAACAGAGGCCCAGCAGGGCCGTCAGGGCGAGGAAGAGGATCGTGCGTTTCCGCTGGCCGACCTCGGCGTAATGAACGGCCAGGACGACCATGAGGCTGCTCACCAAGAGGACGAGCGTATTGATGCCGCCGATTTGCCAGTTCAGACGCTGGCTGGCCTTCTCGTAGGCCTCGGTGTAAAGGTGGTGATAGACGGCGACGGAGAGGAACAGCGCGCCGAAGAACATGACCTCGGTGGCCAGGAACACCCACATGCCGAGCGACGCGGCGCGGTGTTGCTGGCCGAGGTCCTCGTACTGCTCTTCGAGCCGCGTGCGCTCGAAGATCGTATGGGCCCGCGAGTCATGTTCCGCAGTGAGCGAGTCATCCATTGTAACTGGGCGGCGTCGGCCATCTGGGGGAATGTCGAAGCTCGAATGACGAATGACGAATGAAATCCAAGATCCGAGGCTCAGAATCCCAATCGAGACTACGGATTTCGAGCCTCGGGCTTCTTTCGTCCTTCGTCATTCGAGCTTCAGGCTTCATTCTGGGCCTTTTGCAGATGATATTGGTAAGGCGGACGAACAACGATGGGACTCTGCACAAAGTTCTCCGTGGGCGGCGGCGAAGGCGTTTGCCACTCGAGACCGGTGGCGTGCCAGGGGTTCCGCCCGGCCGGCTTCCCGCGGACGAGCGAGCCGAGCAAGTAAAACAATGGCAGGACGTAGCCGACGCCAAGGATCGACGCCCCGGCGGTCGACATCACGTTCCACACTTGGAACTCGGGGGCGTACATGTGGTAGCGTCGCGGCATGCCGTTGTAGCCGGCCACGAACTGGGGAAGGAACGTGAGGAAGAAGCCGATGAAAATGACGATCGCCGCGATCCGCGACCACCAGTCCGAATAGAGCCGCCCGGTGATTTTCGGCCACCAGTAATGCAGGCCGGCCATGTAGCCGAGGACCATGCCGCCGACCATGATGAAATGGAAATGGGCGATGACGAAGTAGGTGTCGTGGACGTGCATGTCGAGGCCAAGCGTGGCCAAGAACAGGCCGGCCATTCCGCCGAAGGTGAACAACGCGACGAAACCCAGGGCGAAGAGCATCGGCGCCTCGAAGGTGATCGAGCCCTTGTAGAGCGTGGCGGTCCAATTGAACACCTTGATTGCCGATGGCACGGCCACCATGAAACTGAGGCTCGAGAAGATCAACGCCGCATAGAGCGAAACGCCGGCGACGAACATGTGGTGCGCCCAAACGAAGAAACCGAGGCACGCGATGCCGAAGCTCGAAAAGGCGACGAACTTGTAGCCGTAGAGCGACTTCCGGGCGAAGCAGGGAATCACTTCGCTGACGACGCCCATGCCCGGCAGGATCATGATGTAAACGGCCGGATGGGAGTAGAACCAGAAGAGGTGCTGGAACAGGAGCGGGTCGCCGCCCAACGCCGGATCGAAAATGCCGATCTGCAACAGCCGCTCGACAATCACCAGGATCAGGGCCATCGCCAGCACGGGCACCGCCAGCAGAAAAATGAAGCTCGTGGCGTACATCGTCCAGACGAAGATCGGCAGGCGGAACCATGTCATGCCGGGCGCACGGAGCCAATGGACCGTCACGATGAAGTTCAGGCCGGTCAAGAGCGACGAGAATCCGGCGATGACGACGCCGATCATCGTGAGGACGACGTTGTAATGCGAGGACATCGAGCTGTAGGGCGTGTAGAAGGTCCAGCCGGTGTCGACGCCGCCGGCCAGCACGGCGACGCTCGTCCACGCCGCGCCGAACATGTAGAGATACCAGCTCAGCAGGTTGATTCGCGGAAAGGCGAGGTCCTTGGCGCCGATCATCATCGGCAGCAGGAAGTTGCCCAGCACCGTGGGAATCACCGGCACCAGGAAGAAGAAGACCATGATGACGCCGTGGATCGTGAAGAGCTTATTGTAGGTGTCGGCGTCGACCAGCCCGCCATCGGGCGTCATGAGGTTCAGGCGGTCGATCGAGATGGCCAGCCCCCCGATGAAAATCATGAGCGTGACGGGAATCAGGTAGAGAATGGCGATTCGTTTGTGGTCCGTGGTGAAGAGCCACGAAACGACGCTGTGCGACGCGTTGAAGTAGTTCACCCGTGGCTCGGCGGCAGTCGGCGGATCGAAGTTCTGCTGGTCCATGGCGATGGTTCTTCGTTGTTCTCGTAGGATGGACTTCCAAGTCCGTCCAGTTCCTGAGACGGATCGAGGAAACGCGTATTACGGTTTTTCCTTGCTGTTGATGGGCGGCGTCGTCTGCGGCGGTGGAAACTGTTCGACCCGCTCTGGCGTCTCCCCTTTCTTGAGCGACTGGATGTAAGCGATCAGTTCGAAAATCTCCTCCTCGCTCACTTGGCCTTTGAACGTGGGCATGATGTTTTCGTAGCCGGCCGCGATTTTCGCGCTCGGGTAGAAGATCGATTCGCGGATGTAGTTCTCGTCGGCCTTCACGACGCGGCCATCGCTGAGGACGACCGCCCGGCCAAAGAGGCCTTCGAGCGTCGGCGCCCGGCCCTCCGCGTCGGCGCTGTGGCAACTGATGCAACGATACTTGAGGAAGACCTTGCGGCCTTGCAGGGCCATCGAGCCCTCGGCGCTCTGGTGGAGCCATTTCTCGTAGTCGGCCGGCTCCATGACGGTCACTTCGCCGGTCATGCCCGAATGGTGCGTGCCGCAATACTGCGAACAGAATAGCCGGTACTTCCCCAACCGCGTCGGGCGAAACCAGACCGAGGTGTACCGTTCCGGCAGCAGGTCCATGTGGATGCGGAAGTCGGGAATGAAGAGGCTGTGAATCACGTCCTCGGATGTCATTACCAGCCGGATCGGACGGCCCAACGGGACGTGTAGCGCGTCGATCTCACGCTGTCCCTCGGGGTGCTGGAACTTCCACATCCATTGTTTCCCGACGACATAGATCGTGGCCGCGTCGTCCGGCGGGCGGAACGCGTCGAAATAGACCTTCGCTCCCCAGACGAACATGCCGGCGAAGATCAGCAGCGGCGTCAGCGTCCAGAACCATTCCAACATTTCGGACGATCGAGTCTCGGCCGGGTTGCCTACCTCGCCGGCCCGGCGACGATAGCGGACGGCGAAGCCGACCAATAGCACGGCCACCAGCAGCGTCACCGATCCGCAGATGGTCACCATGAACAGGAACAGCATGTCCACCTCGCCGGCCACGGCGGACGCCTGGTTCGGGAAGATGGCAACCTCGGCAAACATCATGCGACTCCTCGCATTGCAGCGAGTCCCTTTTTCCTTCCGGAGAAAGCCAGAGTGAGGGTGATGCGGCGTGCAGTGATCGGTGGACTATTCATGGCTCGCTCCTGCCTCACCGGGCGTCGATCGCTTGCGCCGCTGCCGCCGTGCGAGGAACCAGACCAGAAGACCCACGGCCAGCATGGTGAGCAGGCCGCCGGCCCGGACAAAGTTGACGATCGTCGGCGTGTACTTGCCGGTCTGCGGATCGTAGTGGAAACAATAGAGCAGCACGTCGTCGCTCGGCGAGCCGATGTTTCCGGCGGAGGCCTCGACCAGGCCGAGCCGCAAATCCCGGCCAGGAAAACGCGTATCGCGCAGGTAACGCGAAATTTTGCCTTGCGGCGTGAGGATGATCAGGCCGCTGACATGAATGTACTGTCCGGTCTTCTCATCGTAGACGTAGCGAAAGCCGACGGCGTCGGTCAGCTTGGCGATGTTTTCCGGATCGCCGGTCAGGAAGTGCCAGCCGGGGCCGGCACCCTCGCGGCCATAGTTGCGGAGGTAGTTTTCCTTTTTCGCCGCCGCCAGCGGGGGCTTTTCGCGCGGGTCGAAGCTGATCGTCAGCACCGTAAACTCCTTGCCGGGCGTGAATGGGATTTCGCGCATGCCGCGAACCAGGCCGTTGAGCACTTCGGTGCAGAGCATCTGGCACTCGAAGTACGCCAGAACGAGGATGACGGGCTTTTGGCCGAAATAGTCTCCGAGCTTCACCTTCTTGCCGTTCTCGTCGACGAAGGTCAAATCGAGCGGCAATTGCTCATTGAGACGCTGGTCGAAGCCGACGCGGCGGAGGATCGCCGGCTTCGAGTCGGGCGTCTCGTCGGCATTGGCGGACGATGGGAAACCTTCGAGGACGCACGCTGCGACAAGGGTCGCAGCGGTGATAGTGCATAGCGTCTGCAATTTCATGATCTTCCTCATGGCGATTGGTCACGAAACATGCGGCCGGAGTTCGACTCGCCCGAGTCGACGAGCCCCTCGTCGTGAGACGCCCGGCCTTGCGGCGTTCTCCTGACCGGCAGCCGATCGGCCGTGTATTTGATCGCTTCGTCGATTGGGATATGCACAAAGCCCTTTTCGTCGGTCGGGCCATAGCTGTGGAGCAATCTCTCCTGGTCCACCAGCCGTTTCGATAGGTTGGCCCGCTCGCGCCCCTGCATCCGCTCGAGTTGTTCCAGCCGGGGCTCGGGCGGGAGTCTGCTCGACAGCGGCGGGGCCATCGGGTAGGGCGATCGGCCCGCCTCGGCATGAACGTCGGCTTGCCACCAGTAGAATCGCCAAATGCCATAGCCCAGCGACACCACGACACAGAGGGCGACGAGCATAACGGCCAGCAGGCAGCCCAGCCGGATGTCTCTCCGTTCGTAACGCGCCTCGGCGTGTTCGGCGGGCTCATTGGCCATAGGCGATCGCCTCCTGGCGTGCGGTTTCGTTGTCGAGTTGAACCAGGCGGAGCGCGGCGTCGCGGTTGTCGTCGTGCAAGGGCAACAGCGGTTGTCGGTCGAGTTGTCGCAAGTAATATGCCAACCAAAGGCCGCCCAGCCCGAGCGGAAGCAGCACGATCATGCCGGCGCGGAGCAGAATGCTCCAAACGGCCGAGCCCTGCTCGATGCCGCCGGGCAAGACCTGATAGTCGATGAACACGAGCTGCATCAACAGAATGAGCCCGGCGATCCACGCCATCGCTGCGCTGCTGCGTTTCACGCGTCGCAGAAGCAGGAGGAAGAACGGCACGACGAAGTGCAAGACGAAAATCGCCCACATGACGCACTTCCAGACAACGCTCGCCCGCGGGGTATACCAGATGACGTCGACCGGCATGTTGGCGATCCAGACCAGCATGAACTGGAACCAGGCCATGTAGGCCCAAAGGATCAGGAACGTCAGCAGCAGGCTTCCCAGATCGTTCCGGACACCGCGCGACGCGGCCTCGCTCACGGGCGGTCGGGCGGTCAGCCGCGCGAGGACGATGATCGCGAAGGCCATGGCCGAGAGCAATTGACCCGAGGCCATCAACGGTCCCCAGATCGTCGAGCGGAAGGCGGGCTGGAGCGACATGGCCCAATCGATCGCGGCAAAGTGAAGCGTGATGCCATAGGCCACCGCGGCCGGCCCGCTCAGCTTCCGGCTCTTCCAGGCCAGCCGCAGATCGCCGGTCCGATCCTGCTCGCGCGACCAGCAACTCAGACGCGAGGCGATCAACAACCACACGGCGAAATAGACGGCGGCTCGAATCCAGAAGTAGCTCGGGGCGAGATAGAACTGCTGATACTGAAGCTTGGGGCTGGCGGCAACCAAATCCGGCTGCGCCCACGGGTAGAGATGGCGAAGGCCGCCGGCGATGGGGACGAACATCAGCGCCAACAACGGCAGCGTCTTCATGCCGGCTTCCAGCAGCCGGCGGATCACGAACCCCCAACTCCCGCCGGTCAGATGATAGACGAACAACAGCACCATCGAGCCGAGCGCAATGCCGAGACAGAACAAATAGGCCGCAAGATAGACCCGGAAGAAGGCGGCCGGCTCCAGCGGCGCGGCCGCGGTGCAAACGATGAGTGCTATTGCGCCAACCAGGAGCGACCATCGCCGCCCTTGGGCTGCGCTGAACCGGCTCGGCGTTCTCACGCTGGGAGTCATCGTGGGCCTCCCGCGTCAGTTTCGCCGGTCCCCTCTCCCTTTGAGAGAATCTTGCCGCCGGTCCCCTCTCCCTTTGAGAGAATCTTGCCGTCGGTCCCCTCTCCCTTTGGGAGAATCTTGTCGCCGGCCCCCTCTCCCTTTGGGAGAGGGTTAGGGTGAGGGCTTTCCTTTGAGACCTTGGCTCCGGTATCCACACCCTTCCGTCCGTGGCCAGCCGTTACCCCCGGTCCCTCTTCCAAACGGCGAGGGGAATCCGGTTCGTGGAAATGCTGGCTCGTCTGAAGCGCGCGAAGGTAGCCGGCAATCGCCCAGCGATCGCCCAACGGGATCTGCTCGGCATACGATGGCATCGAGCCATAGCCTTCGCTGATCACCGCGAATAGGTAGCCGGCCGGCACGCGGCGGAGTCGTTCGGTGTGATAGGAGGGGGGCGCGGTGTAGCCACGCTCGACGATCTTGCCATGGCCCGTGCCGAGCGGGTCGTGGCAGACGATGCAGTAGATCGTGTATCGTCGATGGCCGCGTTCGAGCGTCTCCCGCGTCATCGGCATCGGGAACGTGTCGTCAAAGTCGTCGTATTGGGCCTTCCGGGCTTTTGCTTCCTGCGGCGAATCGGGCTTCGGCTGGATGGCGACCGGCGCCGCGACGCCCCGCGGCTCGCCGTTCTTGTCGGTCCGCCGCCCCGTCCAGAGAGCGACGTCCGTCTGCAGACGCCCGCGGGCGACCGTGCCCGCGACCGGCGGCCGCTCGGAACGGCCATCTGCGAAGAACGCCGAGGGTTCGAGTGGCCGATAGCTCGGCTGATCGGCCATTTTCTGTTGGCAGCCGGCGGCGACGACGAGCGCAACCAGCAGCAACTGCTCAGCGGCCGAGGGCGCGTTGGCCCAGCCGGTGTCTGAGCCGCCGTGCCGGCGGCTGCTAAACATGACGAGCCGCCATCGCCGCCGGCTGCTCAACGCGACTCGCCATCGTCTTGACGCGTCACGCTTCATACGGCACCTCGATCACGTCGCCGTGCGGATGGAGCGTCGTGAGGAACTCGCCTGTGATCTGCCGATCGAATCGGGCGTCAGTCGCCTCGATGCAGAGGAAGAACCGGTCCTGGCTCGATCGGGCGAACTGTGGAACGTTGAAGACAGGGTGGTGCGGCCGCGGCAGCCCGTTGAGAAACATCATGCCCAGGAAGGCCGCGAAGGCGCCGACGAGAATCAGCAACTCGAACGTGATGGGGATGAAGACCGGCCAACTGTTGTACGGCCGACCGCCGACGTTCAACGGGTAGCGAACGGCCATCGAGTAGTACTGCATGAAGAAGCCGCCGGCCGCGCCGGCCAGTCCGCCCATCAGGACGACGAACGGGACGCGGCTCTTGCGCATGCCGAGTTCGATGGCCAGTCCTTCGACCGGATAGGGCGTGTAGGCGTCCATCTGGCGGTAGCCCATCTGCCGGGCGCGTCGCGTCGCGTCGAGCACCTCCTCGGCCGTCAGAAACTCGACCATCAGCCCGAAGATCGTCGGTTTCGCCTTCATCGGCCCACCTCCGGCCCGTGCGCGCCGGGCAGCAGCGCCCGCGTCTCGGACATCGACATAATTGGCGCCAACCGGGCGAACAGCAGGAACGCCACCAGGAAAACGCCGACGGAGCCTAGATACGTGGCCACGTCCCAGAGCGTGGGCTTGAAGAAGCCCCAAGACGACGGGAGGTAATCGCGACTCAGGCTCGTCGTGATGATCATGTAGCGCTCGAGCCACATGCCGAGCAGGACCAGGAGCGACACGCCGGCCAACACCCACTCGTTGCGGCGAAGCCGGCGGGACCAGAGGACCTGCGGCACGATCGTGTTGCAGAAGAAGAGCGTCCAGGTGATCCACGCGTACTGGCCGAAGCCGGTCAGGCGGAAGAAGTAGGTGTACCACTCGACCGTGTCGCCGGCATACCACGAGAGCGATTGCTCGCTTAAGTAGCCGTACGAAGTGATCAGGCTGGTGGCCAGCAAGAGTTTGCCCATCACGTCGAGATGATCGATCGTGATGAACTCCTTGAGGCGGTAGAAGTGGCGGATCGGGATGCACAGCAAGAGAACCATCGCGAAGCCGGAGAAGATGGCCCCGGCGACGAAATACGGGGGGAAGACCGTTTCGTGCCACGCCGGAACGACCGAGACGGCGAAGTCGGAACTCACGACCGAGTGGACGGAAACGACCAGCGGCGTGGCCAGGCCGGCCAGGAGCAGGTAGGCCATCTCGAAGCGGTGCCAGTGCCGGGCCGAATTGCGCCAGCCGAGGGCCAGGACGCCGTACGCGATCTGCGCGAAGCGGCTCTTCGCCCGGTCGCGAAGGGTCGCCAGGTCTGGGATCATCCCCATGTACCAGAACAGGAGCGACACGGTGAAATAGGTGCTCACGGCAAAGACGTCCCAAATCAGGGCGCTGCGGAACTGGGGCCAAAGCGTCATCGTGTTCGGGTAGGGCAGCAGCCAATAGAAAAACCAAGGCCGCCCGAGGTGCAATAGCGGGAAGATCCCCGCGCACATGACGGCGAAGATGGTCATCGCCTCGGCGATGCGGTTGATCGATGTCCGCCATTTCTGGTGCATCAGGAGGAGAAAGGCCGAGATCAAGGTGCCGGCGTGCCCGATGCCGATCCACCAGACGAAATCGGTGATGGCGAAGCCCCAGGCGGTCGGGATCTGGATGCCCCAGATGCCGACGCCCATCAAAAGCAGATATGCGACGGCGATCAGGAAGATGAGGACCAGCACATTGCTGAAGCCGAAGAAGCCAAGCCAGCCGAGGCCCGTCGGCCGCGCGAGCACCAGCCCGCTGATCTTTTCGGTGACCGAGGTAAGGTCGTGTCCCTCGGGCACGTAGATCGGCCGCTCGACGTACGGCGATGTTTCGCTTCGTTCTTGAGCCACGTTCGTTCGCAATTCGTTTTCCCACGGAGGACCGTCGGAATGAGGATGTGCCTTACTCTTCGAGTTCCGGATTCGGGTTCCTCAGGGCCGCCAGGTACGTCGTCCGCGGGTTGGTGTTCACGTCGGCCAGCAACGCGTAATTCAGCGGAGAATCCTTCCACTGCTTCACGTTGCTCTTCGGGTCGTTCAAGTCGCCAAAGACGATCGCCTGGACGGGGCAGGCGGCCTGGCACGCCGTCAGCACCTCGCCGTCGACCAACGTCCGCTCGCGCGTCTGCGCGTCACTCTCGGCCGCGCGGATCCGCTGCACGCAGTAGCTGCACTTCTCCATTACGCCGCGCGAGCGGACGGTCACATCCGGGTTGAACTGGAGCCGGCGGCTCTTCGTCTGATAGTCGGCGTAGAAAAGGAAGTTGAACCGCCGGACTTTGTAAGGACAATTGTTCGAGCAAAAGCGCGTGCCAACGCAGCGGTTATAGACCATGTCGTTGAGACCCTCGGCGCTATGAACGGTCGCCTCGACGGGGCAGACGTACTCGCACGGCGCATTCTCGCAATGCATGCAAGGCACCGGCTGGAAGAAGAACGCGGTCGGCTTCTCCGGCGGCCCGGCCGTGTAACGATCGACGCGGAGCCAGTGCATTGCGCGCCCGCGGGAGACCTGGTCCCGGCCCACCACCGGAATGTTGTTCTCCGCTTGGCACGCCACGACGCAGGCGTGGCAGCCGATGCAAGTCGTCAAGTCGATGGCCATGCCCCAGCGATGCTTCGGCGCGGCGTAGTTGTACGATTGGTAAAGCGTCAACCGATCGCGAGGCTCGCGGATCTCCGTGTGCTCATCAAGTTCCGTCTTGGCGGCGAAACCCGGCGTCCGGCGGTACTCGACCAGCGTGGCGCTGCGGACGGGGGCACGGGCTTCCATCGATGCATGCGCCTGCGTGCAGACGACGAGTTGCGTGCCGCCGGTCTTCGCGATCCGCAGGCCCGATGCGGCCCAAGGCCGGTCGACCGTGCGAAGCAGGTACGCGTTAAAGCCGACCGTCTCGCCACCCGATCCGCCAACGCGGCCGGCCTGTTGACGGCCATGGCCCAGGTAGACCGTGATCGCGCCGTCGGCGTGGCCGGGCATGATCCAGGCGGGCGCTTGCAGGCTGCGGCCGTGGAGCGACAGTTCGACCACCGGCATCCAGTAGCCGCCGTGCTCGCCGCCATGGGCGTAGCTGCCCAGACGAACGCCGAGCCGTTCGGCGGTGGCCAGGCTCATGATGGCGGCGTTCCCCCAGGCGAGCTTCGTGATCGGCTTGGGCAGCTCCTGCAACCAACCGTTGTTAGCCCAGGCGCCGTCGTAGAGCGTTGGGTCGGGCTGAAAGACGAGTTCGAGATCCTCGGTCCCATCTTCCTTTGGGCGAGCCCCGCCTGTTGTCCCCTCTCCCTTCTGTATCTGCGCTATTGTCCCCTCTCCCTTCGGGAGAGGGTTAGGGTGAGGGCGTCCCGCCATCCCCGCTCCCAAGCCGAACGCAGGCACATTCCAACCTTCCTTCAACTTGACTTGCTTCGCTGGAAACGCCGTGTCGGGGATCAGTCCGTCGTGCAGCACGGTTTGCCAGAACGGCTCGAAGCTGTCGGGCTCATGCCGCGACTCGAAAGAACGTCGCCAATGGGCGCGAACGATCTCGCGGCCAGGCGTCTCTTGCCCCATGGCCAGCAGGTTCACGACCTCATGCGCGGAACGCCCCTCGTACAACGGCTCGATCAGCGGCTGCACGATCGACGCCGTTCCGTCGTACGCCCGGGCGTCGCTCCACGCCTCGAGGTAATGCGTCTCGGGCAGATGCCAATGGCAGTGATAGGACGTCTCATCGATGAACAGCCCGTGCCGCACGCGAAGCGGGACTTTTTGCAGTTGCTCGGTGAAATCCAAATCCGCCGGCGCCGCATAGACCGGGTTGCCGCCGAGAATCACTAGGAGCGCGACCTGGCCGCGCTCCATGTCCTGCACCAGTTCGCGGAGCGATTGAGCCCTGTCGATAGGCCGCGCCTCGACCGGGGCGATGTAGCGGACTGTCTGACCGATGTTGCCGAGCCGGTCGTTCATGGCCGCCGCGAGCAAGTGGATCGCCGGGGGCTGCCGGTCGCCGGCCAAGACGAGCGAGCGGCCACGATGGGCGTTGAGGTCTCGGGCCACGGCGGCCGTCCATCGCTCGAATGGGCCCGATGTTTCACCGCTGGCCGAGACGCCAAGCCTCGCCGCGACGGCACGGGCGAGCGCCTCCATCTCCGTCGGCCGGAGCGCCAGCCGATGATCGGCCTTGGCGCCAGTGCAACTGACGGACGTTTCGACGACGTACAGCCGGTTCATCCGGGCGTCGTCGGCATTCCGCTCGCTGGTCCGGACTCGGCGGCGATCCATGAACTGGGCTGCGTAACGCAGGCTGCCCGGGCTGCATTGCAGGAAGTCGGCGTCGAACGAGAGGACGACGTCCGCCTGCTGAAAGTCGTAAATCGGGCTGACCGGCTCGCCGAAGGCCAGCCGGGCGCCCTGCCAGGCCGCATCGCGATTGACCGGTTCGTAGATGTGCCATTTCGCCTTGGGAAGGTCCTTTAGCAGCGTCTCGATCTGCTCGATGAGGGTCGGCGAGACGATCGACTCGCTGAGCAGCCGCAGCCCATCGCCGCGAGTTTCGCGTTGCTTCTGCATCGCGGGGCGAAGGGCGGCCAAGGCGTCGGCCCAGGTTCGCGTCTGGCCGAAGCGAGTCGGCGTCTTCGCCCGGTCCGGATCATAAAGCGTCAGGATCGAGGCTTGGTGGAAGATGTCGGTTGCGCCGCGGCTGGCGGGATGATCGGGGTTGCCTTCGATCTTC
>JBDKUC010000470.1:0-1824 GCA_039679885.1 Thermoguttaceae bacterium | reverse complement strand
CGCTATTCAACAGGAACTTCAGAATGATCGCCTGGATGTCCGACTCTCGCGAGCCCAGTTCCCGGAGAGACTTTGGCGCCGGCGGCAAGAAACGGTCTATCGGCCCGGGCGTTGATGCACTGGCAACGGAATCGGTCTTCGTCGGCGACGGTTCCCGCGGCGGCGGCGCGAGCTCTGCGGTCATGCAAGCCGATCGGCTCGTCTCCGCATTGTCGTTCGAGCAAAGCGAGGACTCGTCCTCCTCGCGAGCCTCGAAACGGCCGTCGATGATTTCCTGAAGTCGCCGACGAAATGCGGTGATCTCGTCGCTGGGCGGCAGGTCTGCAACCGGCATAAGTTGGCCTCAACTCTTCGGGATTTGCGATGCCTGGCGGGGCCAGGCATTGCGGCGTCGCGCGACGGGGCACGCAGAACGGCCCCGGCTACCTCTGAAAGGATAGGTCCCAAACCGGGCAGTGCAACCAGTGCGGGGACAAGATGGTGGCCCACGCGGGGGGGTGCACCAAACAAAGCGAAACTGGGTGGCACGCCCTGAAAGGGCGTGGAGGCGTTGCTTGATGACTCTCTCAAAAAAGACCGGTGGTCGCGCCAAAAATGCTGCGTTCGAGCAAGGCTCCGGGCACGCCAACGGTCGCGGCATCGTGGGTCACCACGCCCGCCGCGATCCCGACCAACGCCTACGTGGTCACCACATCCCCATGCCCGATCCGCGAGGTCGGCGGGCAGGCGAGCCGATGAGCGGTGGTTGGCGATCCTCCGTCACCGCACGGCGGGCGTCGTTTTCGCGGCCGACGGCGCGATAGGCAAGCGACAGCTCACGCAGCTCGGCCGGTTCCAACCGCCGGCCGGATCGCAGCCAGCGCTCGGCAGTCTCGATCACCTGCTCGGGCCGCGAGCTTGCGTTCCAGGCCACGAAGGCCGCAAGGTAATCCTCCTTCGGCAGCCGACTGGTTGTCTCAAGCTGCCGGTAGACCGTCGCGCTCGTCGCCGGATCGACTGCGAGCGCGGCTTGCGTCAGAAGCAATCTCGCCTTCAACGCAGGCTGCCGGGCTCTTGAGGCCAATTGCCCGGCCGTCTCCGCCTGGCTTGGATCGACCAGGTCGGCGACGATCAAGTCCACACATTGACGCCAACGAGGCGAACCGGGCGTGGCGAGTTCCGCCGCCTCGATCAGCAACGGCCATCGCTTCTGGCCCTGGTGCAGCGCGGCCTGGCGGCAAAGCAACCGATAACGCTCCAACGCCGTCACACCTTTGGCCGCCAACGCCTCGATGAACAGTTCGTCCGCCGTGGGCAGTTGGCCGAATCGGGCCACGAGTTCGGCCAACTCGGCCCTTTGTTCGGTCGTCGCCTCGGCAACCCAGCGGCGAGCCGACTCGACGGCCTCCTTCGCCTGCTCCGACCGCAACATCAGGTTGATGACCGTGTAGCGGCGCTCGAACCGCAGACTGCCGTCATCGAGCGACAACGCCATCCGCGCATGGGCGAGCGCTTCCTTCGGCCGGTCGGCTGCCGTGGCGAGCCGAGCCAAAACGTCCCAATCGGCGGCGCCCATCGCGTCCCTCGGCCGCGACGAGAGAATCTCCAACCGTGTCGCCACCGACAGGGATGGGAAGCTCTCCGCCGTGATCTGCCGCGCAAGCGGGCCGGCGCCTTGCCGAGCGACGTCCTTCAACAGCGTCACGACCTGCGACGAATCGCCCAGGGACGGGTCGTTCGCATAGCACCAGGCGAGAAGGAAGTTGGCCAGCGAGTGGTGCGGCCGCTGGGCAAGCACCTCGCGCAGGTTGTCGGTTGCCTTGCGCCATTGCGATTTGGCTAGGG
>JBDKUC010000441.1:0-6828 GCA_039679885.1 Thermoguttaceae bacterium | reverse complement strand
CGGGGTCCTCAACGCGGCCGCGCGGGCGCCAAGCCGCCGAATCGCCGAGCCCAGCTCGGCCTCGACCGATTCGGGCCAGTTTGCCTCGGGGTGTGAGCAGGTGGCCGGCTCCGACAGTCTCACGGCGACCAGATCGTACGGCTCCAACGCAACCTCCCAGCGAAGGCCTGATTCGTCGTCGTTTCGCAACGGGGCTATCTTCCGAAGGCCCGTCAGTTCCTCGACGCGGCACTGCGAACCCGCCTCGATGCGGAGCCGGCCGGTGACCGGAATCGGTGAATCGTTGACCGCGTAGAGATAGGTTTGCCCGCCACGAATCGCCGCGCGGAATGTCGCGGGCTGCGAGCCGGCGGAAGACGCGCCGGCGACCGTCTCGAATCGCACGGCCGGCAATGCCCGGTACGCGGCGATCAAACGGCGAACCGAATCCTCTTGGCCAGCCGGCAGGGCCCAGCCGCCATCGACGATCACTTGGCTGTCCAGTGACGCCAGACTGCGAACGAATCGCTGTCGGTTCTGCCAGTCGGAGGGCGATGGCTGCGACACCAGCCATGCAGCCCCCGGCCGGAAGGGGCTCTTTTGATCGAACGATTCGATATGAATCTGGCGCGGCGAGCGGAAGAACAGACTGCCGGCGCCGCCGGGCGTGTGAAAACCGTGGTCGGCGTCGGGCATCTGAGCGATTTCGAGTTCGGCCGCGCGGCTCGCCAGGTCGGCTTCGGGCGCGACTCGATTGGCCTGCAGAAACATCAGCCCTGGTTGCTCGTTGAGCCGCTGCGGATCGATGCCCACCTGAGCAAGCGTCGCGGCCAGTGTTGCCCGCCGCGGAAGCGCGGGGCGCAGCGCGGCCTCAAGTTCCGGCGAACCGATCATCTCCGCAGCGGCCAGATAGAGTCGGCCGTTGGCCCGAAGCGAGGCCACTTCCTCGGCCACGCGACGATAGAAATCCGTCACCTGGCAACACCGCCACTGAAGCCAGAGCTGACGATGCGCCGGGTCGGCCAGAAACGTCGCACGCTGGGCGAATCGCTGCGTCCCCTCACCGGGCACCCGTAGGCCCGTGTCGTGCTCGAAACGGCTGATCGTCGCGTCGTCGAGCGTCCAATCGGGGCTGGGCAACTGCGCGTAACCATCGGCCGAGAGTCGCACGGCCAGCCCGGCGAACGCGGGGTGCCCCGCGTAACGGCTCGACACCTCGCGCAGAACGCCGAGCATCGCCTGCTGCACTCGCGGATCGAGCACATTGTAGTAGGGTGCGAGTCCGCGCCGCGCGGGCCAGGCGTCTGCACGCGACGTGCCGTCGGCGCCGATGCAGTCAATTCCTACTGCGTCCGGGCCGCCGCGCCGCCGCAGCGCCTCCAACTCGGGCAGCGGGGCCCCGAACTCGACCATGGGAATCAGCTGCAACTGTTCGCGATCGAACAGCCGTAGCAACATCTCGACCACGTCTTTGCGCACCGGGTCCTGACCCGAGGCCATGAGGCCGCCGGTGTCGTAGCGCGGCGTCGGTTCCACCAGCGAACTCGGGTAGATCGTGCTGCCATCGGCCAAGACGGCCAACATCAGACCGTTGTGGCCGGCGTGGTGGAGATAGTCGACCAGCCGCGTTCCGGCCTCGTAGAACGTCTCCCAGTCATCAAGACACCGACTGCTCCACGGGTCCATCGCCCGGTGGGCGGAGAAGCCATCGGCCAGCAGCGGCCGGTCCATGTAGGCCAGCAACAGGCGGCCCGCCGGCGTTCGTTCCGGCAACAATCGGGGCAACCGCTCGCCGTCGACGAGAACGCGAATTTTACCGTAGACGGCCGGCTGCCGCTCGCGGCCGTTGGTGACCAGCAGCAAGGGCGTGTTCGTGCGGGGCCAGAAGATCATGCGATGATGCTGCCAGCGCGGCGTGCCAGAGCCGATGACGCCGGGCGTGTTGTCCACGCCCGCATCGATCGCCAACGGCGACATGGCGCCGGCGGCGTCCGGTTCCAAGACGCTAAGACCCAAGGTCTGCGGCACGTCGCTCGGGTAGTCGACTTCGAGCACGTGTGGCCGGCCCGGCTGATTGACCGGCAGCCAATAGGCCGCCCAGCTTACGTCAGGCGAGTCGGCATTCGGTTTCAGTTCGACGAGCTCACCCAGCGAATGGTGTCGTGATCGAAGGCAATCGTTGTTCAACTCGCCTTTTCCGCCAAGGGCGTTCCGCCCATCGCGATTTAGCCACCGGGGCAGCTTGGCGCGCGACAATTGCCACTGCGGCAGCTTGCCGAGCTTCTCGTACCACCGCGGATTTGCCGGGTCGATCTCGACCAACGTCGTCGGGTTGCGCTCGCTCGACGGCGCCGGAGGCCGCTCGGATCGCAGGACCAACAGTTGCACGCGCCGTTGGGCGAGCGTCCGCTTCCAACTCAACGGTTTGCGAACCGTCTGCGACCAGTTCGGACTTGTCGCAGCCGTGACGACCACGTCGTAGACGCCCTCCTCCGCCGGCAGCGTGATTTCCACGTGCGCCGTCGCCGCGGGGTCCGCCGGAAGATCTTGCTGATGCGACCAAAGCTCGTTGCCGTCGCTGGCAAGCAGTTGCGTCTTAAGGCGAGCTTGACCTCCCTCGGCCAACGGAAGCCCATGCGGCCTGACGTCGAACTTCAGACGCTCGCCCGGCGTGAAGACGAGGTGATCGCGGGGCAATCGAACGCGCAGCAGATCGCCCGGCGCACGCATGGCCAAGACGCGATTGCCGCGATCATCCAAGTCTCGCTTGGCAAACTCATTCGAGAGTTCGGCAAGCGGGATCGCGATCGTGGCCGCACGATTCGGTCCGGCATCGGCTGACAACCGCACCAGAAGCTTCGCCGTCGTCGGACCGCAAATCTGCACATCGACGCCATCGTAGCTCCGCGGGCTGCGTTGGCGGACGATCAGTTCTGCGTTGCCGCTTTTCGGGTCGGAATCGATCCACATCGAGCCCGGTTCGTCTGCTTCGATGCCCAACGGCCGCGGCTCGGCAATCGTTCCCTCGCTGACGCGGATCGATCCGCTCCAGAGTCGGGCCGCGCCGCCGCCCCAAGCGATTCTCACGCGGATCGGATCGCCCTGTGGCCGACTCTCGGGCTGCCGCACGGCAGCCGCGGCTGGCTTCAGGAGCAAGGCGATGCTGGCCGCAACGACGAGCCAAGACGCACCGGCCGGCATGGTCCGGTGGCAGGTTGACAACCGGCGCCACCACGACATGCGCCAGTTGCGAGCGCACCGGAAAGCGATTGCGGCGGCCCAATGGGCCGGCAAGCGACGTCCCCGCGATGCTCTCGGACCTCCCTGTCCGATCATCGGCATGACTCGTTGTTCTGACGGCTATGTCAGGGACCGCCGAACGCGCCGGCCCCCGCGCAACAAATCGCGACGGATTATAGAGACAGCACGCCGTAGGCCACCATGCCGATTCGGAAGAAAATCGGCGGAGTCGGCGAGGGCCGGACAAAATGGGCGGGATGCGGCGACTTTACGGTGGCTTATCAGGCAGAGGGCGACCATTTTGGGTCGGGCGCGGCGCAGATCTCCGGGACCGCGCCGTTTTGCGCCGTGGCGACGGCTTGTTCGGCCAACGCAACCGATGCGGCGTCGCAGTGGGCTTCGAGGATCACTTCGAAATGGCGACTCTCGCCCGGCGCGAGGCGGGCCACGCGACCTTGCTCCTCCTCAAACGACGGTCGGTTGGGGAAATTGATCCCCGGCTCGATGCCTGTCACGTAGCCGTCCGCAATGGCTTGCCTGTTTTTCCAAAGGGTCATGCGAGGCAACTGGCGGTTGTCGAATTGCACGCTGACGCCCCGTTGGCCGTCGGCCGACCGCAGCAGCGCCCGCGTCCAGCCCGATGCATCGGCCGCCGGCTCGAAGAAGTGGCACACCTCCTCCACACCGGGCAACTCGGGGGCGTAAATGTTCCAGTGCGGGATGTCCGCTGCGGCGATCGCATCGCAAGGGGCCATCCGTTTGACAGGCAGAAGCAGCTTCGCCCCGGGCCCGACCAGCGGATGGCCCAGATTGACGTGATAGAACAGTTGCAGCCGGCTTGGTTCCGCCGAGAGATTCGTGATCTCATCGTCGACGGTCACCGCCGGCTGGCCGACTCGTGTACGAATCGTTGTGGTCAGACGGAGTTTGACGCCGAATAGCCGGGCTTCCTCGACGACGCCGAACACCGCAATCTCACCCGACTCGCCATCGATTGTCACCTCGACCTTGTGGGCCGGAATGTTGGCGATTCTGCCGTGCAGTGGGTAGCGCAGGGCACCGTTCGGCAGGAATTCTGGCGCCCCGTTGTTCTCCAGTCCACACCGGACAAGCAACTCGTCGAACCCACTCAGCCAACCGGACCCGCTTGGCTCCGAGAGAGGGACGAACGCGGGATGCACCGGCCCGCGGACGGGCGACTTCCAGCCGATCTCGACATCGCCGCAACTGGCCCGCCAAATGCCCATGCCACGGGTCGGAACGATGGTAAAGCGAAGCCGCCCGTTGTCCACCTCGACCACATCGACGCCGTCGCGAAGTCCGCCGTGCAGTCGCCGCTTGGTTACCGAGTAACCGCTGGCTGCACCGCCAACCTCCCTTGGGCCCAGGAAGAGCTGCTCAACATAGATGTCCGCGTCGACGTCGGTCAAAGTCCAGCTTTTGCGTGGCATTGTAGCGTATCTCCAAACAGACAACGGTGAGACCAGTATAGCCGGTTTTTCGTCGACTTCGATCAGAGGCGGCGGAATAAGCCGCACGCCAACTTCGTGACTCCACGCCACCTGTCAACGTTATCGGTCCCACTTCTTGAACCGCTCCATCGCGGCCAGGACATCGTTACGGCGCTTCTCGAAGACGGCGAACAAGGCGATGATGGCCACACCCAGCGGAATGCAGGAGGCGAAGAAGACCCAAAGCTGTCCCCGCTCGAACGCCGCAAAGGCAATCATCCGCCCGATCACCACCAGCAGGAAGGTGAACCCCAGATAGAGAAACGATCGGACGCGGAGCAAGATGCCAGCCAGAATGCCCAGCAACGCGAGGACGATTGTCACCAGCGGCAGGATCGACCACTGGTCAATGTTCCGCCAAAACTCGGTGGTCGATGAGACGTAGATCACGCTCAGAGCCAGATAGCGAATCGCCGTCCGCTGCGTGTCACTGAGGCGGCGGCGGTCGAGATGCTCGGCGATTAGGACTGCCAGCGCCGGCGGAATCAGCCAGAGTTGCGGGCGGTCGAGGAAGCCCCACTGGCACTGATGCCACAAAACCCAAAGCCCCATGTTCGCCGCAAAACTGCCGAGAACCGTGAGGCCGAATGACCGCTTCCGAACGGCCATGACGAGGTAGAACAGCCCGGTCAGCAGCCAGAACAGGGGGGCGGGGCCCGTGTCGCCTGTCAACCAGAGCGCCGCGCCCGAGTAGTTCTTGATCAACAGCGAGCCCAACGGCGGCACGAGCGGCAGAAACAAAGCCGTTCGCTCCAGCGGCTCCGAAAGGATCGGCATGCGGCGACGTTGGAACAGCACGCTCAAGCCCGCGCCGACGAACGCGAGGGGCAAGACGACGAGGATCCAATACTTGTGCATGAAATCCGTGGCGAACAGTCCGGGCAGCGTGATCCGGACGTGGAAGCACAGGACCGCCAGCAACGCCTCGGCCGCATAGACGTAGGCCGTTCGGCCGCGGTCGCTCAGACGCAGCGGGTCCCATCGCGGCGTCAAGGCGCACGCCAGACACCCGACGACGAGCGCCAGCAGCGCGGCGGCCACGACGACCATCGCCCACGGGGCGATCCACGGGGCGAGCACGTGCGTCGAAACCATCTGTGCCGTCTTCACCGCCGGATGGAAGAACGCGCGCTCCTGGGCGAGAACAGCCACTAGGCTAACGAGTGCCAAGCAGCCGAGCGCCGGGGCCATGCGGCGGCCGGCCGCGACCCAATCGCTCGCCTTCGGCAATGCCCAGCCAAGCCCTAGACCGCTCAGCAGCAGCATGGGCACGGCGGCCGCCATCAGAATGACGCTGCGATGGAGCCAAGGGACATCGCCGGTCGGCGTGTTGGCCGCCAAGTCAAGCCAAGCCCAGCCGAGACAGCATAGCAGCAGGACGCCGGCGCCGAGCGAGGCATATTGCCAGATCGCTCGCCAGGCCGTGCCGGCACGGATAGCCATCAGCACGGCCGCAGCCAGTAGAAGCATCGCGGCCAAGCCGGCGGCCATTCGGCCCGCCGGCAGGAACCACGCCACGCGACCGAGCGAGTCGAAGTCGAATGCCGCATCGAGCGAGACCCATCCGGCCAGCAATGCGGAACCGATCGCAACGACGGACTGAGCGACCATGAGCCACCCGGTCGGCCAGCGATCCGGCTCGTCGGGCACGCGCAGCCCCCGGCCTAGCGGCCGTGCGTGCGGCAGCAGGCAACCGAGGGCCGCCGCAGCCAGCGCGAACGCCGGCAGGACGGACGTTGCCCACCAGAAGCCAGTCCGCGGCGCAATCTGGGCGGCTGACAACCAGAGGCCCAAGGCTGATAATCCAAGGAAATAGAGTCCCGCCAGCACGAAGCTGGCGTGGCGATCCCAAAGGCAAACCACCAATGCAAGCGCGGCCGCGCCGAGCGACATCCAATCGAGCCGGCCAACCATGAGCCGGAGATCGGCGATCTCGAATAGCCAGCCGGCAGCGGCCGCAGCAGCAAGGGCCGTAAGCAGGCCGACGGCGGCAACCGCAGCCAAGTGGGCGTATGGCATCGGGCGGCCATCAGACTGCGGATGCGGAACCATCCCCACAACGCCGCGTCCGATAAAGCCGCGACCGGCGGTCGCGCCC
>JBDKUC010000166.1:0-24782 GCA_039679885.1 Thermoguttaceae bacterium | reverse complement strand
CGCTCCACATCAGACAGTTGACGAACTTGCTGGCCAGGATCGACCCGTACTTGGGATCCGGCTTCAAGGTAGTTTTGCTGGCAGTCCAACGGCCCATAATAGTGAGGGATTAGGGGTTAGGGGCTAGGGATTAGGGGCCGGGGCTCGCGTGGCAAATCCCCAGCCCCTAGTCCCTAGCCCCTCGGTCTTCTTAACTTGGTTTCTTCGCGCCGTAACGGCTGCGCGATTGTTTACGGTCTTCGACGCCGAGGGTGTCCAACGCCCCGCGGACCACTTGGTAGCGGACGCCAGGCAGGTCGCGGACGCGGCCGCCGCGGACCAGGACGATCGAGTGCTCCTGGAGGCTGTGCCCCTCGCCCGGAATGTACACGGTGACTTCCTTGCCGTTGCTCAGCCGCACACGGGTGATCTTCCGCAGGGCCGAGTTCGGCTTCTTCGGGGTCATCGTCTTGACCTGAAGGCAGACGCCTCGCTTCTGGGGACATTGGTCCAGAACGGGGGCCTTGCTGAACTTCCGCGGCATCCGCCGCTTCTTTCGCACCAGTTGATTGATCGTGGGCATGAGCTGTCTCGCACTCGTCGGGAACGGCCGCCTCGCAGCCGAGAATCACTTATTTTGCCAGCTTAGCTATCGGCTGTCAATGGGTTGTTCCGCGAGACATTCAACGTTTTCGGCAAGTTCGACGCTGTCACGCCAGTCGGCGCAACCTGATAAGACGCAAGGCGTTGCGAAATCGGCCTTCGGCCGTTCGGACAATGACAGGAGGAGGCGGCCAAGGGCGGTTGGCCAATTGACAACCGCGCAACGAGCTGCCAGGATGTCCGGCATGGGAGGCATGTCGATGCGCAAACAAGTTGTCTCGCTGGCGATCGTCCTGGCGATCGCGATCATCGTTAGTCCCTCGAAGGCTTGGCCGGAGGCCCTCCGCCTCCATGTGGCGGTCGATGGCAACGACGCGTGGTCAGGCAAGCTGCCCGAGCCGCAAGACGCCGATGGCCCGTTCCGAACCGTCTCGCGGGCCCGCGATGAGGTTCGCAAGATCAAGAAGACCGCCGGCTTGCCGCCGGGAGGCATCGTGGTGGAAGTCCACGGCGGCGATTACTTTCTTGCATCGCCCCTCGATCTGACGGCCGACGATTCGGGCGAGAAGGGGTCGCCAATCGTTTACCGCGCGGCCAAGGGCGAAACGGTCCGGCTGATCGGCGGCGTCGAGGTGAAAAACTTCTCGCACGTCACCGATACGGCGGTGCTTGCGCGGATGGATCCCGCGGCTCGGGGCAAGGTCGTGCAAGCCGACTTGAAGGCGGCAGGCGTCCGCGACCTCGGCGTGGTCGTCGAGTTTGCGAAGCCTCACGATGTCGATGTCCACTGGGCGGAGAACCGCCTCGAGGTGTTCTTCCAGAACCGGCCCATGACGCTGGCCCGGTGGCCGAACGAAGGATTCGTCCGCATCGTCGATGTTCTGCGCGGCCAGCCGCACAACATTCACGGCATCCCCGGCGACAAGGTCGGCCGGTTTACGTACGAAGGCGACCGCCCCAGCCGCTGGACCGGTGAGAAGGATATCTGGCTGCACGGTTACTGGTTTTGGGACTGGGCAGACCAGCGTCAACCGGTCGAGTCGATCGACACGGCCAAACGCGTGATTTCGATCAAGCCGCCCTATCATTCTTACGGCTATCGCAAGGGCCAGTGGTACTACGCCCTGAATCTGCTCTCGGAACTCGACTCGCCTGGCGAATGGTATCTCGACCGTCCGTCGGGCATCCTCTATTTCTGGCCGCCGGCGCCGCTCGACCAGGGCAAGACGCTGGTCTCGGTCCTGCCGTCGATCGTGACCATCAAGGGCGCGTCGCACGTCACGATCGAGCGACTGGGCATGGAAGCCTGCCGCGGCACGGCCGTTGCCGCAAAAGACGCCGACGACGTTCACCTTCTCGCCTGCGACATCTGCAACGTCGGCGCCTGGGGCGCGGCGATCTCAGGCCGCGACAGCAGCGTCGAGGGCTGCCAGATCGCCAATTGCGGCGACGGCGGGATCAAGCTGGAAGGTGGAGAGCGGAAGACGCTCACGCGCGGCAACCTCGTGGCCGACGACAATTGGATTCACGATTACGGCCGATGGACGCGGATGTACTCACCCGGCGTCTCGCTGCACGGCGTCGGCAACCGGGCCAGCCACAACCTGATCCACCGCGCGCCGCACATAGCGATCTTCTTCGCCGGAAACGATCACACAATCGAGCACAACGAGATCCACCACGTCTGCTTCGAGTCGAACGACGCCGGAGCAATCTACGCCGGAAGGGACTGGTCGATGCGCGGCAACACCGTCCGGCGCAATTTCCTGCATCACATCACGGGGTTCCGGGACCGGGGCTGCGTCGGCGTCTATCTCGACGATCAGTTCAGCAGCGCCGACATCGCCGACAACGTCTTCTACAAGGTGTCGCAGGCGGCGTTTCTTGGCGGCGGACGCGATTGCACGATCGTCAACAACCTGTTCGTCGACTGCGAGCCGGCGTTGCACATCGACGCCCGGGGGCTGAACTGGTGCGCGCCGGAATTGCCGAGAATGCGTGCGAGCCTCGAAGCCATGCCGTACCGTAGCCCGCTCTGGACGGGCCGATATCCCAAGCTGCCGCCAATCCTCGGCGACCAGCCGATGGCCCCCAAGGGAAACCTCATTGCCCGGAACGTCTGCGTCGGCGGGCGGTGGGACCAGGGCCGCGACAGCATCGAAGAGCAGGCGCGGCCGTTCCTTGCGTTCAAGGACAATCTGGTCGGCCAAGACCCTGGCTTCGTCGCCGATCCGCGGACGCATTGGAAGACGACAAGTCTGGCGTCGCGGGCACAGCTCTTTCGGCTCAAGGACGACTCGCCGGCGTACAAGTTGGGCTTCAAGCCGATTCCGGTCGAGCAGATTGGGCTTCGCGCCGGCCCGCACAGGACGGCCGTCAATCGCGCGTCACAACCGTCTGATTGAGCGTTGGCGCGGTTGGCGGAAAGACCAGCGTACGTCCGCGTTTGTAGTTCCGGCTTCAGCCGGTGGTTCGGGTGAAAGCGCCGCCTGAAGGCGGACCTACGAACAGCTTCGGGAGCAACGTCCTACGCCCGGAGGACGCGTGTGATGTCCTCGACCAGTTCTGGCGACCCGACGTAGAGCGCGGTTCGCTGATGATGGCTGGTCGGCTGGATGTCGAGGATCGCGTTGCCGTGCTCGTCGACGGCCAAGCCGCCGGCCTCGCGGCACATGAAGGCCACGACGGCGGCCTCGTACATCAGTCGGAGCTTTCCCTCGGGGCGATTCTGCTTGGGGTCGGGGTGGTTGACGATGGCCGGATACAGGAACATGCCGCCATTGTTCATCATGCGATGGAAATCGCCCGCCAAGGCGCCGAGGTAGCGGAACGCGTAGCGGCATTCGTTCTCGCGGACCCACTGTTCGACCCGGGGGGCGAAGCCGCAGCGGTTCGCGGTGTTGAACGAGAGTTCCCACGCCGCGTGATCCTTCGGCAGCACGACCTGCATCGGCTTGACGAAGGTCATGGTCTCGTCGATCTGGAACCGCCACGTTCCGGCGTCTTTCAGCCCGAGCGTGAAGCTGCCGGTCGGGATGACGAACATGCCGGCCGCAATGTAATCCCTGCCAGCGCGGAGGCGCCCATCTTCGGGGCCGTCGAGGTTCCGCTTGGCGATGCCGAACATGAAGCCGACGGGCAGACCGTGCGCGATGTTCGACGAGCCGTCGAGCGGATCGAAATAGACGAAGTATCGGCCGTCGGGATTCAGATGGACGACCTCTTTCGACTCCTCGCTGATGGCGTCGATCACGCGGCCGGACGCCTCCAGATAGTGGAGGGCGATTTCCTGGGCGATCTGGTCCATTCGCATGACCTGCTCGCCCTGGACGTTGATGCGTCCCGCGCGGCCGAGGTTGCCGTGCAACGCGCCGGTCAGGTAGTAGTATTGAATCCGCTTCGCCGCGTTGATGATGGCTTCCATCAGGATGAGGAAGTGATAGGTGCGGTTGTGTCGCTCCTGGTGGTGCAGAAGGAAGTCGGCGAAGGTCTGCTCGAAGCGGATCATGAGAGGTCCTCCCATCAGCGGCTCGACAACGGACTTTCTAATCTGTTCGCGTCGTGGTCGGTTCGGCAAGGTGACGCGGAGTTCATTCCGAAAGCGGACGGGCTAGGAAGCCCATCCTACGGATTTCCAACGCTGGACAATTTTACCGGGTCTGTCCAGGCTGGCGAGGCGGGAGCGTGCGGCCATCACTGGGGCTTTCGCCAACTCCACCCGTCGCGACGATGCCGCCACACGAAGAGAATAATCCCGCAGCAGAGCAGCGCGAACGTAGCCGACAGCCAGGCCGCGGCCCAGAGCTGATAATGCTCGTATTTCATCCAACGGCATGGCAGGACGATTGCCCCGCAGCAAACGAGCGCGACGGCGGCGGCGACCAGCGATATCCACGCCAATCGGCGAATCGAGGTCTTTTCCGGCTGGCGATCGAAGAAGTCAAACGAGCCGCCGAGCTTCTTTCGCAAGACGTCGATCATCTCCCTCTTCCTCATGCGCGATTCCCATTGGAAAACCAACGGCAGTTCGTTGCTTCCCGCGCAAAAGACAATTCCAATCCGGCTTGTGTGTGCGTGAATCGCTTCAACGTCGGGCCACGCCATTGACCGCGGCTTCCCGCGAAGGGGTGTGAAGAGAATACCGTTATCATCGAGCCGCCAAGTTCCCCGCCACTTGTGAAGAAACGGAAGAATGAAGCCGGCGACCGTCAATGCCCCAAAGAACCCGGCGAACGCAATTCTAGCCGCGATGCAGCGCCCGCCGTCGGGAGTATAAAGCACTGCGATCCCGATGAGAAAGAGACCGGCGAGTAGCACTACGGCCTTCCCCAAACGTCTCTGGCGTCGGGCCTCTTCAGTCTCGGTGGTGACAATGATCGCATCGTTGGTCATGGTTCGGCTCGTCGCTACGGGCGACGCGGAGGTCGGAGGCGGTGCGTTCCCACGCGGGAGCGTTGGAACGAGGGCGGTTATGTTACTGACGCAGTGCGCTTGATGTGCTCCAGCAGGCCGCCGTCGCGGATGATGGCCAGGGCGAAGTCGGGCAACGGCTTGAACGAGAGGCGGGTTCCTCGCGTGCGGTTGAGAAGAACGCCCGTCTGGTAATCGACCTCGATCTGGTCGCCGTCGGCAATCGCCTCGGCGGCGTTGGGCAGTTCGACCAGCGGGAAGCCGCAGTTGATCGCGTTGCGGTAGAAAATGCGGGCGAAGGAGGGGGCGATCACGGTGGCCACCTTCGCGCCGCGGAGGGCCCAAACGGCGTGCTCGCGCGACGAGCCGCAACCGAAATCGCCGCCCGCCACGATGACATTGCCCGGCTGAACCTTTTGGACAAACGCCGGATCGAGGTCTTCCAGGCAGTGCCGAGCCAACTCTTGTTGGTCGTCCGAGATGAGATACCGAGCCGGAATGATCTCGTCCGTGTTGACGTGATCCCGCCGGTAGACGTGGGCCTTGGCCATTGCTCCCTCACCTGTTTGTGAAACACGAATCTGCGCTAATCAACGCTCACGAGCGAAACGCGTGGTTGCAAGCAACCACCTTACCTTGGAACGCGTGGTTGCAGCAACCACCCTACGCACCTGGTCGAGCATCTTCGCGCGGTGTCTACGCAAGATATGGTCTCGGGTCGGCCAGGCGGCCCTCGACGGCGCTGGCGGCGACGGTGGCGGGCGAGGCCAGATAGACCTCGCTTTTCGGATGTCCCATGCGGCCGACGAAATTGCGATTCGTCGTGCTGACGCATCGCTCGCCGGCGGCCAGGATGCCCATGAACCCGCCCAAGCAGGCGCCGCACGTCGGGGCGCTGACGACGCAGCCGGCGTCGTCGAACACCTGGGTGAGTCCTTCGTCGATGCATTGTCGCCAGATGCGCGGCGTGGCCGGCACGACGATCGTGCGGATTCGGACTTCTCGGCCTTTGAGAATCTCGGCGGCGATCCGCAGGTCTTCGATCCGCCCGTTGGTGCAAGAGCCGATGTACGCCTGGTCCATCGGCAGCCCGGCGCACTCGGCGATCGGCTTGCCGTTGCTCGGAAGCGACGGCATCGCCACCAGCGGCCCCAACCGATTGCAGTCGACCTCGACCGTGTCGGCGTAGCGAGCGTCGGCGTCCGATTCGAGAACCGTGTAGTCTTTTTTCTCCTTCAAATGCTCGTCGAGGTACGCCCGGGTCACGTCGTCGAAGCCGATGATGCCGTTCTTGCCGCCGGCCTCGATGGCCATGTTGGTGATGGTCATCCGGGCTTCCATGCTCATGTCGGCCAGGGCCGGGCCGACGAACTCCATCGCCATGTAGCGGGCGCCGTCGGTTCCGATGCGCCGGAGAATCTCGAGGATCAGGTCCTTGCTATAGACGCCGTGTGGCAAGTGGCCTTCGAGCACGAATCTGATCGACGCGGGCACGCGGAACCAGAGCTGGCCGGTGGCGATGGCCGCGGCCTGATCGGTCGAGCCGATGCCCGTGCTGAACGCGGCGAAGGCGCCGTAGGTGCAGGTGTGCGAATCGCCGCCGACGATCACTTCGCCCGGCCGGATGTGCCCCTGCTCGGGCAGCAGGGCGTGGCAGACGCCGGCCCGGCCGATCGGATAGTAATTTCGGATGCCATTCTCACGGGCCCAAGTGTCCAGCCGCTTGTGCAGCTCGGCGCTCTTGATGTCCTTCGCCGGCTGAAAGTGGTCGGGCGTGACCACGATTTTCTCCGGGTCGAAGACCCGGTCGATGCCCTTTTCCTTGAGCATCGAAACGGCCGCCGGCGCGGTCACGTCGTGGCACATGACGATGTCGATCGCCGCGTCGATCAGATCGCCCGGCTCGACCGCCTTCCGTCCGGCCGCTCGGGCCAGGATTTTTTCCGTTAGTGTTGCGGGCATCGTGTCTTGGGTCTTAGGTCTTGGGTTTTGGGTTTTGGAGAAACGAAGCTCAGCCCATATCTTGGCGCAGTCCTAAGCCCTAAGCCCTAAGCCCTAAGACCTAAGACCTAAGTCCTAAGACCTAAGCGCTAAGTCCTAAGTCCTAAGTCCTTTCCTCAGAGCCCGGCCTCGATCTGGCTCCCTTCTTCCTCAGGCATCGCGACCATGCGGTTGAGGGCGTCGAGATACGCCTTCGCGCTGGCCTCGATGACGTCGGTCGAGACGCCGCGGCCAGCGAACGTTCGTTTGCCGCGCACGATGCGGACGATCGCCTCGCCGAGGGCTTCTTTGCCCTCAGTCACGGCGCGAATCGAATAGCTTTCCACGTCGGGGTTGAGGCCGGTCGCCTGGCGGATGGCCCCGTAGACGGCGTCGACCGGACCGTCGCCCCAGGCGGCGGCCATTTTCACCTCGTCGCCGATGCGGATCTTGACGCTCGCCGTCGGCAGCGTGCCGGAGCCGCAGGAAACGTGGAGGTATTCGAGCTTGTACGCCTGCTCGGCCGCGCGAAGTCGTTCGCCAACGATGGCGGCAATGTCCTCGTCGAAGACCTCTTTCTTTTTGTCGGCAATTTCGAGGAACTTCTGGTAGGCCGCGTCGAGTTCCTCTTTGCCGAGCTTATAGCCGAGCTTCTTGCAACGGTCGGCCAGGCCCGCCCGACCGGAGTGCCGCCCCAGCGCGATTCGCGAGGAGGCCAAGCCGATCGCCTCCGGCGTCATGATCTCATACGTCTGCCGGTTCTTCAGGATGCCATCGACGTGGATGCCTGACTCGTGCGCGAACGCGTTGGCGCCGACGATCGCCTTGTTGGCCTGGACCGAGATGCCGGTCAGTTGGGAAACGAGGCGGCTGGCGCGGCAGATTTCGGTCGTCTTGATGTTCGTGCTGACCTGACCGAAGAAGTCGGGCCGGGTGTGGATCGCCATGACGATCTCTTCCATCGCGGCGTTGCCTGCTCGCTCGCCCAGGCCATTGATCGTGCATTCGACCTGCCGTGCGCCGTTGCGGACGCCGGCCAAGGAGTTGGCCACGGCCAGGCCCAGATCGTTGTGGCAATGGGTGCTGAGCACGGCCTGGTCGATCTTCGGCACCTCGGCGCGAATCTGCTTGATGATTTGCCCGAACTCGTAGGGCAGCACGTAGCCGACCGTGTCGGGAATGTTGAGCGTCGTGGCGCCCGCCTCGATGACGGCGGCGAGAATTTCGATCAGGAACGGCATCTCGGTGCGGCAGGCGTCTTCCGCGCTGAACTCGACGTCGTCGCAGAAGCTTTTGGCCAGCCGCACGGCCTCGACCGCCATCCGCAGCACCTCCTTCGGCCGCTTGTGCAGCTTGTATTCCCTATGGATGGGCGAGGTGGCGATGAACGTGTGAATCCGCCGCTTCTTGGCCGGCTCGATGGCCCGGGCTGCTGCCTCGATGTCCTTGGCGTTCGCGCGGGCCAGCGCGCAGATGACCGGGCCGGAGATCTGCTCGGCGCAGAGCCGCGTGGCCTCAAACTGGACAGGCGAGGAGACGGGAAACCCGGCCTCGATAATGTCCACTTTCAGCTTGGCGAGTTGGCGGGCGATTTCAAGTTTTTCGCTGATCGAGAGCGCCGCGCCCGGCGACTGCTCGCCATCGCGAAGGGTAGTGTCGAAAATCAGGACCCGATCTGGCGACATGCGTGGATTCTGGCTTGAAGTGGGCGAAGGGGTGCGGTGAGATGGCTCGGGGCGACCCCGATGCTAGTGCAGTGTCTCGCAAATGACGGTGTTTGTACGCGACCTGGGAAAGGTGGGCGCCATGCCCACGCTTGTCGTGGGCGTGAGGAACTGGCAACCATGCTCGCTGTCTCGCTGCGCTCGCTTGAGCAAGCATGGCGCCCGCCCAACGCTCGGGTGGCCGTTGAGGGACAAGTGGCGGAAGCGGCTTCGTCCTCGAAGAGCCTCGAACGCCGAAACAACTGCATTCAGTCTACTCGTGCATCCCCACCCTGTCGAGTGGCCAGCGAGAATTGCCGGGAGAGCTGCAAGGTCGTTCGCAGTTCCGGCTTTAGCCGGCAATACCGTTGAATTAGCGCCGAAGAACCTTGTTCCCATGCTCCCGCGTGGGAACGCACTCGTGGCGACGCCCCTGCGTCGTCGGGATCGCCAACCAGTTTCAAGCCAATACGTTATATGCTGAGGACGCAGGAGCGTCCAACCGGTGCGTTCCCACGGGGGACCGTGGGAACGAGATTGCCGGTTGCTTGCTTAAGTCAACGGTATTGGCTTTAGCCGGTCATTTTCCGCCTAAAGGCGGGACTACGAACGAAACTGCCGCCTAAAGGCGGGACTACGAACGAAACTGCCGCCTCAAGGCGGAGCTACGAACGAGTTCTCGATGGTCCGGCTGTTGGCACGTCCGTACAATTTCACTGGCGACCAGGGGAGGGTCTATGGAACGAATTGAAATTGACTATCAGGGTCTGGAAGGGGTGCATCCGGCGTATCGGCAAAAGCTCATCGATCGAGAGCCGGCCTTCCAGAACGCGCTTCGAACTTTGGGCCATGCCACGTCGGTCGTGTGGCTCTACGACGACGACGGCAATCACAACTACCTTTTCCGCCTGGTCGACTCGGCCGATCGGGAGTTCTGCATCCTTCGAGTCTCGCCGCTCGACCTGACGCTCGACGCCGAGGCGTTTGAAGAATTGCTGATCCGCGGAAAACGGCCCTGCGTCGTTTCTGACTAAGTCGTCGTAACAGAATAGGGGTGACCAAAAAAGCGTGGGAGAGATTTCGCAAACTGGACGAACTAGGAAGTCCATCCTACGGCTGGACCGGACGGACTAGGAAGTCCATCCTACGGCTGGACTGGACGGACTGGGAAGGCCGTCCTACGAGATCTTATCGGTTCAACAGAAGGGGAGCTGGCCATGGCGAAGTGCGAAGTCTGCGGCAACGACTATGATAAGGCGTTCACCGTAACGCGTCACAGCGGCGAATCGCGCACGTTTGACTGCTTCGAGTGCGCGATCCACGCCCTGGCGCCGCGGTGTGTCCACTGCGGGTGCCCTGTCATCGGGCATGGCGTCGAGGATGAGGCGGCCGTCTACTGCTGCGCTTGGTGCGCGTCACAGGAAGGCGTCCAGGGCATTCGCGATCGCTCGGAACCCGTCCTCTCGCGGTGAGGCGGCGTCCGGCTACTCCGACTCGCCCAGCCACCGATCGGCCAAGGCGAGCGATTCGGCCTTCGTCTGCACCTCGGCGTCCAACTGCGCGGCCCGAAGCCGTTCGAGCAGTTCCTTGTAGCGAGGGCCGGCTGGAATGCCGTGCGCGAGCAGATCGTCGCCGGTCACCAGTGGCGGCGGGTTGAGCGTCGCCGGGGGCTGCGCTAAGAGCCGTCGGCAATGCGCCACGGCTGGGCCAGACGCCGGGCCACAGGCGTCCATCAGTTGCAGAAGGTCGTTGATTCCCTCGGACGCCAAGAGCGGCTGAACCGCCGACCATCGCATCGTTGGGGCGTCGGCCAACGCAGTGCGGTTCGCGATGAGCCAGCAAGCGCGGTCCCGCTGTTGGTTCGACAACCGCCATCGCCGGCAGACCTCGGCGGCCGCCGCGGCGTCGACAAATGGCCCGAGCAACGCCGCCAGGGCCAGCGGGAACGGGCAGTCGCCGCCCAGCCGCGCAAGGCAATCGAGCGTCTGGCGAAATCGCTCCTGTCCAAGGTCATCCTTCGGGACGATCTCCGGCAGCACCTGCGCCGCGAGCGATGTTTCGACCAAGAGCTGCACGCCGACGGCGCGGTTGGCGTCGGTCAGCATCCGCTGCATCTCGATGGCGATTCGCTCGGGGCTGACGACGTGAATCTCGGCTACCATTTCAGCAATCGCGCGGCAAGCGTCGGGGTCGAGGGTGAAATTGAGTGTGGCCGCAAACCGGACGGCCCGCAGCATCCGCAGCTTGTCCTCGGCGAAGCGGTGTCGAGGGTCGCCGATGGCGCGGAGGACGCGGCCGGCCAGGTCTTTCTGCCCGCCCACGAAATCAAGGACTCGTTGATCGATGGGGTCGTAGAAGAGCCCGTTGATCGTGAAGTCGCGGCGTGAGGCGTCTTCGGCGGCGGTGCTGAAGGAGACGCTGTCGGGGTGGCGGCCGTCGCTGTAGGCGGCGTCGCGGCGGAAGGTGGCCACTTCGACCATGCCCGCGGCCCTGGGGCCCCGCACGGTGATGACGCCGAAGGCCGCGCCGATGGCCAAGGTGCGGCGGCGGCCGAACAATTCTCGGATTTCCGGCGGCGTGGCGTTGGTGGCCACGTCATAGTCTTTCGGCGGCCGGCCGAGCAACTGGTCGCGGACGCATCCGCCGGCCCAATAGGCTTCGTAGCCGGCGCCGCGCAGCCGGCGAACCACTTCGACGGCGAAACGGCGTTGTTCTTCGGGCACTAACATAAGACCGCGATACAATCGAATGGGCCGCTGGGATTCAGGACACGTCAGTTATGGCAGCGCGGCGTTGACCATCTCGACGACGCGGCGCCGGGCGGCGGCGTTCCAGTCGAAAGGATACTCCAAGCCGGGACGGAGAAAGACGAGCGCGAGTTCGGCCGGCGGCTCGCCGAGGATCGTCTCCGCGGCCAGGGCGTAGACGAGCATCTGCATCTCGTATCCGGCCGCGGTCGCCGCCAAGTTCGCTGCCGACACACGGTTCGTCTTGTAATCCAACAACCGCCACCGGCCGTCGGCGTCTCGGTAAAGGCAATCGAGGAAACCCTGCAAATAGCGGCCATCGCTCGCGGCCGCAGCGGCAGAATCAATCGCCGGCGGCCAGGTCAGCAGGAACTCCAGCTCGCGGTGCACTTGCTGGGCCGCGGCAATCGCGGCCGCCCGCGGCGAGGCCAAGAACCGCTCGACCATCGCAACCGGTTCGTCGAACGATTGCTCGGTGCGAGGCAGATGTTCCTCGGCAAGCTGGCGGACCAACTCGCGCGTTTCTTCCGGCCGGCGGAAGTCGATGGCCGCGAGCGCCGCGTGGACCAGCGTGCCCAGCCCACGCGGATCCACGACCGTCGGGGAGGAAACGTCGCGGTCCGAGACGCCGACCGCGCCGTTGCCGCCGCTGACGTGTAGCTTTCCGCTGAGCCGTGAGAAGGAATACTGGCGGCGCTGGCCGAAGTCTTGCGGCACGGGGGCCAGGAGCCGCGGGCGATGGCCCTGACCCGCCGCGGCCATCGACTCGGCCTTCTCGACGATCTTCATCAAGTCTCGACGCTGACGAAGATCGAGCGGCTTCGAGCATTCGGGCGGCTTGTTGATGACCTTCACCGAGGGGCTGCGCGGCGTCGGCGATTGATCGGCGCGACCACTGGTCGCGGCTTTACGATCGGCGGTCGCGGCTTTGTGGTCCGCGGTCGCAGCTTTATGGTCGCCCGTGGTCAGATCGAACCGCCGCGCGAGGAGCTCCATCCACGGGCCGACCGGCTTGCCGGGCTCTTCGACGCCGGCGGCCAGAATCAGACGGTCGGCGGCGCGGGTCGTAGCGACATAGAAGAGCCGGTTTAGCTCGGCCAACTCCTCTTCGTTCTCGGCGGCCATCAACAGGTCGAAGCCGGTCGTCGCCTCGGGGACCTTGAACACTGGTCCGAGTTCCGGCGTGAAAGCCACCGGCGGCGGCATCCGGCGACGCGGCCGGGCGATGTCGGGCACGATGACCACGGGGAACTCCAAGCCCTTGGACTGATGGATCGTCATCAATCGCACCACGTCGGCCGATTCGGCACAGGTCGCTGCCAGGGCCTCGTCGGGCTGCCGGGCGACGAACTCGGCCAACTGAGTGATGAAATCGGAAAGGGTGAAAATGCCCGCCCGGTCGAAGCTTCGGGCCTGGTCGATCAGTTTCTGCAAGTTGGCCAGCTTCCGCTCGCCGAGAAATTCGGCCAGCAGCAAGGCGTCGTAGCCAGTCCGCTCCATCGCCGTCTGGATCAACGCGGCCACGGGCAGCCGGTCCTTAAGTCGGCGGAGCGCGCCAAGCGTATCCGCCGCCCGCTCGACTCGTCGCCGCTGGTCGCCCTCGATCTGGCTCGGCAACTCGGCGGCCCAGAGTCCGGCCGCGAGCCTTCCGTTTCGCTTGCCGGCGGCTTGGCAGAGCCACCAAAGCGTCTCGTCGTAAAGTCCAAACATCGGGCTACGGAGCACGCCAGCCAGGCTCACCTCATCACTCGGGCAGTCGAGCGTTCGGAGCAAGTTCAGGAGGTCGTAGATCTCCTGTTGAGCGTAGAAGGCGTGGCCGCCGACAAGATAGTAACCGATGCCGTAGCGTTGCAGCGCGTCTTCGTAACAGTCGACGTTGCTCAGCGCGCGGAACAGGAGCACGATGTCGCCCGGGGCGACCTTCCGCATCGGCGGCTTGCCTGCCTTGGCAAGTTCCTTATCCCAGACCTGATCGTCCGAGTCGAGCAGTGCGCGGATGCGTCGGGCGATCCACTCGGCCTCGCGGCGGCGAAGCCTCTCGCGCGGTCCCAGCGAATCATCGTCCGCGTTCCCTAAGGTCGCGACCGGTGGTCGCGCCGGCATTTCGTCGCCATCGCGGGCTCCATCGTCGCTGGCGCGAGCAGCGGTCGCGGCTTTATCGCCACCCGTCGCGGCTTTATCGTCGCCATCGGTCGCGGCTTTATCGCCGTCAACCGCCCAGAGGAACTCGACGGCGGACGTGGCGTCGACGCTGGGCCGGCTGGCTCGCAACGGCTCGTCGTCCGGCCCCATCTCGCCGGCAAACAAGGTGTTGACGAAGTCCAACACGCCCGGCTGGCTCCGGAAGTTTAACGACAGGGCGACGCGGCCTTTGTCCGGAATCTCGGCGTGCAGGCCGCGGAAGACCTGCGGTTGGGCCCCGCGGAAACGATAAATCGACTGTTTATGGTCCCCGACGAAGAACAGCTTGCCGCGGAGATACTCGTTGTCGCAGAGCGACTTGACCATCTCGACTTGCAGCTCGTCGGTATCCTGGAACTCGTCGACCAGCAAGAGGCGAATTTGCGCGGCGAGCCGTCGGCGCAGATCCGACTGTTCGCGGTCGAGCAACAGACCGTTGGCTTGGATCAGCAGGTCGTTGAAATCGAGAACGCCCAGTTCTTGTTTCTTCCGGTCGTATTCGGCGGTCAGATGGGCGGCCAGGCCGAGCACTTGCAGGGCGAGCGTTGCGGCAGGAATCGCGGCCTCGGCGTCGAACCGCATTTGCCCAGCCGCCTTGTCGATGGCGTCGCGGAGGGCTTTTGCATTGTCGCGGAACCGCCCGAAGACCTCTTCGCTCACCCAATGTTTCTTCGTTCCGGCGTGCTGCACCTTGGCCGCCTCGCGGATCTTATTCAATCGCTCGGCCCGGGCGGCCCCATTGCCGACCTCCTCGGCCCCGCTCGGTTGACACAGCGACGGAAGCTGCTCTCGCAGGTAGTCGCACCGCTGGCGCATCACCGGATGGCTCGGCGGATAGCGTGTCGCCAGGTCGAGGACCGTCTCGGCCGCTGCCGAACTGCCGATCTGCCGCAAGATGCGCGGCACCGTGTCGGTCCGCCAATAGGCCTCCCAGCGTGCGACCAATCCCTCCGGCGTCTCCTCGCGCCACGCCGGCCAATCGATCTTCTGACGCAGTTCAAGGAGCCGAGCGATCATCCGCCGAAGGCGATCGAGCCCGAATCGGGCGACCAGCGTGAGCGTCGGTTCGTCTCCATCGGCCAGCCGTTGGCGCACGACCTCGTCGGTCAACTGGAACAACAGCGTGCCGGCCTGAACGCCGTCGAGCACGCGGAACCGCGGATCGATGCCCGCCTCGACGGCGTGCGCCCGCAGCAATGATGCGCAGAACGAGTGGATCGTGCTGATGCGGGCGGAATCGAGATCGCGGATCAACTCGACCCAGTAATCGGCCTGCTGTTCGGGGCAATCTTGCAACCGCTTCTGGCAAGTCTTCCGGATGCGGTCGCGCATCTCGCGGGCGGCCCGCTCGGTGAACGTGATGGCGACCAATTGCCCCAGCCGGGAGCGGCGGTCGTCAGGCGCGTTGTCGGGGGAAAGCTCGGCCAAGAATCGCTCGGTGAGCACGAGCGTCTTGCCGCAGCCCGCCCCCGCCGAGACGGCGACCGAGACGCCGCGCGTCGTCACGGCGCGTCGCTGCTGGTCGGTCAGCCCTGCAAGAGTCGGCGATGTTTCAGCGGAAGTCGTCATTCGTGTCCGGTCCCATGGCCCACTCAGACATTCACGGGAACACTAATCGCCGCTGATCTACGCTAGTTTTCACCGAAGCGTAGATCAGCGGAGATGAGTGTTCCAAAAAGCTGGTTAAGTCATCCTGACGCGACGTCTCGGTTTAGTTGGTCGGCTCTGAACTGGACGGACTAGGAAGTCCATCCTACGGCAACTTATTGCGTGACGACTCCTCACGCGGCGAGGCATCTTCCGCTTCGCCCGGTTGGCACGTCTTCTCCAAGGATCTTACCTGATTGATTCGGCAGATCGTGCGATAGGGGCAGTAGCTGGTGCAGTGGTCGTCAAGGCTGCAAACCGGGAACCGGCCTCCGCGAATTCCGGCAGCCAGTCCGAGCACGGTATCGGCCAGGCTGTCGCGGATCTCTTCCCAATCGGACTCGAGCTCGATTCGACCATCGAGGTGCGAGTACATCCGCAACGCCTTTTTGACGCTGAAACCGCCATCGCGGAGTTGCCAGTAGCCGGCCCGCCAGGGCAAGGCGTCGCGGTCGGCCAGAAGCAGCTCCATCGCGGCCAAGGCGTAGACGGGCAGTTGTAGGGTCGTGCCCGTTCTTACGGTTTCCGGCGTGATCGTGATCGGTCCGCCCGTCTTGTAGTCGACGATGTTGAACACGTGCCGACCGGCAACGCGTCCCACGTCGATCCGATCGATCCGGCCGGCGAGACGCACGATTTCCGCGGGGAGGTGTCGTTCCGGTTCCCCGAAGCGGTCGGAAGCCTCCTCGATGAAGGGAATCTCGAACGGTTGGTCGGTCGACGGGGCCGGTTCGTCCTCGCGGCCGAACGACACCTCGAACAGGTCGGGCGTCAGCGGCCCTTCGAAGTCCTTCCACTGCGCATCATAGGCTTCGAGCTGTGAGCGATACTTCGCGAGCCACTCGACGAGCATTCGGCGATTGATCTCGCGCAGGGCGCCCAACAGCGAATTCCGCGACGACTCGGGGAGCGACTGCTTGATGGCGGCGTCCAGCAGCACGTCATACTCGGCGGCTTCCAGCTCGAGCGGCGACGCCGGCCGGCCGAGCCGTTGGTTCACGGAACGGTGAAACTTGCTCAGCGCTTCGTGCACGATCTGCCCGCGCTCCAGCGCGTCGAGTTCGAGGCCCAGGTCCTCGATCGGCTCGATCTTGAGCACCCGCTCGACGAGAAACCGGAACGGGCAGGAAGCATATCGCTCGAGCTCCGTCGCGGAGAACGTGTGCTCGGAACCGAACTGATCGCGCAGTCGCCGTTGCGAGGCTTCGTCCTCGAAGACGCCCTCGGCCGGGCTGAAACGCTCCCGATCCTGACGCAGATAGATGAGTTCCAGGCCGGGCAACAGGTTTTCGGCCGCCGCATGCGATAAAGCTTGTTGTCCCCGGTTCGCGGCCAATAGGCCGGCCAGGAGCGAGACGTTTCCGGCCAGCGCCGTCGAGACCGCGCGGACGCGAAAATCGGATTGGCACAACGGCTCGTCGTCAACGGGGATCGGGCTGAGGTCCTTCTGCTCGATCCTAGGAATCTTGTCCGGTCCAAAACCTTGCTCGACTTCGCTCAGGAAGGGGCTCGGCAACAATGGCTGCGCGGCCTCATCGAGCGCGGGGTAGCTCAGCCAGAGCCGCTTCGTTGCTCGCGTGACGGCCTCGTAGAACAGGAGCATCTCTTCGCGAGTCCTCTCGCGGCGGCCGACCAGCGGCAGGCCCGCTTCGATCAGCCTGGCCGATTCGGCCTCACTGTAGAGTCGGTCCTCGCGGTCGGGCGGTGGAAAGACCTTTTCCGAAAGGCCCGCGACGAACAAGTAGGGAATGTGGAGCGACCGGATGCTATCGGCGCCGAGCACGCGAACCAGCCCCGACTCGTCGCCGCTGTGGCCCAGTCGATCGGTCGCCAGGATGTCGAGAAACGCGTCGAGCGCGGCTCGGCGATCCAACTCGGGCGACCGCTGCCGGAGCCACTCGGCCAACTGATCGCCGGTGGTGAGCGTTTCCATCAGGCGATCCCAGGCACGGCGATCGGCGGCGTCGGCCTCCGATTGCCTCCCGTTGTGGCCGAGGGGAGAAGAGTCGGTCGAGGCGACGTCCATCGCCCGCAATAGCCCCGTCTCCTTGGCCAACTGCGACCAGGCTCTCGCCCATTCGGGCAACGTCGCTCGTTGCGGCAGTGCATCGAGGACGGCGGCAAGCCGAGTGACAACCGCCAAGGTGGCTTGCCGCTCGGCGACGCCAGCCGAGCCACCGTCAGTTGCGGAGGCGGACTCGACTGCCGCCCCCGGCTTGATGGACTCGGCCAACTGGTCGAGCAAACGTTGCCGCCCGCTTGGGACCTGCAACTTGCGAATCGATCGATCGACGGCTGCGACGTTGATGGCCCGCCACTCGGGCCAATCCGGCTGGAAGTAGTTGCTTCCGAGGACGGCCAGCAACCGGTCGAACGGCCAATTGTCGATGTCGAGTTGCAGGATCGCAGCCAGAGCGCGAAGGGCCGGCGCCCGATCGAGCGTTTGCCCCGACTCGAAGGTCGCCGGAATTCCCAGCCGCTCGAAAACCTCCTCGACCAGCGTGCCGACCTGCTGGGGCGAACGAAAAACCACCGCGATGTCGCCGGGCCGCGCGCCGCCATCGATCAGCAGCCGTTTCACTCGCGTGGCGATCATCTCAATCTCGCCCAGTTGCCGCGCCGCCGCGAGAATCTCGATGGGAGGTGGAGCAGGGGAGGGGAGAGGGGAGAGGGGAGAGGGGAGAGGGGCTGCCGGACTGCTCGGCAGCATTCCGCGGTTATCACGATCCTCTTCTCTCTCCCCTCTTCCCTCTCCCCTATCCCCCTTTTTCCGCGGGTTCTCAAAGAGCGTTCGCTCGAGGTGGGACATCGCCGGCCAGTCGGCGTCAGCGGGCCGGGCCAGTTCTTCGATGACCGCATGGAGATGTCGCCGCTTCAACTGATCGAGCGTCGCCAGGGGTTTCGCAAAGAGATCCGCCCGCCGCGGCTCGGGCTCGAGCGGCAAGCTGATGAACACCTCGGCTGCTCGCGATGCCAACGCGTCGATGATCTCATGCTGCGTGCGGGTGAAGTCGGTGAAGCCATCGGCGACGACAAGCAGCGGAGAGGGGAGAGGGCAGGGTAGGGGAGAGGGGAGAGGGGAGAGGGGAGAGGGAGAACGACGCGGTTCCTTCTCAACTGGGCGGGAAGGTACGCAGTCCTCGGTCGGCAAGCGATCGCCTTCTCTCTCCTCTCGCCCCGCTTCTCGCTTCCCTTCTTTCTGCAGCGCATCGCGGGCGGACCAGAAGCGGCCCTCGGCGTCGAACAGCCCATGTTCGAGCAGGGCCTGCTGATAGGCGTCGTAAATCTCGGCCAGCTCGCGGTCCTTGTCGGCCAGACCGCCGCGATTCTGGCACGCCTGGCGGAACTCTTCCGGCCAGATTTCCAGCCGCTTCAGTTCGCTGATGAACTCGCAAATCAGATCGACCAGGCCGGGCATCCGAGCGATCGCCTGGAAGTGCTTGAGCCGGCCGGCCGACAGTTGCGCGGCGATCAACTGCCGGATCAACTCGCGCTTCATCAGGGGCGTGATCGAGCGGATCGGCACCCGAGCGGCGTGAAGCACCGATTGCGCGTACTGGGCGAACGTCATGACGCCGGGCGCGAAGCAGCCGGCCAGTGAACCGTCCAATAGGCGGTCGCGCACTTCCGCCGCCACGCGCCAATTCGGGGCCAGCCAGAGGGATGACCCCGGCTTGCCGCTGCGAAGCGTCTCTCGGTAGCGACTCAGAAGCCGCTCCGTCTTCCCACTCCGTGCCGGGCCGCAAAGAATAGTGACGTGGGCGGACATGATCTCTAGTTGCTCGTCGCGGGCAACGCAAACTCCGTTGAAGGGCCGACGCGAGGTCGGCCCTGCCTCCTACGCGATCCGATCGCCCCGCCGGATCGTTCGATTCCGATCGCGTTATTTCGGCGCGATGGTGCAGATCATGCGGCGGCCGTGGTGGACCGGCGGCGCCTCGATCTTCGAGATGTCGCTCAACTGGGCCAGGACGTCGTCGATGACCTTGCGGCCCTCCTCGACGTGCGCCATCTCGCGGCCGCGGAAGATCACGGTCACGATCACCTTATTCTTCTGGCCCAAGAACTCGCGGGCCTTGTTGACCTTCACCTCGATGTCGTGGTCGCCGGTTTTCGGGCGAACGCGAATTTCCTTGATTTTGACCTGGTGAGCGTGCCCCTTGTGCTGCCGCTTCTTCTGCTGGTACTTGAACTTGCCGTAGTCCATGATGCGGCAGACCGGTGGACGCTCGGTGGGCGCGACCTCGACCAAATCCAACTCCGCCGCACGCGCTTGCCGCAGCGCCTCGTCGGTCGTGATGATCCCCAATTGCGCCCCGTCGGCGGCGATTACTCGGACGGGGGTGACGCGGATCTGTTCGTTGATCCGCTGCTTGCCTGTCACCTCCGGCGTCTTCCATTTTCCCATAAGCAGTGTTCTCCCAAGGACTTAGATGAAGGTATCGATGTGCAGTATGACGGAACTGAGCGACGTTGTCAAACCGGGGGAATGACGAATGACGAAAGAAGCCCGAAGCTCGAAATCCGAAGCCCGAAGAAGCCGGATGTCCGCGTTTTCGGATTTCGGGCTTCGGATTTTGGATTTCATTCGTCCTTCGTCATTCGGACTTCATTTCCCTTCCATTTTGCTCCGCAACGTTTTGTCTTTGACCTCTTGCTGCAGCCGTTCGATCGCGGCGGCGACGGGCATGGCCCCGAGGTCGCCGGCGATTCGGTCACGGACGGCCACTTTGCCCTCTTCGGCCTCTCGGCCGCCAACGACGAACATATAGGGGATCAATTCCAATTGAGCGTCGCGAATTTTCGCGCCGATCTTCTCGGCCCGATAGTCCCCGCTCACCCGGAAGCCGGCCGCTGCGAGTTGGCGTTCGATGTTGCGGCCATACTCCTCGACCTTCTGGCTGACCACCATCACGCGAACCTGCTCGGGAGCGAGCCACAGCGGGAAGGCCCCGGCGAAGTGCTCGATCAGCATGCCGACGAACCGCTCGAACGAGCCGAACGGCGCGCGGTGGATCATCACCGGCTGGTGCGGCGTGTTGTCCGCGCCGATGTACTCGAGGTTGAACCGCTCTTTGCTGGGCAGGTTGTAGTCGAGCTGCACGGTCCCAAGCTGCCACGGCCGACCGATGCAATCGGTGACGATGAAGTCGGCCTTCGGGCCGTAGAACGCCGCCTCGCCGCGCTGGACGTGCAAGTCCGGCAAGTTCATGCTCCGGCAAACCTGCTCGAGCGCGGCCTCGGCCCGTTGCCAGATTTCCGGCTTTCCGACGTACTTGTCGCTCGCCGGATCGCGGAACCCGAGCCGCACGCGGTAGTCCTTGAGCCCGAGCTTTTCCAAAACGAACTGCGTCATCTCGAGACAGGCGCGGAACTCGTCCGCCACCTGCTCTTCGGTGCAGAAGATGTGGGCGTCGTCCTGCGTGAACCCGCGGACCCGGGTCATGCCGTTCAGCTCGCCCGATTGCTCGAAGCGGTGCACCGTGCCGAATTCGGCCAGCCGGAGCGGCAACTCGCGGTAGCTCCGCGGCTTGGATTTGTAAATCGTCACGTGGTGCGGGCAGTTCATCGGCCGCAGCAGATAGCGCTCTTGCTCATCGAGCCACGCCTGGATCGCGGTGAACTTCTCGTCGGTCGAGAGCGACTTCCAATTGTCGGGAACGCTCGGACGGATGTGAGCGGGCACCTCCTCATCCACGTATTTCTCGAACAGCGAGATCAATTCCTCGTCCGAGCGGCCCTTGCGGCGATCCATGAGCAGTTCCTGGACCGGCGCGGCGAACGGATGCAGGCAGATCGGCGGGAACTGGCTGTCGGCGTAGTAGGGATAGTGGCCAGAGGTCTGGTACAGATGCACGTTGCCGATCACGGGGGTGTTGACCGGCTGATAGCCGCGGCGAATCAATTCGCCGTGGAGGAAGTTCTCGAGCTCGTGCCGGATGACGGCGCCCTTGGGCAGCCAGAAGACCAGCCCCGACCCGACGGCCGGGTCGATGAAGAACAGTTCGAGCTGCTTGCCGAGCACGCGGTGATCGCGTCGCTTGGCCTCGTCTTGCCGCCGCAGATGCTCGTCCAACTCCTGCTTGCTGAAGAAGGCGGTGCCATAGAGCCGCTGCAACTGCTGACGCGAGGCGTCGCCCTTCCAATAGGCGCCGGCGACCGAAAGGAGCTTGAACGCGCCGATCGCGCCCGCGCTGGGCAGGTGCGGTCCACGGCACAGGTCCATGAACTCTCCCTGGCGGTAGAAGGAGACGGTTTTCTCTTCGGACAGGCGGCCTTCGTCGAGGTGCTCGACCTTCAGCGATTGCTTCAGGTCGCGGCACAACTCGATCGCCTGGCTGCGATCCATCTCGACTCGCTCGAACGGCTCGCTCTCCTTGACGATCTTGGCCATCTCGGCCTCGATCTTCGGGAAGTCTTCCTCCGACAGCTTGTGCTTCATGTCGAAGTCGTAATAGAAGCCGTCGGCCACGGTCGGCCCGAAGGCCAACTGCACGTCGTCGAAGAGCCGCATGACGGCCCGGGCCATCACGTGGGCGCACGAGTGGCGCAGCAAGCCCAACGCCTCGGGGTCCTTGGCCGTGAGCAGCCGGAGCTTGACTTGCCCGTCGGCGGGAAGCAGTTCGCTGGCATCAACGAGCCGTCCATCGACTTCGGCGGCCAACGTGGCCTTGGCAAGCCGGGGTCCGATCTGGGCCGCGATGTCGGCCGGTCGGACGCGATGTGAGAAATCGAGGGTTTTACCGTCGGGCAGAATGACTTTTAGCATGGGTCTCCATGAGCCTATGATCGCCTTTCCCCACGGGCGGGGCATCGATACAAAGGATGCTCCAGTTCACCGGTCCCGCGAAAAGGCTTCCACGATCCCCCAGCCCACGGCCGAACGCCGGCAGGCTTGCGGGATTCGCGGCTCAAACGGGGTGCTTCCGTAGTATAGGTCCTCCAACCGCACCCGAGCAAGGGCATCCCCGGTTGACGCCGACCGGAAGAGGTGCCAGAATGGAGCAAAGTCATCTTCGCAAGGCCCAGCCGGGTGTTGCGGAGGAGCGTTAGGGCGGTTAGCTCAGTTGGTTAGAGCACCAGCTCGACAAGCTGGGGGTCGATGGTTCGAGTCCATTACCGCCCACATCGTGCAACCCGTTGACAGCCGTTGTCAACGGGTTGTTTCTTTTGACGCCATAAGCACTTACGCACAGCGTGGCTGTCTGGCTGCCGGTTCTTTTCTGGCTCGCGCCGGTCTGATGGCAACGCGTGATGGCGGAACGCAATTGCCGTGGTCGAGGCTCTGGCGATGGCGGCATCCCGAGGTCACCGAAGACGTGCCGCCGCTGACGAGCTGGCCGGTCGAGCGGCCGCGGCGATGGCTGCTGCAAGTGAACCGGCCGCAATCGAAGGCGGATTTGGACGCCCTGCACACGTCAGTTCAGCGCGGCCGCCCCTTCGGCAGCGCGGCCTGGCAGGCGACGACCGCCGAGAATCTCGGCCTCGCGGCAGGCCAAGGAAACGCCAATAATTGGACGTGTTGCCGTTGCGCGTTCCTCACATAATTGGACTTATCCCCTTTCTTACCCTTCTTACCTCCCTTTTCTTACCTTCACATAATTGGACTTATCCCCTCTTCTTGTCCCTTCGAGCCACTCGATCGGGCCCGGCGACGGCAAGAGCAAGTCGCAACTTCGCTACCAATTGCATCGTGGAATTCCTTTTGGAGACCCTTCTCATGCCTATTCGAGAATACCAGCGATCTCACCGTCCGAATGTCTAGGAAAGACCACGAGAAGCTGGTGTGCCTCACCCGACAGCCAATCGGTCGCACATTCCGATAGCACATCCACGTAGCTTCGTAGCGTTGTAGCGTCGAGGCTTGGTATCGCCTCGTGGACAATTATCACGCGGCGGCGATCAATCCATGATAGGTCGCGCAGACAGTCGGAGAGCGCGTCCCAGTTTCTTCCAAAATATGATGGAAAACGTAGGCTTTGACTAAGGACGTCAAATAGTCTATCGCGGCTCGTAATCCCGTCGGGAACCCGCGCAATATAGTCATCCTTATTGCAGAAATCCAGTGGCTCGTCAGAGAACACGAAAACACTGCGTAAGCTCATTACTCAACCTCCCGGCGAGACTGGGATAAATGTCCTGTAATGATCCGGTGAATGGTAGATCTCACCGCCCTTGCCGATCACAATTCGCTGCGCAACTGGGCCGTTGACACCAGGGGCGGAGGGCACAGCGCGCCGCGGCGCCAGACGGCCCGGAAAAGACTCCCGACCCCTTGTGTTTCGGTTTCGCGCCCCCTTGTGTTTCGTGGCAGACCGAGGAAACGCAGATAATTGGACTTATCCCCGTTGTGTCCCTATCCCCGTTGTGTCCCCCGAGCTAGTCCTCACCGTCGTGTCTTTCCGCCCAAAGCTCGTGGAGAAACCCATCGTTAATCTCTTCAACGTCGGACGGCAGGTCCTCCGTTGCAACGAGCGCAATCCCGCGACACCCTTCCGGCCCTTCGAGTCCGTCACAGACCGTCAAGAAGCGAAAGAAGAAATTGTCGAGAAGGTCCTTTCTTTCTTCATCCCCGCGACCTAGCTCGCTGGTGATAGTGTCCACGACGTCGAATAGTCGCCAAAGCATTTTGATGTTTGTCATTGCCGGTCTCTGCTACGTTTCGATGGGGTTAGACGGCTTGGCCGCGTGCCCGCCGCCATGCATTTGCCTGTGCGCACCGGGGTCAACAGGTCTGACATCCCAAATGCTTCCGCCTTCGGACAATGCGCGATCATCGTAGGGTCCGGGGAAGGTAGGGCCCGGACCCAATACCCAACTATTGCCATCCATTCGGTCATTCAGCCAATAGTTCCATACGCCCCCCGGAATGCCCTTCAATAGATTGCTCTCACGCTGCCGTAGTGGGTTACGGAGACGATCCACGAAAGCGTCGAGTCAAAGACATCGATGTCGTCCGAAGAGGGATACCAAATACTCTGAAAGCAATCTGCAAGATCGTCCAGCTTCATTCGGTCGATATCATCAAATCGATACCAATTGATGAATATCTCTGGGAGCGCTGAAATACCTAGGCGACGAAGAACGTCCCGAAGCTCAAAACCACAAGATTCAGCATTTACCTCGTCAACGTCATGCATCCTGCTATTCAAAAACGTGCACAGCTCCAATGGCGTCAGTGCCGCTGGCGCGTCGAATGCGATTGCTAGCGCATCGCGAAGTTGCCGAGTGTTAGACTCATCCGCACTGTGGAACCACGGAAATTCTTTTCCGGGGTTCTCCTCTTCAAAGTACCTAATCTTTATGGCATCCATTCTATCCGCCTATCGGCGCCACGCCCCTGCGGCCCAGGCCACTTTTTCGCGAACCGTTCGAGTGGTCCCACCGGTTGAGGGAGACAAAGAAGACATTCCACGTGTGTTCGGCACGGAATTTGCGCATTGATCTAGCCATTGCCGAAAACTGTCAAGATGGCAGGGAGGCTGTATGGCAGACGAGACGCCGGGGCTCCGCGAGCGTGACATTCAGGGGC
>JBDKUC010000433.1:0-6636 GCA_039679885.1 Thermoguttaceae bacterium | reverse complement strand
GATGGGGATTGCTCGTCGGCCGCGCCACCGATCGTCGGCATAGGCTCTTCGGAAGTGGGTCGCGGGGCCGCGCCTTCGCCCGCCGCCCGTACGCGTTCCATGTGCCGGCTCATGTACGCTTGGAGCGATTCTTCGCCGTCTTCGTTGTCTGGCTGGGCCGTTGGTTTCATTGGAGCCGCAATGTTCGCCGCTGCCGCGTTTGGCTGCGAATCCTCCGGTTCCGAAGGCTCGTCAGCGGCATCGACGTGTGCGCCGACTCGCCGGAACACGTCGGCCAAATCGACGGGGGCCTTCTCCGATGCAGCTTGAAACTCAATTTCTTCGGACGGCGCGCCGACGGTTTCGGCCGCCGCCGGCGGCTCCTGCGAAGTCATATCCTGTGTTGTTGGCTGCTGTCGCTCCGACTCCCATTGTCGCCGCTCATTCTCGAAGCAGCGCATTTCTTCCAACAAAGCGTCCCGATTGGCCTGCAACCCATCTTGTTCCGCGTGCAGCCGATCCACCTCTGCGGCGAGTTGCTCGCGCTCCTGGTCGAGCTGTCGCTGGTGTTGATCCTGTTCGGTTCGCCATTGTTGCCGCTCCGCAGCCAACGCGTTCTGTTCGCGTTCGAGAACGGCCAACTGGGAAGTCATTGAACTGCGCTGGACATCTAGCTCGTTGAGTCCCGAGGCGAGCCGTTCGTTTGCCTGATCGAGTCCGTGCTGTGTCTCTTCGTGCTTGGCCTCCTCAAGCCGCTTCTGCTCCTGCCATGCATTCCGCGCGGTATCGAGCTCCGACCGCTCCGCGGCCAGCTTCAGTCGTTCGCCATCAAGCTCTGCGACATCCGCAGCGAGCCGGGCGGCGTCGGCGGCCAGTTGCTCGCGCTGTTGATCGAGCTGGCGTTGGAGCTCGTCTAAGTCGCCACGCCATGCGGCCTGTGGCGGTTCGGCCATTGTTTCAGTGGTTGGCCGATCCGTGCGGCCGGACTCGCGTTCGGACCACCCGTCGGAAGGAATGTCCATCCCGACGACTTCCAGGTCGATCGGTCCAACGCTCAGGCAGTCGCCGATCGCCAACGGCGCGTCGGTGAACGACTGTTGGTTGAGCCGGGTGTCGGGCGACCAGCAGCGGACGACGGTGGCTGCCGATCCGCGCAGCAGCAGGCAGTGGACCGGGGCCACGCCGCGCGCTCGGAGCCGCAACGTGCAATGGGGTCCCGAGCCGATCGTGCACTTCGCCGACCGGAGGCGGATGAGCTGGCCGTCCCGCTGGGGGCCAGTGACTCGGAACACTAATTCGCCGCTGGCGGCCGAGGCGTTAGCCGACCGTTGCTTGGCATCCAGGGTAGCGGGCATGTCTGTCACCGTTTGAGAAAAAGCGCTAAAGCCCGTAGGGGATGTAGCTTACGGCAGACGGCCCGTCAAAAGCCCCAGAGACGGCATCGGTGGCCGTCGTTGGCTTGCCAGAAAAACGCTGTATATCTTTGCCGGTTTTGACGATTATCCGATAGCGACACGCGGTCAGCGCGTCCACCAGTCCCTAATGGGGGATTGGGCGAGGTTCATTTTTCGCGGAAGGCCATCTCGGCGCGGGCGGCCGAAATATTTGCGCAGATTGACCCACCCGTGGTCCGTTTGCGTAGTATATTTTGGTTGCCGCTGATCGACAGCGCCAGGCAGTCGGCCGCGGCATCCTGAGGTCGGAACAAGTGATCCCATCATCGGAAACCGCTTGCGAGAAGGGGGTTCGAACTGGCAGCACTGAAGGGGGGCAAGCCTTCAGCGAGGCTATGGTCGGACGCCGAGGTGACAGTCCTATGAGCCGCAAAGACGCGATCATGAGCATGCGCCAGATCCTCATCAAGCGGCGCGACGCGCTGCGGAAGGCCCTGGCCGGCGACCTGAGTCTCTTGAAGGAACTCCGCGCTCAGACATCGGGAGATATGGTCGACGCCGCCCTGGACTCTGTCCAGGACGAGATCAGCTCTCAGTTGGCGGAGGTCGAGAGCCGCGAGCTTAGCCGCATCGAGTATGCCCTGGAGCGGATGCGCGAAGGGCAGTTCGGCATGTGCGAAAGCTGCGGGGCGCCAATTCCGATGGCCCGGTTGAACGCTCTGCCCTATGCCACGCTCTGCATCAAGTGCCAGCGCGAGTCCGAACGGCAAGGCGGCGGCGGGGCCGGCGACGTTGACTGGAGCCGTCTGTTGGATTCGTCCGGCGGCGAGGCCGATCTGTCGATCAACGACATCGAGCTCGACGTCTCCTGACGCAATTTCATCGGGAAGCTCGAAACGCGGACGACGAAGGACTGAGAGAATCGCGAAGCTCGAATGACGGATCGTCGGATTTCGAATTTCGTTCGGGCTTCCCTCGCCGGCCGCGGCTCGAGCTTGGCGATCCTGCTGCTGTCGCTTGTCGCCTCAGCTTTCCTGCCGCCCGGCGGCGCCGCGAGAGCCGCCGAGCAAGCGGGCCTGCAAGCGGCCATCCAGCGGCCAGACGCCTCGGCGTCGCAGCAGCGGAGCCAACTCCGGCAGCAACTCGACCAACACGCCGCGGTGCTCGAAGCTCAATCGGCCGTGCTGAAATCGGCCGCAAAGCTCGTGGGCCCCGCGGTTGTCTACATCCAGGCCGACCTTCCGCCGCCGCCCGACTCGCCGTCGGCGCGCGGCATCGAGGAACATGGCTCCGGCGTCATTGTCGAGGTGGACGGCGCCTACTACGTGCTCACCAACCGACACGTCATCCGTGACGCGAAAGAGCCGGCCATTCGCATCGATCTGGCCGACGGCCGCCGCCTCCATCCGCAGAAAATCCTCGAAGACCCCGACGCCGACGTGGCAGTGCTAGGCATTTCTGCGCCTGACCTGGTCGCCGCCTCAATGGGCGACAGCGACCGGATGGACGTGGGCGATTTCGTTCTTGCCATCGGCAGCCCCTTCGGCCTCCGCCAGACGGTCACGTTCGGCATCATCAGTGCGAAGGGACGACGGGACTTGCGGGTGCTCGGCGGCGGGGGCTTCCGTTTCCAAGACTTCCTCCAGACCGACGCCGCCATCAATCCCGGCAACAGCGGCGGTCCGCTGGTCAACCTGCGCGGCGAAGTCATCGGCATCAACGATTCAATCGCCAGCAAATCGGGCAGAAACGAGGGCTTCGGATTCGCGATCCCCAGCAACATGTTCATGGGCCTTGCACGTCAGTTGATCCGCACCGGCAAGGTCACACGCGGCTTTCTTGGCGTCAAGCTGGAAGCGGCCTTCGGCCCGGCAATGGCCTCGGAACTCGGAATGCCTAGGCCTGTTGGCGCCCTAGTGACGAGCGTCACGGCAAAGTCGCCGGCCGAAACGGCCGGGCTGCAAACCGGCGACGTCATCCTGGAGTTCAATCACACGTCCGTCGACGACGACGCTCATCTGGTTGTCGTCGTCAGTCTGACCCCGGTAGGCCAGAAGGTCCCGATGCTGGTCTTCCGCGATCGGAAGCTGACGACCCTGTCGGTCGAAGTCGCCGACCGGAGCAAGTTCGAGCAGTAGCGGTAGGTTATGCTTCAGCATAACAGAAACCGCCCTCGGTCATCCGCGACACCGCGCGAGACGCACCCTCTTAAGGCGGTTCTTGGCGACGAAATCTCAGTCCGCATTTCTCACCAAGGCGTAGGGTGGGTCAAGCAAACCAAGGCACTGGTGGGGCTTCCGTCGCGGCAACTCGTTCTGCAAACCGACAGAGTGCAAATCATCGTTGATTGGTTTGCGAAGCCCCACCATGTACTTGCGACGTCGACCTACTCTACGGTGAGAATTGTAGGTTAGGCTGGCGGCTTCCAACATGTCGCTTGCGGGCGTCATGCAGTGACGCCCAGCTCGACATCTCAAGAGCGCCACTGAGAAAATACTGTACTGTCTCAGAAATGACGGTCTGTATGTTGCATCATTCAGGACCAATGGGCGCCATGTCCCACGCTTGCGTGGCCATGATTCGACGGCGAACATGCTTGCTGTCTCGCTGCGCTCGCTTAGCAAGCATGGCACCCAGAAATCCCCGATGGACTGAATCGCTACACTAGATTACCGCGAAGTAGTTCTCGACTGCCCGATCGAAGTGCTCGTTGGTCATCTCGGCTGGACAGCCGTGATACTTGCAGTAGTTGCGGACTTGCAGGAGCAAATCGCGTGGATGACAGTAGCGGAACGCGCGATGGGTGCGGCGGAAGTGCGAGGCGATCAGATAGTCGACGGCCTCGGGCCGATAGGCGACGCCGAGCCGCCCGCCCATTAGCTCGAAGAGCCGGCGGAACTCTTCCTCGCTCGGGTCGGTGATCTCGATTTTGTACGGAATCCGCCGCAAGAAAGCTTCATCGACCAAATCGCGCGGCTCCAGGTTCGTCGAGAAGACGACGAGCTGATCGAACGGCACCATGATCTTCTTGCCGTTGGGCAGGTTCAAGAAGTCCTGGCGTTTCTCCAGCGGCACGATCCAGCGATTCAGGAGTTCGTCGATTTGCATTCGCTGACGGCCGAAGTCGTCGATCACGAGGGTGCCGCAGTTGCTCTTCAACTGGAGCGGGGCCTCGCAAATGCCGGTCGACGTGTTGATCGTCACTTCGAGTTGCGACATCGTCAGCTCGCCGCCGGCGATGACCGTCGGCCGCCGGATTCGGACCCAGCGGGTGTCGATCTGCTGGCGATTCAACAACCCGCCGCCCGACGGCAAGGGGATTTCTTCGTGGTTGACCGGATCGAACAGGCGGATGATTTCGCCATCGACGCCGACCGCCCGGGGAATCCAGATTTCCTGGCCGAAGGCCGCCGTGACGCGCTCGGCGATGCTCGTCTTGCCGTTGCCTGAGGGGCCGAACAGGAACAGGCCACGGCCCGAGTTGATCGCGGGGCCGAGCCGATCGAACATGGCCTTGCTCAACAGAAGGTCGCCGAAAGCCCGGCGGAGATCGTCGGGCGTCGGATGTTGATTGCTGACGGACTGGGCCTCGACGCTGGCGATGTAATCGCTCAAGGTGACGGGCGCCGAACCGAAGTACGTGCAATGCTGCGAGTAGCGACGGCCTCGCTCGCGGCCCAAGTCGCTCAACTGATACTGGAAGTCGTTCATCGGCGCCGAGCTGCGATGGACGACCAACTGGTTCTGCTTCACCTCGCGGAGCAGTTCATCGACCAGCGCGAAGGGGAGCTTCACCTGGTCGGCGATCTCGCGGCCGGTGGCGTCGCCCCGGGCCAGCAGGAACTTCAGCACGAGGGCCTCGACCTCGCTGTCGGCCAAGCCGGCGGCCTGGAACGAGGTGGGCTCGACGGGCGCGAAGCCGTCGCTGGCGCTCGGCATCGGACTCTTCGGTTCGTTGTTTTCGTGGGTTTCGTGGTTTGCCGCGCCATCGGTCGTTTGCGCCGCAAGCCGGCTGATCCGCTCGATTGCCGCAGCCATGACGGCATCGGCATCCGAGGATGTTTCGGGGGAATTGGTCGTTTGCATCGCTATCGCCCAAAGTGTATCGAATCGCTTACGCGTCGCGCTGTCTCAAGTCTAGCTTTTCGGCGGCCGGGATCGAAGAAACGGGATTTGCGGGATAGTCTGGCGTTGTTCGTCCAGAGGCAAGGGTGACGGCTGTCACTTCACTGGCTTGCGCGTCGGGCTAGTGTTGAACCGGTGCGAAATGCGGCCGAAGGCGGAACCGCGGACTGTTGACCGACTTGGCGATCGGCTATATTCATTTGTGACATGGCCGATGCTGATGGCGCCTATCGACCGGCAGGGCCGAGTGCAAGCACGGCCAGAGACGCCTGCCGCCGGGAAGGCTTCGCTCCCGGACGACGCGTTGCCAGCCGCTGTTTGGCCGATTTATGCCAAGAACGCGAAGCGACGACAGCCGGAGACACAACCATCATGACCGCCCGACACCTCGGCAATCGTTGGCTCGTGTTGTTCGCATCTTGCATCGGCGTCGCATGGGTCACCGCTGCTTCGGAAGCGGCGGAAGGAGTCGGCGCGCCGCAGCAAGCCAGTCCGGCCATCAATCGGGCGCTGATGACCTTCCGCATTGGGGCGAGCCAATGGATGTCGGAATTGCGATATCGCGAGATTCTTGCGATGCTGCAAAAGCGCAAGGGCGTCACCGATGAGCTCAGCCTCTTTACTTCCACCACATGCACCCCGCTGCCGCTGGAAGAGATCGATCGCCGTTGCCGTGTTCTCGGCGACCGGATGCGGCAGGCGAGAGCCCTGGGCTACCGGGCTGGAATCAATGTCATCGCCACCTTGGGGCACCTCGAAGAAGACCTGCCCCATGCACTCTCGGGCTACACGCATATCACGGACATCGACGGAAACGTTTGCCGAGGGGCATTTTGCCCGAACGATCCACGCTTTCGAGAGTACATCCGTGGGCTCTATCGACGCTTGGCCGCGACCAGCCCCGACCATATCTGGATCGACGACGACGACCGGGTGAGCAGCCATTCGCCCGTGCTGTGCGGCTGTTACTGCGATCACTGCTTGGCCCGGTTCGAGCAGGAGTCGGGCGTCCGGCACACCCGGGCGAGCCTGCGGGCGTTGCTCACCGATGGCCCGGCGGAGCAACGGTTGGCCGCGCGCAAGGCGTGGCTCACGCACAATCGGGCCACGATGGAACGGTTGTTCGCGGTCATCGAAC
>JBDKUC010000338.1:0-3696 GCA_039679885.1 Thermoguttaceae bacterium | reverse complement strand
TCCTAGGAGTTGATTCCGTCCAAGAAAACCGCGATGTTTAGTCAATCTGGACTCTCCTAATGGGGTTTTGACGAACAAGACCGGTAGCGGCGCCTGTAGGGAACGCGCTGCGTGGCGTTCCGCCGTCTCCACTGCCCAGAACGCCACGGAGGGCGTTCCCTACAGGTTTTGTTCGTCAAAACCCATCAGCGCTAGTCTTTCGTCCGGCGCGACTTCTATAATTCCTGCGGGATCGGCATGGAAAGGAGAAAGACGATGAGGCAGATGGAAATTAACTACCAAGACTTGCGTGGGGTCGACCCCGCCTACGTGGAGAAGTTGCGACGAAGAGAAGAGGTGATTCGGCAGGCGATTGACGAGCGAGGCCGTCAGGATGCTTCGGTTCGATGGTCGTGTGTCGACGACGGCTCGCGCAATTACGTGTTTCGTCTGGTTGCCGCAACGGATCAGAACGATTGCATTGTGCAGGTATCTCCTTTGGATTTGACGCTGGAGTCCGAGCAATTCGAGCAGATCTTGGCCGAAGGGAAGCGGTCCTGTGGCGACATTCCTCAGTAGGCCGCCCGGCTGGTTGGAGGGATCGCCATGAGCACGAGCGACAAGCCAGATGGCCAAACCCCGCTGCATGCCCGCCATGCCCGGTTTCAGGCAGCGGCGCTGGGGGCCGGCGCGATCGCAGCCGTAGTTGGCGCTTGGTTTCTAGATGCATGGGTCTCTGGCTCCATGGCCGAGCGCGGCGTTACCAGCATCACCGTGAAAACCAACGCCGCCTTGAGCCTGCTTCTTGCGGGCTTGGCGCTCATGCTGCTGGTGCCGGAACGGGCAGGGCCGGTGCGGCAATGGCTCGGCCGGCTCTGCGCAACGGCCGTGTTTCTTCTGGGGGTATTGACGTTCAGCGAACACCTTTTCGGCTGGGACTTGGGCATTGACCAACTGCTGGCCAAGGAGCCATCCGGGGCGATGGGGGTGCTGCATCCCAATCGCATGGGGCCGTCCGTCTCACTGAGCTTTGTCCTGGCCGGTCTGGCGTTGCTCGTGCTGAGCCGTTGCGGCAAGCGAACATGCCTGTTGGCGCAGTCGCTGGCTTCTGGGGTGTGCCTGATCGCGTTGCTGGGGATCATTGGCTATCTCTACGATGTCCAACAACTTTACGACTTGGTCCGCTACACGACCATCGCTTGGTCGACGGCGGTGACTCTCTTGCTGCTGGGCGTGGGGTTACTGTGCGTCCGGCCCGACAAAGGGCTGATGACGTTGGTGACCGCCGAGGATCCCGGTGGAGTGCTCGTTCGCCACCTGCTGCCTCCCACGCTCGTGCTGGCAGTGCTGCTGGGATTGCTGGAACTGTATGGGGAGCAGCGTGGCCTCTACGACACGGCGACGGGGACTGCCCTGCTCGTCCTCGGTTTTCTGGTGTGCTTCACCGGACTGCTCTATTATGGCGGGGTTCGCCTCAGTCGGACGGCCATGGCGGAACGCGCAGCCCAGGAGCGGCTGCGCCTTGCGCTGACGGCATCCGACATGGGCTGGTGGCACTGGGACTTCACCACCGATCTGCTCGACGGGGACGCGAGAGCCAGGCAACTTGTCGGCCTGCCCGTCGATGAGCCAATCCAGTCCATTGGCCGTGTGATGGAACGCACGCATCGCGAGGATTGGAGCCGGCTTCAACAGCGTATCGTCGAACTGAAGACGCGGCCCGGGGATTACGAGGTCGAATTCCGCGTGACCTGGCCCGACGGAAGCCTTCATTGGATCCTGGCGAAAGGCCGATCCCTCGACGCTTCGGGCGGCAAGCCGCTGCGCGCGATGGGAACCGCGATGGACATCACGTCGCGCAAGCTTGCCGAGGAGCAATTGCGTCAGGTCGCGCAATTTCCCGAGGAGAACCCGAACCCGGTTCTGCGCGTGTCGAACGACGGAAAGGTCCTGTTTGCCAATCGAGCGGCTCTCGCGAAGTTGACCGCGATAGGCTGGCACGCCGATCAACTCGTGCCAGCGCCGTTCCTGCCATCGCTTCAGCGTGCCCAGCAGGCAGGCCGGATTATCGAGGAGGAGATCACCTGCGACCAGGGCAAGATCTACTTGTTCTCCGTGACCCCCATCCCGGATGCGGGATATATCAATCTCTACGGGCGAGAGGTGACCGAGCAGAAGCGGGCCGAGGCGACGCTGCGGGAAAGCGAGCTGTTCTTCCGCCAGATGCTCGAATCGATCCCCGGCATGGTGTTCACCACGCGGCCAGACGGCTACTGCGACTACCAGAGCCAGCCGTGGGTCGACTACACCGGCGTGCCGATGAGCGAGCATCTCGGTGACGGCTGGAACCGATTGCTGCATCCCGACGACCGGCCCCGGGCTTTTGCCGCCTGGCAGGCCGCGGTCGAAGAGCGAGCTCCCTATGACCTGGAATACCGGGTGCGGCGGCATGACGGACAGTACGAGTGGTTCAAGGTGATCGGCCGCCCCATCCGCGACGCGGCGGGCGAGATCGTCCGGTGGTTCGGGGTCGCGCTCAATATCGAGGACCTCAAGCGAACGGAGGAGTCGCTCAAAGCGGCGAAGGACTCCGCCGAACGGGCCAAAGCCGTGGCCGAGCAGGCCAATCGAGCCAAAGACCACTTCCTCGCCGTCCTCAGCCACGAACTTCGGACCCCGCTGACGCCCGTGGTGATGGGCGTCTCGATGCTCCAGGACCGGCCGGACCTCGCCCCGGAGATGCGAGAAACCTTGGAAACGGTCCGCCGCCACGTCGAGATGGAAGCCCGGTTGATCGACGACCTCTTGGACGTCACGCGGATCGCGCGGGGGAAGATCGAACTGAACCGGAAGCCCGTCGAGTTGTGCACGGTCATCCAACGGGCGGTCGAGGTCTGCAAACCGGACATCGAGACGCGGGGCCTGCACTTCGGCGTCGACCTGGGGCCGGCCGCGCCCTACTGGGTCGAGGCCGACGAACCCCGGCTCCAGCAGGTCTTCTGGAACCTGCTGAAGAACGCGATCAAGTTCACGCCGCACGGCGGGTGTGTGGGCATCCGTTGCCGGCCCAATGAGCGGCATTTGGTCGTCGAAGTGAACGACAGTGGGATCGGCATCGAGCCGGAATCGCTGGCACGGGTGTTCAACGCCTTCGAACAGGGGGAACGCTCGATCACCCAGCAGTTCGGCGGCCTGGGGCTGGGGCTGGCGATCTGCAAGGCGCTGGTCGAGTTGCACGGAGGCAGGATCGAAGCGCACAGCGAAGGACGCGGCAAAGGGGCGACCTTCCGTCTCCAATTGCCGCTCATCACCCCCGCCGGCCGATCGCAAATGCCCACGCCGGCCACTGCCCCGCAGCGCGTCGTGCGCCCTTTGCGCATCCTGCTGGTCGAAGACCACGGCGTCACGGCGCAGATGATGCGAATGGTCATGGCCGCAGAAGGGCACACGATCGAAACGGCCGGGGACGTGGCCACGGCGTTGGAACTGGCCGACCAGCACGCCTTCGATCTGCTCGTCAGCGATCTCGGGCTGCCCGACGGCAGCGGCCACGACCTGATGCGCCACCTGCGCGAGCGCGGCCACCCGTTTCCCGGCATTGCGCTGAGCGGCTATGGCCAAGAGGAGGACGTCCGTCGAAGCTACGAAGCCGGTTTTGCCACCCATTTGACGAAACCGGCGTCGCGCGAAGCTGTCGTCGAGGCCATTGCGGCGGTT
>JBDKUC010000408.1:0-2187 GCA_039679885.1 Thermoguttaceae bacterium | reverse complement strand
GTTCGTAGTCCCGCCTTTAGGCGGCATATGACCGGATAAAGCCGGAACTACGAACGATCTGCAATTCTTCTCGCACGGTCGCAGACCTGCGGAAAGGCGTCTCGCATGAGCTGGAAGCACCTCTTCGCCAAGAAAGACTTCGAGATGCTGCTGGCCGAGATGGCCGGCGAACACCGGCTGCGGCGGGTGCTGGGGCCCGTGTCGCTGACCTCGCTGGGGGTCGGCTGCATCATCGGGGCAGGCATCTTCGTCCTGACCGGCGTGGCTGCGGCCGACTACGGTGGACCGGCCATCGTCCTCTCGTTCGCCGTCGCCGCGCTGGGCTGCGCCCTGGCGGCCTTGTGCTATGCCGAGTTCGCCGCCATGGCGCCGGTGGCCGGCAGCGTCTATGCCTACGCCTACACGACGCTGGGCGAAATCTTCGCCTGGATCATCGGCTGGGACCTGATTCTCGAATACTCGATGGGCACCGCCGCCGTCGCCTCCTCGTGGTCCGGCTACTTGAACGAACTGATCGCCTCGATCGGCAAGCTGTTCGCCCAAACGTGGGAGATCCCCAAGCAATGGCTCTACGATCCGTTTACGCACGTCGACGGGCTTGCGGGCGGGGCCTGGTGCAATCTCCCCTCCGTCCTGGTCATGGTTCTCGTCACCATCATTCTTGTGCGCGGAATTCGCGAGAGCGCGCAGACGAACGCCACCCTGGTCATGATCAAAGTGGTCGTCGTGCTGTTCGTGATTGCGGTCGGCGTCGGCTACGTGCAGTCGGCGAACTGGACCGGCATTCCGGTCGAGCAGCGGGTGCTGCCACAGGAACGCCTTGCCATCGACCTGGTCAAGAAGGACCTGGCCGAACGGCACCGTGGCGATCCATCGCCTCAGCGCGTTTCGGCCGTGGCGGAGGAGTTGACCGCCCGATGCCGACTGGAATGGCTCGAAGCCGAGGTTGCCCGGCTCCGAGCGGCCGGCCGGCTTTCGGAAGAGGAGGCCAACGCTCGGCTCAAACCGGCCAAGCGTTTCTTGAGCAGCAATCGTCCCCGTGACGCCGAACGGGAGGCGGTCGTCGAACGCTTGTTGCCTCAGGTTCGCGAGGAGGGGAAGGCCAAAGAGGTTGAGAACTGGGGCATGTTGGGCTGGATCGGCTTGAATCGGTGGTTGCGGCCCATCGACGACGCCACCCGTTCACCGTTTATGCCCTACGGCCTTTCCGGGATCATGCTGGGGGCGTCGATCGTCTTCTTCGCCTACATCGGCTTCGATTCCATCTCGACCCATGCGGAAGAGGCCCGATGGCCGCAGCGCGATGTTCCAATCGGCATCATCACTTCGCTGGTGCTTTGCACGATTCTCTACATGGCCGTGGCGGCCGTGATCACCGGCATGGTCCCTTATCCGAAGATCGATGCGCACGCGCCGATTGCGGTGGCGTTCGCCCAGCGGGCCGACGAGACACACAGCGGCGTGTTGAGGGGCGCTACCGTGCTCATCTCGGCCGGCGGGCTGGCCGGCATGACGAGCGTCCTGCTGGTTCTGTTTTTGAGCCAAGCGCGGGTGTTCATGGCGATGGCCCGCGATGGGCTGCTTCCTCGCGTCTTCGGCGAGATTCATCCGCGGTTTCGCACGCCGCACGTGGCCACGATGGCCACCGGCGGGGTGATTTGCCTGGTGGCCGCGCTGACGCCGATCCAGGAGATCGCCAAGATGGTCAACATCGGCACGCTGCTGGCCTTCGTCATGGTCTGCACCGCGGTGATGATCCTCCGGGTGCAGCGTCCGAACGTCACACGGCCCTTCCGCTGCCCGGCGCTATGGATCGTCGGGCCGCTGGGAATTTTTGTCAACGTCGTGCTAATGCTCTTCCTGCCGCTGATCACCTGGGTCCGATTGGGACTCTGGCTCGTGATCGGCTTGGTCATCTACTTTCTGTACAGCCGCCGTCACAGCCATTTGATCAAGCACCTGCTGCACGAGATCCAAGAACCGCGGGATGAGAGCCTCGACAGCGAAAACAACGCCGAGGCGGCAAGCTAATCGGCATTTGTCCCGCAATTCGCACCGTAGGGTGGGTCGACGTCGCAAGTACATGGTGGGGCTTCGCAAACCAATCAACGGTGATTTGCACTCTGTCGGTTTGCAGAACGAGTTGCCGCGACGGAAGCCCCACCATCGCCCTGGTTTGCTTGACCC
>JBDKUC010000187.1:0-23542 GCA_039679885.1 Thermoguttaceae bacterium | reverse complement strand
GACGCGGCGGCGGACCAGGTTCTTCAAGACAAAGCTGTAGAATCGCATGGAGTTTCTGCCGGGATTGAACCTACTATTGTCCCCGCCGCTGTCTCCGTCTGTCAATGGCTAGAAGGCTGAAAGGGGTTAGCTGAGGAGGAAACCCGTCATCGCGCTGGCATATCGCAAAGTGTCTGCGCATTTTCGCTAACCTCGCGCAGTGAGCAGAATCGCTCCACAGCGTGGGGGAAACGCCACACCCCTTCTGATTCTGTATCCCGTGCCTAGAATGACTGACGATGGAGGGTTCGTATGCACCTCTCCTCCGACCCAGCGACAATCGGTGCGCTCGCCAGCGGCGGGCTGGATAGCTGCGTGCTTGTCGCGCATCTGTTGCAGCAGGGCCGCGGCGTCCAGCCGTTCTATGTTCGTTGCGGACTGGTGTGGGAACCTGAGGAACTCGACGCGCTGCAGGCCTTCTTGCAGGCGATCGCCTCGCCCGGCTTGCAGGAACTGATCGTTTTCGATCTGCCGCTGGCCGACCTCTACGCCGACCATTGGAGTCTCAGCGGACGAGGCGCCCCGGATGCCGACAGCGCGGACGACGCCGTGTATCTTCCCGGCCGCAACGCCTTGCTGACGATCAAACCGGCCATCTGGTGCGCGATGCACAACATCGACCAGTTGGCCTTGGCCATCTTGGCGGGCAACCCGTTTGCCGACGCCACCGACGCGTTCTTCACCGAGCTGGAGGCGATGCTCGCCACGGCCGCCGGCAGCCCGATCGCCATTCTTCGCCCCTTTGCGAAGCTGACGAAGCCGCAGGTGATCGAGCTTGGGCGGGGACTGCCGCTCGAGCTGACGTTTTCCTGCATCGCGCCCCGCGATGGCCAGCCCTGCGGTCAATGCAACAAGTGCGCCGAACGCCAGCGCGCGTTCCGGTCGGTCGGCATTGTCGATCCGACGCGGTACGCGACCCCGGCTCTGGTCCCCTCTCCCATTGGAACGCCGCGTGTGTCTCCTCTCCCTTGGGGAGAGCGTTAGTCCGCATTTGTCGCCAAGGCGTAGGGTGGGTCAAGCAAACCAAGGCGGTGGTGGGGCTTCCGTCGCGGCAACTCGTCCTGCAAACCGACAGAGTGCAAATCACCGTTGATTGGTTTGCGAAGCCCCACCATATATTTGCGACGTCGACCCACCCTACGCTGACAATTGCGGGTTAGGGTGAGGACTGCGCGCGGCGATCTCCGGCCCCTGGGCGCGTGGAGCAACCGTCTCTGGTCTCGCCAGGAGCGCGAGGAACGCTCTATCTGCCTCGACGCCGACGGCGTGGCAGGCAGTCGGCCGATCCGGCCACATCGAGCGTGTAGCCCTCGCGATAGGTCGGCTTGATGATCGGCTCGAGACCGGCGATGTTCGTGGCTCGCAAGTTCTCGGCATCCCACTCGACGCGCGGGCCGAGCCCCTTCTTGTCCGCGGCCCAGACGGCCAGATTTCCCAGCAGCATGGTTTCGGTCAGGCTGGCCGAGTAGTCGGCGAAGTTGGCCATGGCCGGCTTGCCGCCTCGGATGGCGCGGAACCATTCCTCGAAATGGCCGGGGGATTCCTCGTACTTCAGGTCGGCCGGCAGCGTGGCGCCGTCGAGCAAGAAGAAATCGCCCCCGCCGTAGTCGTCGGGCGAATAGAGCTTGCCCTTGTCGCCAACGACCAAGCAACCGCTTTCAGCGACCTTCTTGCCTCCGAGCAGGTCCTTGTCGACCAGCATGCCGCCGTCATACCAGAACATCTTGAGGGGACCGCGGTTGCCGAGCGCTGGGAACTCGAAGGTGATCTTCGACCACTTCGGATAGCTGTCGCGGTTATGGCCCGACGTCTCGGCCTGAACGGCGATCGGATCGCGAAGGTCGAGAGCCATGTAGGCCATGTTGGCCGTATGGCAGGCCATGTCGCCCAGGGCGCCGGTGCCGAAATCCCACCAGCCGCGCCAGGCGAAGGGGTGATAGCCCAGGGCGTAGGGCCGCATCGCCGCAGGCCCGAGCCATTCCTCCCACTTCAGGTGCTTCGGACAGGTCTTGGTTGCGGGCCGTTTGCCGCCCTGCGGCCAGGTCGGCCGGTTCGTCCAAACGTGGACCTCGCTGACGGCGCCGACCGCTCCGGCCTTGATCGTCGCGGCCGCGCGGCGGACGTGTCCCAAGGCAGTCCCCTGGTTGCCCATCTGCGTGGCCAGGTTCATTTCCTTGGCCACTTGCGCCATCAGCCGCGCCTCGTAGATCGAATGCGTCAGCGGCTTCTGGCAGTAGCAGTGCTTGCCCATTCGCATGGCCATCAGCGCGGCGGCGGCGTGGCAGTGGTCGGGGATGCTGACGCTGACGGCGTCGATGCTCTTGCCCATCTCGTCGAGCATCTTGCGGAAATCGGTGTACCGCTTGGCCTTGGGGAATCGCTTCTTGCCCGCGCTGTTCAGCGTGTTCATGTCCACGTCGCAAATGGCGACGACATCGCCCCCCTTGCTAACGTCTTTCGAGTCTTCTTCGCCTTTGTTGCCGACGCCGATGCAGGCGAAGGCGATTCGGTCGTTGGGCGACTTGCTTGGCGCGGCCCGCAAGCCACCGGCCACCCAGAAGCCGACGCCCGTCAACGCGGCCGTTTGAAGAAATTGACGACGATTGGCGCCATGAGACATTGGTCGGATGCTCCTTCTTGCAGAAAGAAGATGATGGGGTGCTGATCCATGACCGGCACGATCGTAAGGCAGGGCCGAACGCGGCGAAACCGAAATCGGTGAGCTTTCAGGATATCAGGCATTGCAGCGACGAGCAATGACCGCTCGATGCGCGGGTGTAGGGATAGACTGTGGCGTTGGGTGGCACGCCCTGAGGAACGAAGGGCGTGGTCTCGCCGAATCGCCACGCCCTTCGCCTTGGGCTCAGGGCGTGCCACCCAGGCTTTACCTTGGGCTCAGGGCGTGCCACCCAGGCTTTACCTTGGGCTCAGGGCGTTCCACGCCCGGATCCAGAGGGACTGCAAAGTCCGTTGCAGGCGTTCGTAGTTCCGCCTTTAGGCGGCAAATGACCGGCTAAAGCCCGAACTACGAACAACTTTGCAGTCGTCCTGAGTCCGGATCGCACGATTTGCAGCGCCGGCCGGTTTCCGTTAACATAGGCCGCAAGCGGTACGCGAGCGATGCCGCATCGAGCCCACCCGCTTCCTGCTTTCTTGAGGAGTCCCCGCCGTGAGGAGATACCCGATTGCACGATCGATCGTCCTTCTTTCGCTAGTGCTCGCGTTTCCCACCGATGCGCCAGCGGCGGATGCAGCCGGCGCGATTCAACGCGTCGCCGCGCTGGGCGGCCGAGTCCGCTATGACGCCGAAAAACGCCCGATCGGCGTCGATCTCCTCGATTGCCAAGCGACCGACGCCGACGTGAAACTGCTCGCCGAGTTGAAGGACCTTCGGCAACTGGCCCTCTGGGGCGCGCAAATTCATGACGCCGGCATCGAACAACTCGCCACGTTCCCCCGGCTGACTGATCTGGTCATCGAAAACACGGAAGTGACGGACGAGGGACTGAAGACGCTCCAGAAGATGCCAAACCTCAAATCGCTCAACCTCCGCCGCAGCACGTACATCACCGATGCCGGGCTCGACGCGCTCAAGGGTCTCGAAAACCTCCAATCGCTCTCGCTGCTCTACAACAACATCAGCGATGCCGGCCTGCCCGTGCTCAAAAGCCTTCGCCACCTCAAGTCGCTCGACCTCCGCGGCTGCGTCCAAATCGACGACGACGGCTTGGCCGAGCTCAAAGGGTTGGGCAACCTCCGGAGCCTCAGGCTTCGCAACTCAATCACCGACGACGGCCTGGCGCACCTTGCCAGCCTGAGGGACCTGACCACGTTGGCGATCGAGGACTCCTCCCAGATCACCGATGCCGGCCTGGCGGTGCTCGAAAAGCTCCCGATGCTCGAAGACCTCAGCATCTTCCGCTGCACGAACGTCAGCGATCGCTGCTTCGAGCCCATGAAAGGCCTCGGCCGGCTCCGATTGCTGGCCCTGCGGGGCGCCCCCGTCACCGGCTCAGGGCTCGGCTACGTCGCGAAGGCGGCGAAAGGGCTCAGAAAACTTGACCTCAGCGAGACCCAGGCCGACGATGACGCCATGAAGCACGTCGCCGCAATGGCGGGCCTCCGTCGGCTCGATCTCTGGCACACCCGCGTCACCGACGCCGGCGTCCGACGCCTCTCCGCGCTCGGCGGTTTGACGTACCTGAACCTGACCGACACGAACGTCACCGACGCCGGCTTGGTGGAAATCGGCAAGATGACGAATCTCGAAACGCTGAAACTCACCCTGACGAAAGTCAGCGATGCCAGCATCGAGCCGCTGGTCCGTCTGAAAAAGCTGAAGACGTTAGACGTAGTGCAGACGAAGATGAGCCCCGCGGGCGTCGCACGGCTGCAACAAGCGTTGCCCGGCTGCAAGATCAAGCGGCTGTAGACGCCGCGATCATCTCCCGAACTCTGCGAGTGTCAATTGCACCGTAGGACGGACTTCCTAGTCCGTTCAGTTCGGGCACGAATTGGGAGATTCGTCTACGGTTTCTTGGTCAATCTGTTCTGTTGCAGCGAGTAATCCACGCCCTTCGCCAGGGCTCAGGGCGTGCCACCCAACGCGTTTTCATCGCCGCACCGCCCGAAGGACGATCATTTCGCTCGACGCGCTCGATTGCGGTTCGAGGAAGCGGGGCCAGCGGCCGACGACGGTGAACGTGCCCGGCGGATACGCATCCGTGATTTCCCGCTCGTCCTCGTTGCTTGCGATGACATAGGCTCGATCGTGCTTGGCGAGGAACTGCTTCAAGAGCTGCCGCGCGGTCGCGCCCGTCGCCGGATCATCGCTGCATCGCGCGACCGGTCGGCCGGCGTAAAACACCGTGCTCTCGCGGAAGAGGCCATAGGTGGCGATTGGCGGCGGCGAGGAACGGCTGGCCCAGTCTTTGTGGATGGCGGCGATCATCGGCTTGGCGTTCTGATGACGATCGACCTGGAGGGCGGCGAAGCCAAACGCGGCCGCCAAAAAGACGACCGACGTGAGGGCGAAGGCCGCCGCCGCTCGACCGCGGTGTTCGTGTCGGCTTTCCCACCAGCACCAAGCCCCGCCGAGGACGAGAATCAGCCCATAGAGCCCCAGCGATTGTTCGCCCGGCAAGCGATACGCAGCCACGATGGGCAGTGCGATGGCGATCGTCATTCCGACCAGGATCGTCGAAATCCAAGCGTTTCGCGGTTCCCACGCCGGCACGGCGCCGCTCTTGTCCTCGAACCAGCGGTCGATCCAGCAGGCCACGAGCATGGCCAACGCCGGATAGGCCGGCAGCAGATAGTGCGGCAGCTTCGTCTTGCAGATCGACCAGAAGACGAACCAGACGCCGAACCAGCAGACGGCCAGCACGATGCCGTTCCGCTTGTTCCCGCAAGATGTCGCTGGAACATCGTCCGTCGGGACGTCGCTCGGCCGGCGTCGAAGCTCGCGAACCGTGTTAACCAGCGCCGGACCAAGGAACACGGCCCAAGGAAAGAAGCCGAAGAGCACGCCGGGGATGTGATAGAAGTAGTAAAGAATCTTCGCCGCGATGGCCAGGGCGTCGCCGTGCGACTGGATGGGCTGCTGGAAGGGCCGCAGGTTGAAGACCCAGATGAACTTCTCGAGCCACTCGCCGTGCGTCTTGACGCCCACGGCGATGTACCAAGGCAATGCGACGGCGGCGATGACGACCAACGCAGTAATTGGGCGCATCTGCCAGGCCGACCGGAAGAGGCTCCGCCACCCGTTGACCGCGAGCAGGTACAGCCCCATCGCGGCCAAGGGCAACAGCATGCCCACCGGACCTTTGGCCAGCACGGCCAGGCCGACGCAGGCGTACATCGCCACGGCGTAGGGCCATCGCAGCGGCGTGGATGTTGCCGCCGAGCCGTTGGGCAGTTCCTGCCCGCGCAGGGCCAGAACGAACAGCAGCATCGCCAACGTTGTGACGAACGTCAGGGCGCAATCGACCGTTGCCGCCCGGGCGGAAATGGTAAAGACGATCGTCGAGCACGTGATCAGACCGGTCCACAACCCGATCCGCGGGCTGAATAGCAGCCGGCCAAGGTGAAACGCCGCCAAGGCCGTGCCGATGCCCATCAGGACCGAGAAGAATCGGGCGCCAAACTCGTTGACGCCGAACAGCTCGAAGCCGCCCATCATCGTCCAGAACATCAACGGCGGCTTCTCGGGGAACAGTTGGCCGTTGAACCAAGGGACGATCCAATTGTTGGCCTGGAGCATCTCTCGGGCGACCGTCGAATAGAGCGCCTCGTCCATGTCCCACAGGCCGGTCCGACCGAGGTTCGGCAGCAGGATCGCGCAGGCGGCCGCGACGATCAGCAACTGGTCGATCGCCGTGCGGCGGCCGTTCTGCGTCAGCTCATTCATGGGGCGAACTTCGTTGACGAACGTGATGGAGGAGATCCTCGACGGGTTGGACCGCGCCGCCCGCCCTGTACTCTTCACGCTCCGCGTGAAGCCGGGTCATACGCAGGCCGCATCGTGCCCGTTTCCTCACGCGGAGCGTGAGGAGTACATTCCGGGACTCTGCACTCCCCTGCCCTGCCCGCCTGCCGGGCTTGACATGCTGGGTGGGAACGTTTATGCACACTGTAGTCGATCCGCCACAGCCGGCCAACATCAGTTCCGCAGCGAGAGTCATGCCAACGTACCGTCGATGCCTGCTCTTACCGGCGTTGCTGCTCGCGGCGGCGGCCGTCGCCCTGCTGACCATCGACGTGCCGTTGGCGACCGGCTTGCGGCAGGCGAAACATGAAGCCGACGTCATCGGCGGCGTCCACCCCTGGCTTGCGTGCCTCGGTTACCTCGACTGGTTCGAGCTGTTCGGGCATGGCCTCGGCGTCGTCTTGGTCATCTTTCTCGTGCATCAGCTCGACCCGGCCCGGCGCTGGGCCATTCCGCGGGCGTTGGTCTGCGCCTTCGGGGCCGGCGGTGCGGCCGATCTTGTGAAGATGACCGTCGTGCGGTGTCGGCCTTATGACCTGCCGTCCCAGTTCGCCGGCTCGGTGTGGAACACGTTCGGCGCTTGGTGGCCTGGCCTTGGCGCTGGCAGCGAATCGCAGAGCTTTCCCTCGGCCCACACGGCGACGGCCTTCGGGCTGGCCGCGGCGCTGGTCTGGCTCTATCCGCGAGGGCGGGCCGTGTTTCCCCTGTTGGCCGCGCTGGTGGCCTGCCAGCGGGTCCAGGTCGGGGCGCACTACCCGAGCGACGTGCTCGTCGGCGCGGCGGTCGGCTGTCTCGTGGCCGCGCTGCTGCTCGACGTCGGCCTATTGCCCGGCTGGCTCGACCAGTTGGAGCAGCGGTGGTGGCCGCATCCGGCCGCAAAACTGGCGAACGCCGTGAACAACGCCCGGCGAGCGCACGCTGAATCGGTCTTCCTGCTAGAACACGTGCATGGTGTTGGACGCGAGGAGAGCCCCGTGGAGGATGTCAAAACCATCGGCATCTATTCCTCGCGCGAGAATGCGGAAGCCGCGAAGGACCGCTTGAGCACGAGGCCCGGATTCTCCCAAGCTGTCGAAGGGTTTTGTATCGACGAGTACCCCGTTGACGTCGATTATTGGGTCGATGGTTACGCGACAGTGTAGGGCATGGTTGCTCGACCCCATACCTTCGCTTAAGAAAGACAATCGATCACTCATGATCGCCACGCAACCGCGTCTGTCCTCCTTCCCTTCCCGCATAAATTCATTGGCAGCCCTGCCTGTAGTGGCTTTGCCCTGTTTCAAGCCGCGGAGGCGCTCGATGCGGTTCAGGTGCTTGTGTATTCAACTTCTCGTAGTCAGTGTAATCGGTTGCAGTGCGAAAAAAGAAGGCGAGATGTTGGCGGACTCAGGAGCCGGGCCGGAACAGCGGCTTTCGGCAGACAACGCCCGCGCTGCTCTAATCCAGATGATTGAACGAGAGTACAAAGACGATTATCTGCTCCAAGGCGCGTTGCCATTCCTCCGTACCAAGAAAACCAAGGAAGCCGGCAATGGCGTCATTGAAATCGGCGCCTGGACGTGCTACCTCAGGGAACGACGGTTTGAAGGGAGGTACGTTTCTACGGAGCAGAGGATTTTCGCAGAGTTTGCAGGGAAATTCGTGCTCGACAGCAAGGGGCATTGGCAGGCTGTCATCACCAAGCAGACGCGAAACGATTAGGTCGGCCGGTCGGGAGTGTCTGGGGCAAACAACCGGGCAAAAGAAATTTGCGTCAATTAGCGTTCCCTTGCTGCTTACTGCTTCCGCGAAGCGGGCGAAGGGACAAGGGCCCGACGGATTGGCTCGACCCAGGCGTTGCGAGGCGCGTCGTAGACGGCGAAGTTGATGTCGAGCTGCCAATAGGCCCAGCTCCAGCCAAGTTTCTCGGCCTGCCGGGCGACGAAGCTCGTCCATCGCGCCCGCGAGTCCATGTCCCCCTTTTCCAAGGCGCCAAACTCGCCAAGGAAGATCGGGCGGCGATGCTGGCGGGCCCAAGACGCCGCTAGGGCGAAATCCTTCTCAATGGCTCGCCGCTGCTGGTCCGTCGCATTCCAGGCAACGCCCGTCGTGTCCTTCTGACTCGTCCACGGCGCGCCCTGGTGTGTGAACGCAAAGGGACTGTAGTAGTGGACCGTCACGATCAGGTCGCGGTCCTCGGGCAAGTCGAGCCGCGGCAAGGCGTCGATGCTGTTCCAGGACGTCGGACCAACGAGGACCGTGCGGCGAGGGTTCGTCGCGCGAATGATCTTCAGCGCGTCGCGGAGCAGCGGATTCCACAACTCGGGCGTGAGCTTTTCGCAGGGCTCGTTGAGAATCTCGAAGAGCACGTCGTCCGGCTCGTCCTTGTATCGCTCGGCGATTTGCCGCCAGACGGCCAGCAGTCGCTCCCGGTTGCCGCGTGGGTCGTCACCCATCGCAAGATATTCGTGGCAATCGAGAATCGCCATCAGGCCGTTGGCCCTTGCGTTCTTGACGGCCCAATCGACGATGTCGAACCACTCGCGGCTGAGCCGATGATCCGGCCCGAGCTTGCCGTCGCGGAACGGATGCAGATTGACGCGGACGTTGCTGAAGCCGGCTTCGCGGATGAGCCGAAAGTGCTTCTCTTGCAGCCGGGCCTCGTGGCGATTCTGCCAGATCGGGTCGTAGCCGAGGATGTTGACGCCGCGGCCCAGACGCTGGTTCTGCGTCGCGGCATCGGGCGGTTCAGCCGCGCGACTACTGGCGACGAACAAGATCGCGCCGAGCAGACAGACGATCGCCGCATCGGCACGGAAGTGATTGCACCAACAAACGGTTCGCATCATCGATGGTCTCCTGTGCGTCGTGGGATGGGCTTCCTAGCCCATCCCGCCGCTTAAAGACGCGGGGCAAACAAATGGTAACTTATGGGCGCCATGCTTGCCAAGCGAGCGCAGCGAGACAGCAAGCATGCCTCATGCCCACGACAAGCGTGGGACATGGCACCCGACTTCTCACGTTTACGAGACACGACACGAGGGAGTCCATCCTACGACACGCAATGCCTCAAACGAGACGGACTAGGAAGTCCATCCTGCGACACGCGTAGCACAAAACAAGACGGACAGGGAAGTCCATCCTACACTGCGCAGGAAGCCGTTGTCCCGGCTTGCTACGAAAACGTGTGTGCCTTGTCGGGGAAGGTCCCTTCGCGGACTTCGTCGCGGTAGCGGGTGACGGCGTCGACGGCCATCTTGCCGAGGTCGGCGTAGACCTTCACGTGCCGCGGCGTGCGGCCGGGGTTCAGGCCGAGCATGTCGTGAAGGACCAGCACCTGACCGTCGCAGCCAGGGCCGGCCCCGATGCCGATCGTGGGAATCTTCACCGCCGCGGTAATCCGGGTAGCGGTCTCGGCCGGGATGCATTCGAGGACCATCGCGAACGCCCCGGCCTGTTCGGCCGCCTGGGCATCGGCCAGCAGTTGCGGCTCGTCCCGCTGCACGCGGTAGCCGCCAAGTTGATGGACGCTCTGCGGACGCAGCCCACAGTGGGCCATGACGGGGATGCCGGCCGAGACGAGCCCGGCGATGACCTCGGCCTGCTCGACGCCCCCTTCGAGCTTGACGGCTTGGCAGCGTGTCTGTTTCAGGATGCGGCCTGCGCTGTCGACGGCGTTGTGGACGCCGAGATGGAAACTGGGAAACGGCATATCGACGATGACCAGGGCGTGGCGCACGGCACGGCCGACCAGTTCGGCGTGGTAGACCATTTCCTCGAGCGTCACCGGCAGGGTGTTCGCATGCCCCTGGACGACCATCGAGAGACTGTCGCCGACCAGGATGCCCTCGACGCCAGCCGCGTCGACCAACTGCGCCATGGCGTAATCGTAGGCCGTCACCACAGTGATCTTCCGCCCAGCCGCTTTCATCGCGGCAAACTGCGGAACCGTAATCTGTCGGTCGTCTGCGTTCATGAATCTGGATGATTGGTTCGCGGGCGTGACGAAAAAGCCATTTTAGGGCCTTCGGGGGCCGGGGGATAGCGGGAATCGCAAAATACCCCCCCGCGGAGCCGTCGGATTGTACTCTTCACGCTCCGCGTGAAGCTTGAAATCGACATCACGCGGAGCGTGATGAGTACAAAACGGGCTCATGCGGAAGCCTTCGGAGCGGATCAATTTTCACCGGTCGCTGGCCGGGGAGGCCGTTTGAGGCTATTTTGGGAACAGGGCTTTTCCTCAAATCAAATCATGGAGTAGCGCCGTGGTTTGCCACCGACTTCTGGCTCTGCCTCTTCTGGCGGTTCTTGTTGCGCCGGTCGCCGCCCAGCAGCAGCAAGGGCTCGATCCGACGAAAACGGTCGTCCGTGGAAAGATCGCGCTGATCGCCCCCGGGAAGATCACGCTGACGACGCCTGAGGGGATGGAAAGCACGCTGACCATCGGCCCAAAGACGCGGGTCCGCGTGGTGGGAATGGCCGATGCGGACACGTTATTGCCTGGCGTCTATGTGCGGTTCCTCGGCACGGTGGACAAGAAGCAGTTGAAGGTGCAGGAGAAGATCGCGGCCCTGACGATCTTTACGCCGGGAGAGACGCCGGATCGGACGCCCGGCGCGACCGAGCCCGATCCGCGCACCCCGGCGCCAGGCGTCATTCCCCCGCACGAGCAACTCGGCGGTCCGCTGTTTATCACCGGAGCGGGCAAGACTCAGCAAGCCGCGCCGGTGAGTGGCGATCTGCCTCGCGCGAATCTTGAAGCGAACAAGACGAAGAAGGGCAACGTTCTGTTCGAGATCCACGGCCGGATCGTTGGCAATCAAGGCGGAAAGCTGGTGATCGATGTGCCAACCCGGCTGTTTCGCAATCGAATCCGCGTCGAGTTGGCGAAAGACCCGAAGGTGGCCATCGACCTGACCGAGTATTCGCAGGCGAAAATGGGGGACGCGATCGAGGCGCTCGGCGATCAGGTCGGCAACGACATTTCGTCAATCAACGCAATCGAGATCCGCATTGACCTGGCGGAGCCGTTGATCGGGCCGAAGAACCGGCGGACCCTGGCCAGGCGGCCGCCCGAGAGGCCCGACAAGCAGGCTGACTCGCCGATCAAGTCGGTCACCGAGACGACGAAGCCGGCCCCGGTGAACAAGTCGGCCGGCAATTCGGAGCGGGTTCAGCAGATCATGGACTTCCTCGAAGTGCCACCGGCGGAGATGGTCGGCCGGCATCCCATACGCTTCAACTGCAAGGATGGGACTGTTTACGAGTTCAAGCCAAGCCGCCCGGAGGAGGCGAAAAACATTGTCGGAAAGTTCGGCCAACCGGAGCGGATCACGCCGCAGCACATCACCGCGCGAAGCGGCAACGGCGACGAGCGAATTTACGTTTGGCAACTTTGGCAATACGCCAACCTCATGGTCTACATAGACGAGGCGTTCGAGGCGCGATATTATTCACTGGCAATACCGGTGGTGAAACCGCCGGCAAAAAAGGCAGAGACGCCGGAAAAGAAACCGGAAAACGAAAAGAAACCGGAACATAAAGACAAGGAGTAGATGTCATGGTGGGGCGCGTTCTCTTGGCCGCTGGACTGATCGTCGGGCTCGCCGGAACCCTTTCGGCGCAAATGTACCGCGGACCAATGCAGGGCCGGCAGCCAGGCATGGGCATGCAGGGCCGCCAGATCGATCTGCAGGGCACCGTCGAGGGCGCCGGCCGCGGAACCATCATCGTCTTGGATGACAGAAACCAGCGATGGCAGGTCAGCGTCCCCGCCGCAGCTACCGTCCACGTGACCGGCGCCATCCCGGCCAGCATGCTCCGCTCCGGGCTCGTCGTCGAGTTTCAGACGGAGATCGACAACCGCGGCGTCGCGAAAGCGAAGGTCGACGAGTTGACGGTCACAACCGTGCGGCGAGACAAGCTCCCGGGCCTCTACCCCGCCGGGGACGGCGGCGGATTTGGCGGGCAGGCCGCCGCTCAGCCGGGGCCGAACAACGGCGGCGCTGCCAACGCCGGCCCCAACGCGAAGCGGGCCAAGAAACCCGCAACGGCAGCCGCGAAGAACGCCGTCGCCGCCGGCACGTACCGTGTCCTCGGCAGCCTGATCGTTGGCCGCAACGGGGCCCTTTCGCTCCACGCCGGACGAACGCTCGTCCAGTTCGAGCTTGCCGACGATCCGAAGATCGGCATCGACGCCTCCGACTTCACTTTTGTCCGCCGCGGGAACAAGATCTCGGTCAAGGGCATGGCGAACCGCATGGGCGTCGCGATGGCTCAAGAGGTGAAGGTCGATCTCGGCGATGCCACCGGCGGCGCCGGCGCGAAGAAGAAAGACCCGAAGCCGCAGGATCCGAAGCAACCCGATGGCGGCCTGCCCCAACCGGCCCGCGACAAGTAAGGCGTCGTCGAAAAACTGGTTGCGCAATCGCCGTAGGGCGGACCTCCTAGTGTACTGTCTCAGAAATGACGGTCTGTATGTTGCATCATTCAGGACGAATGGGTGCCATGTACGCTTGCGTGGGCATGATTCGACGGCGAACATGCTTGCTGTCTCGCTGCGCTCGCTTAGCAAGCATGGCACCCAAAAATCCCCCACAGACTGAATCACTACACTAGTCTGTCCGGTTTAACGGGCGGTCGAAGCCTTTTCGCCCACGGCGTCGCCACAAAATCGCTGCAAGCGGCGAGGCATTCTTGCGATGGCGCAATCGCAAACGCACATTGCGCAATCGGAAACGCCGCTCACCCCCATGGGCATTCCATTTGCGCGGAACCGCGTTATAGTGAACCGTTGAATGGCGATGTCTCGGCATGTAGGGCGGGCGGCGCCTGACAGGCCGAGCGCGGGCGCGTTTCCCTCGGCGGCGTCCGGTCCGGGGCGTCTGCATTCTCGCGCGCCGACGCAACCTGCCAGCTTCCTCATAGGACGATGCACATGAGCCGCAGCCAGTCTGAACGTTCTGCTGAAGAGCGAGACGGCCGTTCGCGATCCGTAGCCGCCAGCCGTAAGCTCCTCCCGAAGGCGATTCTGGTTGCTGCTCTGCTCTGGCTGCTCTTGCCCCTGCGAACTCTGGCCGCGACCAAGGTCTACGTCTTGGCGGGCCAGTCGAACGCGGTTGGCTGGGGCGTCGTCTCGGAGCTTCCGCCGCCCTACAACGCTCCGCAATCCGACGTCAAGTTTTGGCGCAACGGACGGTGGGTGAACCTCCAGGGCGGTTTTGCCGAAAACTCGAAGCATTTCGGCCCCGAACTCAGCTTCGGGGTTCGGCTCAGCGAGCTTTCGCCGCACGATGAGATCTATCTGGTCAAATATGCGATCGGCGCGACGAGTCTCACCAAGGACTGGAATCCCAACGGAACCGGCCCTTGCTACAACGCGATGAAATCGGCCGTCGCCGCCGCGATGGAGAGTCTGCGAAGTCAGGGCGCAACGCCGGTCCTTGCGGGCATGATTTGGATGCAGGGTGAGCAAGACACGCTGACCCGCGCGATGGCATCGGCCTATGCGACGAACCTCGCACACTTCATCAAGACCGTCCGCAGCGATTTTCGCTCGCCGACAATGCCCTTTGTGCTTGGCCGCATCATCACGGCGTACGGCGACGCCGAGACGGGCCCCCTGGTGCGCCACGCCGAGGAGACCGTTCCGCCAACCGTCGGCAGCGCCGCGTGGATCGACACCGACGACCTGAAAATCGGCGCGTATCCGAAGCACTACGGAACAGCGGGGCAGATCGCCTTGGGCGTCCGCTTTGCCGACAAAATCATTGAGGTCGCCAAGTCGTCCGCATCCGCCCCCACCCGATCGAACGCCGGCGTCGAGACCAAGACAACGTTGGTCGTCGGCTTCGGGCCGTTTCCTTCCGCGGAGGTGGCCGCAAACGCCGAAAAGCAGGTCGATTGGCTTGACCCCAAGGGCGACAAGGCCACGGCATGTACGCAGTGCTTCGCCGCAACCGAAATGCAGAAATATCTGCGCCAAATCACGGGGCGAAACGACGATTTCCGCATCGCCAGCGACGATCGCGTTCCCGCGGGCGAATTGCTGCTGATCGGTGGACCGGGGTCGAATGCCGTCGCTCGCCAGGTTGCGGCCGACCTCGGCGTCAAGGCGAGCCAATTGGCAGACCTCGGGGCTGAAGGCTACCGCATCAAAACGGCGACCTGCGGCGGCCGTCGTGTGACGCTCGTCGCCGGCGCCACTCGCGCCGGCACGCTCTACGCTGCCTACGATCTGCTGCACCGCATGGGTTGCCGCTGGCTTGGCCCCAACGATTGCGATGAAGAGACGCCTCACGCGGACTGGCGGCCGGCCTTCGACGTGACGGAGCGTCCCAGCTTCACCAGCCGTGGATTCTGGATTTATGAGAAGCGCGGCGATCCGAAATTCTGGCTCTGGATGGCCCGTAACCGCCTCAACGAGTGGTGCGCGCTGACCGACCAGCAGCCGTTCTTGCGGAAACTTGGCTTTCATCTGTGTTGCGGAGAGCATGACGCGGAATACCGATTCATCAACCCGGCGTCGCCTTATCCGTACAAACATTCCCGCTTTTCCGGCGACGCCACTAAGCCAAAGCCGGCGGATCCGTATCCGGTAAGCCAAAGCTATCAGGGCGACGCCGACAAGGACGGCAAGCTCTCGTATTTCGAGGCCCATCCCGAGTGGTTTCCGATGGTTCGCGGTCGCCGCGTGCCGGGCATCGGCAGGTGCGGCGGCACGAATCTCTGCACGTCGAACGTCGACGCCCTGACCGAGTTCAGCAAGAACTATGTCGAGGCATTGGTCGACGGCGTCTATCGCGGCGCCGATGTTGTCAACCTCTGGGCGCTCGATCAAGGCAGTTGGTGCCAATGCCCGGCCTGCAAGAAACAGGGCATTCCTACAGATCGCAATCTGCAAATGGTCTACCGGCTGGATCAACAGATCAAGCAAGCCCAGCGGGAGGGAGGGCTGCATCGGCCGATCGAGATTCGTTTCCTGGCCTACATGGACCTTTCGCCGCCTCCGACGCTTCCGCTGCCGAAGGATTTCGACTACAAGACGTGCGCCGCCACGTTCTATCCGATTTCGCGCTGCTACGTCCACGCCTTCGACGAGCCGACTTGCTCGCGCAACGTCGATTACCAGAAGAAGCTCTACGGCTGGGTCGGCGATCCCAAGCGGCACTACCGCGGCAATCTCGTGATCGGCGAGTATTACAACGTGTCGCGCTACAAATCGCTGCCGCTTTGCTTAATGCACAGCATGGCGCACGACATTCCGCTCTACTATGACAAAGGCGCCCGGTCGTTCCAGTACATGCACGTCACGACGAACCATTGGGGCAACAAGTCGTTGACCAACTATCAGATGGCCCGGCAGCTCTGGGATGTCCGAACCGACTGCAACGAGTTGTGGCAGGACTATTTCGCCCGCCGCTATGGTCCGGCCGCCGACCTGATGTGCTGCTATTACCAGTCGCTCGAGCCGATGCTCTCGAATGTCGAGCCGTTGAAAGGCTGGAGTCCGAACTTGGCGGCAAGGCTTGAGGCGGGAGAGGAGCGACTCTTCGCCGAGTCGCACCTCCGCTATCGGCGTGAACCGGGCGTCTCTTGCGACGCGCCGACGCTGGTCGAAATGGTCGAACACGGCCGCAACTGTCGCCGGCTGATCGATCAGGCGATGGCGATGGGCGTGCCAGGGCGGATCAAGATGCGGCTTGCAGAAGACGAAAGGATTTTCACCTACGGCGAGCGAACGCTGGCCTACTACAACGAGTGCGCCCAGGCGTTCTCCTTGGGCCGCGCCGGCAAGAAGGACGAGGCCCGCCGGCATTTCATCGAAGCCAAACGAATCGCGGATTTGCTTCAGAAGGACACCTGGTCGGTGGACTTAAGCTTCATCCACGATGAGCCCTTCCCCAACAACGCCTTCCAGGCGACGTACGCCACGCGAGCGCTCGACCACTTGGCCAAGTTGCTGGGCCCGCTCCCCAAGAAGAGCCAAAACCCAAAACCATGACGACCATCATCGACGGTTATTGCACCCTGGGAACGGAAAGAGAGACTCGCCTCTCGCCGGAGATGCTGCTCTCCTGGATGGACAAGGCGGGCGTAAGTAAGGCCGTCATCGCGCCGGAAGACCGCGAGATCGCCGTCGAGAATGCCCAGGGCAATGATCGAATCCTCGAGTTGAGCCGGCTGTCGAAGGGGCGTTTCATTCCGGCTTGCACGGTCAACCCCTGGTTTGGCCCAGCCGGCTGCCAAGAGCTTCGTCGAGCGGTCGCAACCGGCGCAAGAATGCTGGTTCTCGCCCCGGCGTTGCAGGGATTCATTGCCAATGACGAGCTAACCAGCGGACTGCTGCAAACAGCCGGCCAGCTCGACGTGCCAGTTTACGTGCACACCGGCCAGCACTCGTCGGCCGCGCCGACGCAAGTCGTCTTGCTGGCGGCGCGACATCCGGAGACAACGTTCGTCTTGGGCCATTGCGGCAGCACCGACTACGCCCACGACATGCCGGCCGTTCTCCGGTCGGCGACGAAGAACCTCTGGTTCGAGGCCAGCCTCGCAAGGCCGTGGGCCGTCGGCGCGTATACCGCCGCGTTGGCGGGGCGGAACATGATCTTCGGCAGCTCGGCGCCCCGCAATGATCCCGCCTTCGAGCTCAAACACCTGACGCGTTATCTGCCGCTGGACGAGTACCCGAACGTCTATGGCGGCAACCTGGCCAAACTCCTGAAGGAGCCGCTGTGATGTTTTTCGACGCCCATACGCACCTGGGACTGCACGTCGCCGTCGACGACAAGGGGCTGGCGGACTGGCTGGCCACATGGACCCAGTTCGGCGTGACCCACGGCGCGGTGTTCCCGATGGACGGCTTGATGAGCGACTCTCGCGTCCGGCAAAACAACGACGAAGTGGCCGCGGCCTGCGCCCGCTCCGGCGGTCGCATGCTCCCGTTCTGCACGGTCAACCCGAACTTCGGGGCCGATGCCCTGGCCGAGTTTCGGCGTTGCCTCGAAACGCTCGGGTGTCGCGGGCTCAAGCTCCATCCGTGGCTTCAAGGCATTGGCCCCAACAGCAAGGAAGTCGACGCGCTCTGCGAGTTGGCGGGCGAGTTCCACGTCCCGGTTCTCTTTCACGACGGGACTCCCTGCTTCTCGCTGCCGTCGCAGATGGCGCTGTTGGCCCGGCGGCATCCCCAAACCACCATCATTCTCGGCCATTGTGGCCTGTTCGAGCATTGGCGTGAAGCGATCGACGCGATGCACTACGCGGACAATGTCTGGGGTTGCCTTTGCAGCCCGCACCTGGCCGCGCATCGCGAACTGGTCGCCCGGGCCGACAAGCGTCGGCTTCTCTGGGGATCGGACCACGGCTTCGGCTCGATCGATCAGGTCGTCTATCGAACCGGACTCTTCCGTCTGCTGGACTTGGGCGACGACGACCGCGACGCAATTGTCCACCGCAATCCGGCGAGGCTGTTCGGCCTCGCCGCGTAGACGGCCGCAGCGCCGAACGCTGCAAGAGGAGCGAGGATGAGTGTTTGATGAACTGGCGAAAAAGGAGCGAAGCGATGCCGTTGTGGATTGTCTATAGCCTTGGCGCCATGGCCTTCCTGGCCGCCATGACGTTGATGTTCGTGCCGGTGACTCGTTCCACGCCGCCGTCCGTGGTTTTGTTCTATTTGTTCGTCGCCGTCGCCATCGTCAATTTCGGCTACTTGCGGTATCAAGGAACGCCGTTGAACGTCTCGACAACCGGTCTGCTGTGGATTCTCGCCGCGGCGTTGGCCAGCTTTTGCGGCAATCTGTGCAATCTGAATGCGATCAAGCTTGCGCCGAACGCCGGCTACGCCGCGGCCATCGAGGCGTCGAAGGCGCCCGTCGTGGTCCTGATGGCCGCCTTGCTCTTTGCGCAACATCTCTCGTTCACGAAGGGTCTGGGCGCAGCTCTGTGCGCAATCGGTGTGGCGTTGCTGAGCCTTTGACACGGCCGCCAAAGCAGAATCAACCAAGCGATTGCTATGAACCGTCGCCAAGTATCTGAAAGCATGGAAGCCGCAACGCCGGCTCGCCAACTTGGCAACGGCCAACTCCTGCCCAGGGGCATGGGCGGCCTGAGTCTCGAATCCTTGCGGGAAGACTATCGCCGGCGTCTGTTCGATGAGTATCTCCCGTTTTGGGAACGGGGCGGCTACGACCGCGAGCGCGGCGGCTTCTTTTGCGAACTGAACGACGACGGGTCCGTGGCGGTCGACGAGAAAAACCTCTGGTACCAGGGACGCGCCCTCTGGGTGTACTCCTTCCTCTACGCGAACTTCGGCAAAGAGCAACGCTGGCTCGACATGGCGGCGAAGACCCGCGAGTTTTTGGTCGAGCACCTGCACGCCGGCCGTGGCAAATGGGTCGAGAAGGTCCGCGGCGATGGAACGATCCTCGATGGCGTGGCCCGCCACGTCTACGGCTGGTTGTTTGCCGCCGGCGGCTTGGCGCAATATTGTGCGGCAACCGGCGACCTGGGGGACCTCGATCTGGCCTCGCAGTCCATTCGCGCCGCCATCGAGGCTTACGACGACCCGAACTATTTCGACGCCGTGAGCGTCCAATACGCCGCCGTGCCGATCCCCGACCGCGGCGTCCGGTCGCAAGGGCATTCGATGGATCTCCTCTGGGCGCTCTCGCAACTGTTGAGCGTCCGCGACGATCCGCAGTTGGCCGAACTCCAACGCCGCCAGATCGAACTGCTCAGCGAGCGGTTCTGGAACCCGGAGTATGGCATCGTGAACGAGTTTCTCGAGCACGATTACGCGCGCATCCCCGGCGCGGAATGCCACATGTACGCCGGCCACGCGATCGAGACCCTCGGTCTGCTCCTCCACGAAACGGTGCGGACGAAGGATCGCGCGCTGTTCGACCTGATCGCCGCGCGCGTCCGCCGAGTGGTGGAAATGTGCTGGGACTACGTCTTCGACGGCTGGGCTGGCGGCGATTGCTTCGTCTTCGCCACGCCCCAACACAGCCAGGGGCCCGACTACAGCGTGAAGACGATGTGGAGTCAGTGCGAAATTCTCATCGCTTGCCTGACGATCCTCGAGTACACCGGGCAGGCGTGGGCGAAAGAATGGTACGACCGCGTGCGTGCGTTCACGCTCAGAACGATGCCGGTCGCCCGGCACGGCGTTTGGCGTCAGGCGGTCGACCGTCGAGGCAACGACATCAAACGCGCCGGGATCAGCACGACCCGCAAAGACAACTTCCACCAAGTGCGAATGTTGATGTTGAATCTGTTAACCCTGGACCGAATGATCCGCAACGAGCGAAGGCTGACGCCTTTTCCGCGATGAACGCTTGGGACGCATTCGGCCGAAAGCATTGCATAACGGGATAAACGACGATGGCGAACAAACTGGCGATTCACGGCGGCGATCCGGTGTGCAAGCAGCCCTTTCCTGCATGGCCGATCTTCGGTGAGGAAGAAGAGACGGCGCTTCTCCGCGCCCTTCGGAGCGGCCAGTGGGGACGGTTGGCCGGCAACGAAGTCGCTCAATTCGAAAAGGCGTTTGGCGACTTCCAGCAGGCGAAGCATGGCATCGCCGTGGTCAATGGGACGGTCGCCTTGCGGCTCGCCTTGATTGCCGGCGGGATCGAAGCGGGCGACGAGGTGATCGTCCCGCCGTACACCTTCCTGGCGACCGCGTCGGCCGTCGTCGAGGCCAACGCCGTGCCGGTCTTCGCCGACATCGAGCAGGACACGTTCAACATCGATCCGACCAAGATCGAAGCCCTGATAACGCCGAAGACCAAGGCCATCATCGTCGTGCACCTCGGCGGCCTTCCGGTCGATCTGGACGCCTTCACGGAAATCGCCCGACGTCACAAGCTGCTGCTCGTCGAGGACGCCGCGCACGCCCACGGCGCCGAATATCGCGGCCGTCGCGTCGGCGCCTTGGGCGACATGGGCACCTTCTCCTTCCAATCGAGCAAAAACCTCTGCTCCGGCGAGGGCGGCATCATCGTCACCAACAACGACCGCTTGGCCGAACGGTGCCGATCAATCCACAACTGCGGCCGGATCGCCGGCGGCGCGTGGTACGAGCATCACACGATCGGCGGCAACTACCGGCTGAGCGAGTTCCAAGGCGCGGTTCTCAGCGCCCAATTCACACGCCTTCCGCAACAGATCGAGACGCGTGAAGAGAACGCTCGCTATCTGGCCGGCCGCCTCTCGCAGCTTCCCGGCATCCTGCCGCAGGCCCGAGGCCCGCAGTGCACGAGGCACAGCTATCACCTCTTCACCTTCCGGCTCGACACGGCGAAGCTGGGCGTCTCTCGCGAGGCGTTTTTGAAGGCATTGACCGCCGAAGGCGTCCCGGCCTCAGGCGGCTACCTGATTCCGCTCTATCGTCAGCCGATGTTCGTGAACCTGGCGTTTGGTCCCTACACGGGCTATCGCGCCACGCACCCGAACCTCGATTATCGCCAAGTGCAATGCCCCACCTGCGACCGAATTTGCACGGCCGAAGGCGCTTGGCTCGAGCAGCGACTGCTGCTCGGCACGCGCAAGGACATGGACGACATCGCTGGCGCTTTCGAGAAAATCGTTGAGAACCGCAATCTGTTGCGAACGTGAGGACGCGTAAAGAAATAGCATATCGACGTTGAGTGGCACGCCCTGAAAGGGCGTGGTAGTGCTTGTGCCGCAATCCGCCTATCTGCCACGCCCTTCCAGGGCGTGCCACCCAGTGTTCTTTGTTTGTGGGACGGGTTGGGAAACCCGCCCTACGGGATGGCACTTGTTGACGAGCACGAAGTGCGCGCAGCGGAGGCGGTCTTCGGGGACGTGGCTCCCGACGCCGCAAAGGCGTACAAGCTCAGCGCAATCGGAAACTCTTGTCGCACGATAGACATACCATTCGTCTTCAGCGGCGCTATAGTGGGTAGAAGTTGGAAAACGACTGTTCACATTGGAAGATACCATGACGATTGGCGCTAAAGCGACACCTACGGGAAAAGCGGTAGAGCAACTGGGTCCGTACCCACCGAAGATCGGCGAGGATGAGCTACTCGAACTGTTGGACCTTTGGCAGTTCGCGCCCGAAACGCAGAAGCAGATCGCGGCGCTCATTCATGCCGACCGAACGCTCCAGGGTCCGCATCTGTTCCGGTATTACAATCCTCGGCCCAGCAAGGTTGAGGCGGCGGAAAAGGCGTTCGCCGACTTGCTCGGCGTCAAGCATTGCCTGGCGGTCAACTCGTGCACGTCGGCGCTGATCGCTGCCTATCGGGCCCTGGGCATCGGGGCCGGTGACGAAGTGATCGTGCCAGCCTACACGTTCTTCGCCACGGCGGCCACGGTCGTTGCCTGCTCGGCGATCCCCGTCATTGTCGACATTGACGATTCGCTCTGCCTCGATCCCGCGGCGGCCGAGAAGGCGATCACCAAGCGGACCAAGGCCATCGTGCCGGTGCACATGCGCGGAGCCCCGGCCCAAATGGACGCGATTCTCGATCTCGCCCGGCGCAAGGGCCTGCCCGTCGTCGAAGACGTCGCCCAGGCTGGCGGCGGCTCCTTCCAAGGCAAACGGCTCGGAAGTCTCGGAACCTTGGGCTGCTTCAGCTTCGACTACTACAAGGTCGAGGCCAGCGGCGAGGGTGGTTTCGTCAGCACGAACGACGAGTGGCTCTACACCCGGGCGCAAAGCTGGCACGACACGGCCGCCTGCTGGCGTCCCGATCGCTACGGCCACGAACGCAAGGCGGGTGAGCTGTTCTGCGGCGAAAACTACCGCATGAGCGAGTTGCAGGGCGCCGTGGCCTTGGCCCAAATCCGCAAGGCCGACACGATGCTGGCCGGCTACCGCCGCGCGTTCAACCGGATCAAGAACGCGATCGAGCGCGTGCCCGGCCTGACGTTCCGCCGCGTGGTCGACGCAGCAGGCGATACAAGCATCTGCCTGGTTCTCTTCCTCAAAGACGCCGAACAAACCCAAAAAGCCACGCGAGCCATGCAGGCCGAGGGCGTCCCGGCGGGCGGCATCTATGACCAAAAGGTCCGCGACTGGCACGTCTACACGTTCTGGGAGCACATCTTGGAGCGGAAATGCGTCGCCGCCGACGGGCTTCCCTGGAGCGCCGTTCCCGCCGAAGAATTGCCGCGATACTCGAAGGACATGTGCCCGCACACGCTCGCCCTGTTGAGCCGCGCGATCATGATCGACATCAACTGGCACTATAGCGACCAGGACTGCGACAACATCGCGTTGGGCATCAATCGCGCATTGCGGTCGGCCGCTCTCTAGGCAAAGGGGCATACGATGGCGACAATCAGCGTTTGTTTAGAGACTGTCTTCACCGATCTGAAGGCCGAGGAGCGAATCGCTCGGATCGCCGAAGCGGGCTACCGGAGCGTCGAGTTCTGGCATCCCGAAGGCACCTTCGACGGCAAAACCATTCGCATGGACTGGCCGAAAGATCCTGTGTCGCTCCGCCGGGCCTGCGAACAACATGGCGTCACGCTCAACGATTTCGCGATGCACGCCTGGGACGGCAGCATCGGCGGCTGCCCGGTGCAGGCCCAAGATCGCTCGCGTTATCTCGAACAAATCCGGAAGACGATCGACTTCGCCCAACAGGCCGGCTGCCGCAAGGGCATCACCCTGTCGGGCGTTGTCGCCCCGGGGCTTTCCCGGGCCGAAATGCGCAAAACGTTCGAGGACGCCCTGGCCGACGCCGTCCGGTTGGCCGAAAAGGCCGACTTCACCCTGCTCCTCGAACCGCTCAACACGTTGGTCGACCATCCGGGCTATTATCTCGACTCGTCGGCCGAGGGCTTCGAGATCGTCCGCAAGTTCAACACCAAGCATCTCCGACTTCTGTATGACGTTTATCACATGCAGATCATGGAGGGCAACATCCTGGCCACGATCGAGAAGAACCTCCCGTGGATCGGCCACTTCCACTCGGCCGGCGTGCCGGGCCGCGGCGAGGTTTTCGGAACCGAACTCAACTACCCGGCGATCGTCGAGCAAATCGACTTGCTGGGCTACCGCGG
>JBDKUC010000142.1:0-20359 GCA_039679885.1 Thermoguttaceae bacterium | reverse complement strand
TGACGGCCAGACTGCACGGATCAAGCGACAGTAGGGATGGCTTCCGCCCGATGTGGACGACGTCGAAATCCGCCCGACCGACCAGACGCGCGCCCAAGAGACGCGCCCCGTAGTCGGAGGCGGCGATCGACGCCTCGGGCGGCGACGGCGTTCGCGCGGCCGGCGGCTTGCCGGCCTCGATGAGTCGCTCGAACTCCTCGGCGTCCATCGGCAGATACTTGGCGCCGCCGGTCGGCCAGTCCGCCGCGCGATCCTCGGGGACCATCAGGCGGTGAAAGCGAACCGCGTCGGTCGTGGCGTTCTCCGCGCCAAAGCCCGGCGTGGCCACTACCAGCAGCAGCGCGAGCAGGCAACGCCTCATCGATCAATGTCCTCCGCGGACGGTAGCAACTGCGTCTTCGTCGAGGACGGGCGAGGAGCCACGGAGGGGGTCGGCCCGGCGCGGCTCGGCGCCAGTTCGACCTGCAAACTGGACAGCTCTCGCGTTGCCGCGCCGCGGCGGCGAGCGAGGACGGTTTCAAGCAGGGCGGCCAGCAGCGTCAGGCCCAACCCGAGGCTGCTGGCTTGCGCGAGCAAGAAGGCCGGCTCCGGCGCAATCAGGCTTGCCGCGATCAGTGCGACGGCCAGCACCAGCAGCGCGGCCGGATGGCGGCTCCCCGGCACTCGGATCAGTGTGAGCCCCAGGGCAAGGACCAGGCCGGAAGCCATCAACACGATCACCGGTCGGCTGGCCGTCCGCACGGTGGTTTGCTCGAGTCGCCCGAACGTGCTGAACAGATATCGGTTCGCCCGGTCGGCCAACGGGCCGCGCTGGGTCGCGCCGATCCATGATTCCAGCTCCGTCTCGTCGAGCAACGGATGGCGTCCCCAGAAATAGCCGTCCCATCCCCAGACGAATTCACCCGTCAGGCCAGCCGGATTGACGATGAGATGCTCGTTTGGCGGCAGGATCAGTTGCCAGTAGATGCGCCGCATCCAGACATCGCCCCGGATTCGCGGAAACTCGAGCATCAACGAGGCGGTCTGCCGTGCAGCGAGGAAGTGATAACGCAACTCGACAACGTGTCGGCGGCCGGGACGATCGAGTGGGATGAGCAACTGACCATCAGCGGCCGTACGCGGCTCGACGTGGCGGCCGTCGACAATCGCGTCGGCCGCGGCGGCTGCCGCGTCGCGGGGCAGCTCGACTTCGAGATGGCTGCGATCCGTCAGCACCTGCAAGACCACCCGGTCTTCGCGAGCCGTTGGATTCAGGCACGTCTGGATCCATGCCCGGTCCACGATGGTTGTACCGGCGGCGTTCTCCGTCTTGATTGGCGGAAGGACGCGGAATCGGGCCGCGAAAACGGCCGGCGCCCCGGCGCCTTGATAGCAAAGCGGGGCCTGTTGACGGGGCGGCAGCTTCATCTCCGTCGCACTCTCCGTCGCCTCCAAGCCCTCAATCTTCTGAGGATCCGCGTTCAGTTCGACGTCGTCGGCCGGCAGCACCGCCACTGCGGCCGGGGAGACCGAGTCAGCCCGCGGCTGCGGCAACGTCAGCACAAGCGACGACGCGCCGGATGGGATCGTTCGATGCGCCCGCACGCGCAACTCGATCGTTCCCGACGAGGGACGCGCCAGCGGGATCAGCAGTGCTTGCGGCGACGGACGCCCAACGCCACCGATGCGCACGGCGCACTCTGGGCCGACGTCGTCGACGGTCCAGCCCGCCGCCGTCAGCTCCAGCGTCGAGATCTTGGCCCCTTGGATCGTATAACGAAGCCTTGCATCTAGCCGCACCTGGTCGTGGTCCACCAACAATAGATATTGCGGGTCGACACGCGACTGCGCCGCGCGCGGGGCCAGGCGAACCGGAAGGGAGTAGGGCTGGCCATGGTATTCGAAGCCCGCTACGACGTTCTCCTTCCGCAGTGCGTCGGGCAGCGGGGCGAGCGGCCGCATTTCGCGACTTGGTCCAAAGAAGACCTGCCATCCTTCGTCCGCCGCCACCGCGACGACGCCTCCTTGTCGTGCCGCATCGCGAACGTCGAAGCCCGCAAGATCGCACGAGAAGTCGCTATGCCAAGGATTGCAGACGCGGCGGCACCGGAGTCGGACCTCGGCCGGCCCGAGCGTTTGCTTGGGCAGCCGAACCTCGACCAGGCGATGCACATCTGACTTGCCCGCTGTCTTATCCGGCAGAGCCCTCAACGAGTAGCGCGACTGAGCGACGGGCGCGGCGGCGGCGAGACTGCCGATTGGCTCAGGGCGGCCGTCGGCTTCGAGCGCGGTATCGGCCGGCAGACGCACGAGAAAGCGGTCGAACGCCGTCGTCAAGCTTCGGACTGTGAGCGTCGCCTCGGTCGAAATCCCGCGACCATCAAGCCGCGCCAGCACCGTGCCGGAGGCTTCCAGCACCGGCGCGGCGTCCGTGGCAGCGGAGGATCGCTTTCGCCAGGCCAGTTGGAAGTCGCTGGGCAGACCGACAACACGAAACTCGGTCCCGGCATCGCCGTTTGGTCCCTTGGCATCCGGCGCCGACGGACCTTTTGTTGGCGGCGGAGGCATGAGGATCGCGCCGGGCGAAACGGCGCCGCCCGCTGCTTGCGGCGCGGTCAACTTCATCTCGCCGGCCCCGTGGGGCGGAAAACGCAGCTTCAATCGCGTCTCGTCGCCCGCGACGTCCAGCGGAACCAAGATTCGGAGAGTTAGCTGGTGCCGCGTGCCGCTTTTGGCATGCAGCCAGACGACGTAGCCAGTTCCATCTCCTGCGTACTCCAGAAGTTGCTCGCCGGGACCTTGGTGATCGGCGCTGCCGCGAAGAAGGCCCTGATCGAGCCGTAATGGAACTCGAACCCATCCGTCATCGCGGGTGACGAGTTGGAACTGGATGGTCAGGTCCGCATGCGTCAGGGTGGCGCTGCCCGCCGCCACGAGTCGCTCGATGCGGAACCTTGGCGGTTGCTCGGGGCGAGAAAGCTGATTCTTCAGGTCGTAGAGCCGCGAGAAATCCTGAAATTGGAAGCCGAGCACCGGCTGCAGACGGCCCTCCTTATCGGGCAGATAGTAGACCGTCGGCCCCGCCTCGTCGCCAATGGTCAGCGGCCGGGCCGCCACGGACCCGCAGAGCAGCAAGCAGCTCAGGGCTGCGCAGGTGATGCGGCGGGCCTGTTCCAACATTTCGGTGGAGAAGAAGCGTTCGCAAGTTCCTAAATTCCTAGTCTACTTGGCCGGAAGTGCAGAAGAAAGCACAAACTTGGCAGCCCGTTGGCCCCCGAGCGTGGTGGTTGGTTTCGGTATCTCAAACGCCATTCGTCTCGGGCTCAGGGCATGCCGACCCTACCGATTGCCCATCTCGACCAGTAAATCCCGCCCGCTCCGGCTTCCGGCGGGCCGCCACCTGTCTCTGAAAGCGTTTAATGTCAAGGCTTAGCGACGTTTTTGTTTGCACGCCATCTGAGCCAGTGATAGACTTCAGATAGGTTAGGGCGAACGCTGGCGGAACGCTCTCGCACCTCGGAACCAATGCTCTCGGGCGGTGTTCCTCTCCGTGGTGCTGTCGGGCGGAACGCGAGAAGAGGAGTAGGCAATGCCGATGCGGACTCTTGTTGCTATCGTGGCTCTTCTAGTAGCGGTCGACCTGTTTCTGCTTTTCCCGCTCTGTTGGTGGTGTGGCTGGGGTATCCTCCCATTGCTGGAAACGGTCATCACCGCGGGACTCGGGATCCTCGTTATCGGCTACTACGAATGGCGCTGGGCGGGCCTGGTTGCCGAACGGTTGGGCGGCGAAGATCCGACGCCCGTCGGCGCCTACTGCCTCGAGAAGATCCTTCTCGTGGTCGCCGGCTTGTTTTTGATTATCCCGGGCGTCCTCAGCACCGTCATCGGCTGCGCGCTGCTGTTGCCGCCGGTCCGCAAGCTCGCAATCCGGGTGCTTTGACGCAAGTCGTTCGCGGTTGCATCAAGCGCCGGACGTTCTGCGACTCTCAGGCTTGAGGCAGGACTCTTCGCGCCACCTCAACCAATCGCGTGTGAAGCGTCGAATTGGCTGCCGCCAGGAAGTGCGCTTCTTCCACCGAATATGGCCCGCCGCCGGGCGATGTGATTCGGCCGCCCGATTCCTGCAAAATCAAGGCTGCCGCCGCCACGTCCCAAATGCGAGTGGAGTACGACCAGTACACATCGAAGCGGCCGGCGGCCACGTAGCACAAGTTCAAGGCCGATGATCCGGTGCGACGAATGGCTTGGCATTCGGGCAGCATCGCCAGAAACATGCGCACGTCGGGGCAGCTTTGATCTGCGCCCGGCGGAAAGCCGACGGCGGCCAGCGCCTCGGACAGCGTGACGACCTGGCTCGAACGGATCGGCCGGCCATTCAACCATGCGCCGCCTCCGGCCGCCGCGGTAAAGCATTCGTCCAGCACTGGGTCGAACACCGCTCCAACGATCAGCTCGCCTCGACGTTCGAGCGCAAGCGACACACAGTAATGCGGCACGCCGTGGACGTAGTTGGTGGTGCCATCCAACGGATCGGCGATCCATCGAAATTCGGACGCTCGCGTGGGGCCTGCGTCGTCCAGCTTTTCCTCGCCAAGCAAGGTGTGTTCTGGGAAGGCCGCCAAGGTGATCTCCCGGATCGTCCGCTGCGAGGCGAGATCGGCTTCGGTGACCAGATCGGCCGGGCCTTTGTGGCGGACCTCGAGCCGGCCGACCCAGTCCTGAATGACTCGACCGCCCGCCCGCACCGCTTCTTCGCACACCCGCAAATAGTCGTCGTGCTCGCTCATGGTTCGCCCAATTTACTCGACGATGAGAAGGGCCGACAGTGCTGTCTCCTCGGGGGGGGCAAAAGACAGAGGCCAAAAGCAATACGCGTGCCGCAGTCCGGGCCGAACACACGACTGGCCCCCCTTCTGGAAGCTACGGCGGCGTGCTTTTTGCCACTGGCTGGGGAAAAGTGCGTAGAAGTTTCCCATAATGCGGCCGGCGGCCGGTGTCTTTCAGAAATTGCACTGCTTTTTCGCGGCAAGTACTAGACAGGTTGGAAAGACTTGTTATCATCAGTGACATTGGCCTCTTCTCTGTTCCGGCCCCGCCGTTTCGCTTCGCCGCGAGCGGCGGGGTTTTTGTTTGGTAACCGTCGCGCATCGCCGATTGCGCGTTCTTCACGCAGCGTTCGTAGTTCCGGCTTTAGCCGGTCATTTTCCGCCTAAAGGCGGGACTACGAACGCCTGCCGCCGACTTGCAGTCCCCGTTCTTCACGCGTTCAGCTTCCGCTTTCCGGGCGTTGCGCGTAAACTACTCTGCCGCCCCGCATGGCGCAAACATGCCTGCCGTTCTGCGTCCCGAGCAACCCAGCCACAACCTGGATGCGCAACGTGTTCATCACCGACAATTTTCTGCTCCAAAGCGATCGCGCGGTTGAGCTGTATCACAACTACGCCCGCGATTTGCCGATCATCGATTTTCACAGCCACCTGCCGCCGGCCGAGATTGAGGCAGATCGGCGGTTCGCCAATCTCTCGCAGATTTGGCTCGGCGGGGATCACTACAAGTGGCGGCTGATGCGGGCCGCGGGCGTGCCGGAGCGTTTTTGCACGGGCGACGCTCCGGATCGCGAGAAATTCCAGAAGTGGGCGGAGACAGTGCCGCAGGCGCTTCGCAATCCGGCCTACCACTGGACCCATCTCGAACTGAAGCGTCCATTCGGAATCAACGATCGACTGCTCGGCCCAGAAACGGCCGAAGGCATTTGGCAGGAGTGCAACGCGAAGCTCGCTCGGCCCGAGTTCTCCGCCCGCGGCATCATGCGGCAGATGAACGTCGCCGTCTGCTGCACGACGGACGACCCCGCCGACACGCTCGAACATCATCGGGCAATCGCGGCGGACGAGTCGTTTCCCGTCAAAGTGTTGCCGACGTTCAGACCCGATTGCGCGCTGGCCGTCGAGACGCCGGATGCGTGGAACGGTTGGGTCGATCGGCTGGCGGCCGCGGCGGGCGTCGACGTGGGCGATCATTACGACCGGTTTCTCGATGCGCTCCGCCAGCGGCACGACTTTTTCCACGCCCAAGGTTGCCGTTTGGCCGATCACGGCTTGGAAACCTTCTGGTCGGCCGACGATGCGCCGGCGACCGTGGCCTCCGCGTTCCAAAAGTTGCGAACGGCGAGGGCGGTCGATGGCGATGCGCTCGTTCAGTTCCGCTCTGCATTGCTGTATGAGTTGACGTCGATGAACTGGCAACGAGGCTGGGTCCAGCAGTTTCACTTCGGTGCTCTGCGGAACAACAACACGCGGTTGTATCGGGCGGTTGGGCCGAACGTCGGATGCGACTCGATCGGCGACGGTGACATCGCGCGTCCCATGGCTCGCTTCCTGGACCGCCTGGACCGCGACGGACGGCTGGCTAAAACCATCCTCTACAACCTCAATCCTGCGCAGAACGATCTCGTTGCGACGATGCTCGGCAATTTCCAGGATGGGGAAACGCCGGGCAAGATGCAATATGGAAGCGGGTGGTGGTTCCTCGATCAGAAAGAAGGGATGGAGCGGCAACTGAACTCGCTCTCCAACCAGGGGCTGCTCAGCCAGTTCGTCGGCATGGTGACCGACAGCCGGTCGTTCCTCTCCTACCCGCGGCACGAATACTTCCGCCGCATCCTGTGCAACCTCCTCGGCGCCGAAATGCGCGAGGGTCTGCTTCCGGACGACGTGCAACTGGTCGGCCGCATGGTCCGGAACGTTTGTTATCAAAACGCCGCAGGCTATTTCGGATTCTAAGGGGTCGTCACACAACAAGTTGGCAACTGGGTCGTAGGACGGACTTCCTAGTCCGTCCAGTTTGGGGACGGATTGCGAAATCCGTCTTGCAGTTTCGGGATCATACCATTCTGTTACGGCGGGATAGCGAAGATTTTTTGCGCAATTTTCTCGCGTTGCTGCGTTACTGTTCCGTAGCACTGTCGCGGGTCAGGAAAGGAAGGGATGAGACCAGCCGCTGGTATACGGACCGGCGAGCTGAACGTGGGCCTCCCATCGATTTTTGACCATTTTCGTTGACCAATTGGGGGGTTTTGTCTATATTGAGCTACAAGTGGCTCGAACTGCCGGGAGGGGAGAGATATGTCTTTTGCGCAAGGTTGTTTGCGTCGTTTGGACGTTTTCACGGATGGTGCGTTCTCACGCAAAGCCAAGCGGAGCGCTGATCCAGGCCATCGCACGTTGCGATTCGAGGCGATGGAGGAGCGGGCGCTGCTGAGCGTCTCCGGCCAGTGCAGCTACCAGCACGTCCTCCTGGAGCCGGCGACCTATCCTCAGCCCCAAGGCGAATCTCCGGCCGAGTCGCCGATGCTGACATCGAGCCTGACGCCCGCTCAAATTCGAGGCGCCTACGGCATCGATAAAATCAAACTGGGCTCCATTGTGGGCGACGGGACGGGCCAGACGATTGCCATCGTCGACGCCTACGACAACCCCTCCTTCGTCAGCAGCACAAGCAGCAGCTTCTCGACAAGCGACCTCGCCGTCTTCGACGATTACTTCGGGCTTCCCGATCCGCCGAGCTTTCTGAAGCTCAACCAGACAGGAGGGACCAGCTATCCGACGGGCGACACGGGCTGGGGGCAAGAGATCGCGCTGGATGTCGAATGGGCCCACGCCGTTGCCCCGGGCGCAAACATCATCCTCTTCGAGGCGAACAGCAACAGCACCTCCGACCTGATGGCCGCAGTCAACACGGCCCGCAACTACCCCGGCGTCTCGGTTATTTCGCTGAGCTGGGGATCGACGGATTACGGTTCGGGCTATCTGTACGACTCGTATTTCACCACGCCCAGCGGACATACCGGCGTGACGTTCCTGGCGTCGAGCGGCGACGACGGCAAGCCCGGCATCTACCCGGCCTATTCGCCCAACGTCGTGGCCGTCGGCGGCACCAGCTTGACCGTGAGCGGCACGACTTATGCGAGTGAGACCGCCTGGAGCGGCAGCGGCGGCGGCCAAAGCTCCTACGAGAGCGAGCCTACCTACCAGAACGCGTTCCAGAGCAGTGGGAAGCGGCAGATGCCGGACGTGAGCTTCGACGCCGACCCCAATTCGGGCGTCAAGTTCTATGACACCTACGGTTTTAGCGGCTGGGGCAACATCGGCGGCACCAGCCTTTCGGCTCCCTGCTGGGCCGGTTTGGTCGCCATCGCCAACCAACTGCGCGCCGAGGCCGGATTGGGAACCCTGGACGCCAACGGAAGCCCAACTCAGGTCCACACGTTGCTCTATGGCTTTGCCGGTTCGTCCAGTAGCTACAACACCTTGGGCTATTACCACGACATCACCAGCGGCAGCAACGGGTATTCGGCGGCCGCAGGCTACGATCTGGTCACGGGCCTTGGCAGCCCCGTGGCGAACAAGTTGGTGCCCTCCCTCGTGACGGTCACCTCCAAGGGAAGCGTCGGCTTCTCGGCAAGCACCTACGCGCCCAGCGAGACACCGTTGGTGACGATTCTCGATCTCGATCGCAGCTCGCTTTCGACCGCGACGGTCGAGATCACCACTTCGACGGGCGACGATGAGCTGATCTCGCTCTCGGCCCTGGGCGGCGGCATTTTCCAGGGCGCGATTCCTACGGCCCCGGGCGCCGCGGTTACCGGCGACGGCACCGTGCAAGTCGGAACGGGCGCGACCGTCACGGCCACCTATCACGACGCGAACGACGGGACTGGACATACCGCAACACCCACCGCGACCGCGAGCGTTGCCGCGCCGTTGGCCATCACCTCGACGACCTTGCCGACGGCCATCGCCATGCAATCGTACAGCGTCTCGCTCGCCGCGGCTGGCGGCGTGCCCGCATACACCTGGTCGTCGACCATGCCCGACTATACGGAGACGAACCCCGGGACAAGCTGGTTGGGCGGCGGAACCGCGATGGGGTGGAAGGCCGACGACGCGTATTGGACCCTGTCGCTTCCCTGGGCGTTCAGCTACTACGGAAACAAGTACAACTCGGTCTACGTCTGCAGCAATGGTTTCTTGAATTTCACCGCCATGCCGTCGCATTCCGCGTCAAACTCCGACGCGGCGTTGGAGTCGAACGCCTGCATTGCGCCGCTGTGGGACGACCTGGATACGTCATCCTATTCGAGCGACGACATCTACGTCACCAGCACTTCCTATTTTGTCGGAATCCGTTGGGCGGCTCACGTCTGGAACACGAGCCACGTCGTCAACTTCGAGGTCGTGTTATTCGCCAACGGTGACATTCGGTTCGATTATGGCACCGGCGATTCGGGCGGCGCACTGACCAACCTGACGCCCACGGTCGGCATCTCGAAGGGGGACAGCACCCATTACACGCTTTCCACCTACGACAGCGACACGAGCATCGCCGCGAACACCTCGACGTTGATGCGCAGTCCGCCGCCGGGATTGTCCTTAAGCTCGTCGGGCGTGCTCAGCGGCACGCCGACGACCGCCGGAACGTTCACGTTCCCGGTCACGGTCACCGACTCCGGAGCCCCGCAGAACACCAAGACCAAGACGATGCAACTGACGGTCGCGCAGGATGGCTTGGCCATTGCCGCCACCAGTGCCGCGAAGTCGGAAGGCAGCAGTGGCACGACGCCGTTCACGTTCACCGTCACCCGCACCGGATTGACCACCGGCGCCACGACGGTCCAATACGCGGTGACCGGCAGCGGGACGAATCCGGCGGACGCCGCCGATTTTGGGGGAACGCTCCCGAGCGGCACTGTCACGTTCGCCGCGGGAGAGACGAGCCAGACGATCACCATCAACGTGAGCGGCGACACGCTCGTCGAGCCGGATGAGAGTTTTGTCGTCACCTTGTCGGGGGCATCCTCCGACGCCATCATCACGACAGCGAGCGCCCCCGGCACGATCCGGAACGACGATGTCGCTTCAATCACCGGCCGCTACGTCTTCTACAACAACTCGTACTACGACGGCTACACCACGGCCGCCAATACGCTGGACGACAGCGCGATCGCGACCGACAAGTCGGCGCTGCTGCCTGGGCTGAAGGCGTCGTTCGCCAACTACACGAGTTACAGCCGCGGCATCAACGGCGTCATGGTGGACATCGTCGGCGTGGCTGGGCCCATCACGGCCTCCGACTTCCAGTTCAAGGTCGGCAACGTCAACGATCCGAGCTCCTGGACCGCCGCGCCCACCCCCGGCGTCACCTGGCGGACGCTGCCGAACGGGTCGATCCGCGTGACGCTCATTTGGGCGGACAACGCGATCCAGAAGCAGTGGCTCCAGGTGAAGGTCCTCGCCACGGCGGACACGGCCCTCTCCTCGCCCGACGTCTTCTATTTCGGCAATGCGATCGGTGAATCGGGCGATTCGACCGCCAACGCCTGGGTCAATGCAACGGACGCGGTTGCCGTGGGGTCTCACGTCCAGGTTTCGCCCCGCGTTGATGTCACCAACCGTTACGACTACAACCGTGACGGCCGTGTGAACGCCACGGATGCGGTGTTGGTCGGCAGCAACGTCGTCATCGGTCCAAGCGCACTGCAACTGATTACGCCCGTCGACAACCAGCGGTACATGCAATTGCTGACGGCCGCCCTGAGCGACGCCGCGGCGACGTCCCTGGACGGCGACTCGAAGACCCTGTTGGGGTCGGCCGTGGGCGTCGACGCCGTGTTCGAGGAACTGGGGCAGGCGCTGTAATCGGGGCCGCCCAGGCCGTCGTCATAGAACAGGTTGCTCAACCGCCGTAGGACGGACTTCCTAGTCCGTCCAGCACCGTAGGGTGGGTCGACGTCGCAGGCACATGGTGGGGCTTCGCAAACCAATCAACGGTGATTTGCACTCTGTCGATTTGCAGAACGAGTTGCCGCGACGGAAGCCCCACCACCGCCTTGGTTTGCTTGACCCACCCTACGCCTTGGTGAGAAATGCGGACTTGCCAGTCCAGTATCGGGACGGACTGGGAAGATCGTCCTACCGCTCTATCGCCGCCTGTTCCGTTATGGCGATTGGAGCGAGTCGCCATCGCTGTTTCGGTCGCTCTTCGCGGCTGCTTCGCGCCGTCGACGCTCGGCCTCGAGTTTGAGCTTCTCGAGCAGATGTTGGTCGTGCACTCGGCCGAAGTGGCGCCTCGTCGCGCAGATGTCGACGATCGCCAGCAGGATGACCCAGCAAACGGCCAGGATCATCCCCAGGCAGAAGAACAGAAAGAACCAGCCCGAGCGGAGCCATATGGTTAGCCCGATGCCGACGGGCAACGCGATGGCGAGCAGGCCGAGCATGGCGCTGGTCTGCATCCGGCGGCGGAACTGCCGGCGGCGATAGTCCAGCTCCTCGGCATCGAGCCCCGCCTGCTGGAAGATTCGCCAATCGCGAACGTGCGACCACAGCATCACCGAGGCCACAAGGAGCATGGCCGTCGAGACGACGACGAGCGTGAGTAGTTCCATGGGAATGCCGAAGGGCTGTAGGTTATGCTTTAGCATAACGCAACGACTGGCGGCCGCTGCGCGGATCGGATCACTTGGCCGAGCGGAGCCATTCTCGCATCACCCAACCGACCTTGGCCAACGTCAGCGCGGAACACCGCTCGGCCGTATCCTCCTGGGTGTGCCACGGGCGATAATCCGACAGCGGCTGGATGACGTCGATGCAGGAGATTCCGCCCAGGTTGTGCAGGACCAGGTGGTCGTCCTCGATCTCCTCGCCCTTTTTGGAGACGAAGTCTCGCACGCCGAGCAGCGTGGCCGTGCTCCAGATTTCGTTGAGCAGCGGCCGCGCGTCACGCCACGAGGCGCTGTTTCCTTCGATCGGGAACTTTGCGTTCTCGGCCCCGACCATGTCGAGCAGCACGCCCCAACGGTAGCGAAACTGCGGCCGGCCGGCCTGTTCCTTGGCATACTGTTGCGCAAAGAACTCGGCGCCCAGATACATCGGGTCTCGACGCCCAAACCGCGCAAAGACATATTCCTCGGCGTCGAGGAAGACGAAATCGACGCCGTACTTCCCGGACAACTTCGGCATGTCGCGGCCGAGCTCCATCAGCAGCGCGACGCCGCTGGCGTTGTCGTTAGCGCCGACAAACGTGCCTCGCGGGTTGATCCGGTCCTGGAGCGGGAACGGAAGCGTGTCGTAATGCGCACAAAGCAAGATTCGCTCCTTGCTCTGCGGATGCCAGCGGACGATCAAATTGGCCATCGGCGCCCAGGTGCCGTCTCGCGGGTCCTGTGCGCGGAACTTTTGGAACTCGACGGTTCCGCCAAGCTTCTGAAAGTGCTCCGCCAGCAGCCGTTGCTGCTTTTCCATGCCGGCCGAACCGCTGGGCCGCGGGCCAATCGCGCAGAGTTGCTTGAGATACTCATACGCCTGCGCGCCGTCGAAGGGGATCTTTTCGAGCGTGAGCGCCGAGCCCGCAGCGGGCTTGCCCGGCCAAAGGTTGTCCAGCACTCCCCACAGCACGGCAACGATGCCGATGGTGATGGCCGCCAGCAAGAGGGCCGGCCGGCTCGCCACCCGCCGCCAAGTTGACGAGAGCCGTTCGTTGGCTCCTCTTCCCGCGACGTTGGACGCACAGGCAACCATATCAGCGCATGGAGTTGTCAAAGGTGAGTCTCCGTATCACCGACCTGCGCGCGGCAGGATTCGCAGCATTGAAATCGTCGACGAGCGATGGATCGACTCGCTCGACACGCCCATTGTACGTCGGATTGCCCCTTCGCCGCCATGCCGTTGCAGGCGTTTCCGGGCGAGAGGCGTCCCGCGAGTGGCCGGGCAGATGACGCCTGAAGTGACGCGATAGCGGCCTAGGTCAACCGGAGTCGCCAAGCCACCTTCCGCCGCGTCACTCCGCCATGATGCCGTCATCCGAATGACGCAACATGTAGCTGGAGTAGACCGTTACGCTCATCGGTGCAAGGCGGTCCTCCAACTGGGGCGCGGCCGCCGTCAGCGGAAACGCCGACGTTGGCGCGATCGTCAAGTCCGCTCGATCCAGCTGCGACTCATTCACGGTATAGCGGTGGAGTTGGCAATTCCGCGCGAGCCCGCGAAGTGAAATCGTCGCGTCAAACGGCGTCGGGCTGTCATTGACCGCAAGCACCGTGACGTTTCCCTTGGGGCTGCGGAGCGCGGTGGCGAAAACGCGCTGGTAGCGGCCGATCCGCCCGCCGTCGATCTGGCAGCGAAACACGTCCGAGTGTTTCGCCGTGAAACGTGAAACGAGCCCCAGCAGGAAGTAGGTGTTTGGATGCGGCGTGTACCTTTCGAGCAGTTCTTTCTTCTTCCGATCCCACGTGTCGATAAACTGCCACTGGCCATCGAGGTCCCCGCGGTTGATGAAGCTCCAGCGGTTGAATCCGTCGGCGCCGGCGGCGATGCGGCGTACAATCAGTTCCACATCCTGCAAGGCCGAGCGATAGCTGCCCGGCGCTGGGCTGTCCTCGCCATAGCCGTTGTCCATTGTGCCAAGCTCCGACATGAACAGCGGCTTGCCTTGCCGGTGAGCATAGACGGCCCAGTCCGCCGTGTTCTTATCGGCCCAGGACATGTAGTTCGTCTTACCGAGCCAGTCGAACGTCTCGTTGTAGGTGTGAAAGTCGTAGGCCCCCAGAAGGTCGCCGAAGTCGAACCGCTCGGGGAGCAAGACGGGCACGGCCTCGCCGATTCGCGGCGGCAGCAGCGGCACACCGCCGACCGTGTCAGGGCCCGAAAGCGGAATGCGGATCCCTCGGACATCGAGCGCCTTGCGGACCGCCGCCAGCGCAGGCCGCATGGGGACCGCGACGTTCGGATACCGCTTCCACCATCCGTTGGGCTCGTTGCTGACGCAGATCCACCGAATGCACGTATAGCCCTTTCGCTTCACCAGATGCTCGACGAACGTCGCGAGCCCTTCAGCAAAGTCCTCGGTCGAGAGCGGCGCGCTATGCACGCGGGCAGCCGCATCGTCGCGCCACTCGGGGAACGTGTTCCAGCGAACGTTCGCCCACATCTGCTGCAGGAAGACGTCGGCGCGGTTCGCCTCGCACCAGTCGAGAATGCGGTAGAGGATACGCATCTCCGCGTTGTCCCAATGGAACCGGTCGCGCTCCGGCTCATAAATTCGCTGCTCGACCTCGACGCGGTTCCAGTCGAGGCCCAGCCATCGGGCGTGGCGATCGATCTGCCCCCAGGCCGCCTCGTCATCGGCCGGCGGATAGCCGCCCCAGCCGCTGCCGCCGTGGCTCAGATTGCCGAAGACCGGGTGCGGTATGTTCGAGTAGGGGATCGGCTGCTCGATCGCGTGCCACGACGCGCCGATGCCCCCGCGCATCGTATTGACCACCCCCGAGAGATCGATCGCGATCGAGACGTCCTTGGTCGACCGGTCCGCAGCCGATAACGCGGAGAAGCTGAACAACCAGCAGCAGATGGCGGCGATCGAATACCAGATTCTCACAGACGGCCTCCTTGAACCATGGCCCCGGCGTGCAGATCGTCGGGACGCGCCAGAGGCCTATTCTATAGGAAGCCGCAATGGAGAGGAACAAAGTCGGCGCACGCCCGGCGATCCGCCGGGCTTTGAGGACAACACGGGTCTAGCTTCGCAATTCTCACCGTAGAGTGGGTCGACGTCGCAAGTACTAGGTCGATCGAGGAAGGCGCCAGCGTTCGCACCTCTTCATAGCGCCGCGTATCCGCAACCAAGACGGGAACAGGAGGGCGCAGAGAAAACGGAGGGAGATTAGCGCATCTCTGTTCTCTCTGTTTCCTCCTGTTCATGCCGGCTTGGCCCGCCGCCCGAGTAGTCTCGCAAAGGGACTTCTCCGAGGCCGGTTACTTGAAACCCCATTGGCGAAGAGTAGAATGCGAAGCACGGTGACGATGGTTCAGGGTAACCGTTCCAAGCACGACAAAGGATGGGAGTAATGAAATGAGAGCTCAGCTAGTCTGCTGCTTCCTCTTGCTGAATACGGCGATTGCTTCGGAGCCATCGGTGCCGGTTGACACGCCGCCGAGCAGCCCGGCTCCAAGGTTCGGGATTGCCGTTCTACGTGATGACCGCAGCATCGAAGTGCGCTACACCGAGTCGACACCAGTGTGGGAGTCCCACATTAAAACAAAGACTTATCAGGTCGAAGAGGGAGACAAGTGGATTGTCAAAACCGAGACGACGAAGTATAAGGTTCGCCGCTACCAGACGAAGGTGGCAACGGAGACTCGTCCCGTGGGGCAGTATCGCGTATACATCGGAGGCCGGATGCTTGATGAGAAGGCGCTGGCGGAAGTCCTCAAGAAGCCTCGTCGCATCGCCTTTCTGGAGGGAGTTGAGCCGAATGAGTTCTACTTGGACCTGCTGAAAGACGACTCGGTGGTTGTGACGCTCCGAGGGCTAACCGAGCTCGAACAAAAGGCGATGCCAGCGGCACCGGCACGCAATGTCAAGGATTCTACACCGCGTCTCCACGATAGCAGGGCCACACGCGGCAGATGGTGGGAGCGGCTTTCCCTTGTTCCCGAAGATGCGCCGCCTGTGGGAGATCGATTCAAGGGGCTACAGACGATACAGATTGATCCTGGCGCCGGTCTTCTTTATGTCCGCGTTGGACAAGGGGCGAACGTTGCAAGACAGGCTTGGGCTGGGCCACGGCTCATCTCCAACATTTACGAAATCACCTGGTTCGGCCACAATGACCAGGACAAGCCGAAAGGCGCCGCAAAGCTTTGTTTCGAGGTCGGTGGCCGCGGAACTGACAGCCGTGAGACATTTCTCTCGGTGGCCGATGTTGCCAGCAGTCCGCGGCTTGTTTTGACGACGGATCCCAGCAAGGCGAACGCGTGGAAGATCTCCGCGGAACATACCAACTCGGAAACCGACAAGTGGGATCAGGAATGGTATGAAGACCAGACGGCCGGATATGTTGAAGTGGCCGACATTCCGAACGTGAGACTCTGGTTAACTCTTTCCGACGAACCGATCATGCAAAAGCCGCTCGTCGGCGCGAAGAGCCGGGAAACGGTCGAATACCGTGCCATAACGGTAAGCCGGGAAAAGAAGTCTCTCTTCCGCTATACGCGCGGCTGGACCGTGCCAAACTAACGCGACCACCGGTCGCGGCTTTGCGCGACCGGTGGTCGTCGTTTGCTGATTCGCTTCGCCGGCCTACTCGCGGACCAGCTTGTGGAAGCGGGCGATGAGCTTCTTCGTGACCGGGCCAGGCGTGCCGTCGCCGATCACGCGGCCGTCGATCTTGACGACCGGAATCAGCTCGGCGCCGGAGCCCGTCAGGAAGCACTCGTCGGCCACGTGGGCGTCATACTTCGTCAGCGGAATCTGGTGGACCTCGATCCCCATCTGCTCGGCCAGCTCGATGATGGCGTTGCGGGTGACGCCCTCCAAGATGCCCGCGTCGGGGCCCGGTGTGTAGAGCTTCCCCTTCCGGATGAGGAAGATGTTGTCACCGCTGCATTCGGTCAGTTCGCCGTTCTGGTTGAGCATCACGGCCTCGATGCAGCCGGCGTGCGCGGCTTCGATCTTGGCCAGGATGTTGTTCAGGTAGTTCAGCGACTTGACGCGCGGGCTCAACGCGGCCGGCGGCATCCGCATCACGCTCGAGGTGATGATCTCCAGCCCCTTCTCGTACCACTCGGACGGATACAGGGCGATCGAGTCGGTGATGATGATGATCGACGGGCGGGCGGCCTTGTTCGGGTCGAGGCCCAGCGAGCCGACGCCGCGGGTGACCACCAGCCGAATGTAGCCATCCTTGATGTTGTTCACGGCCAGCGTGTCGACCACCGCCTTGCCCATCTCCTCCTTGCTGATCGGAATCGTCAGCGAGATGGCCTTGGCCGAGTCCCAGAGCCGATCGAGGTGCTCGGTCAGGCGGAACACTTTGCCGCTGTAACAGCGAATGCCCTCGAATACGCCGTCGCCATAGAGCAGGCCGTGGTCGTAAACGCTGATTTTCGCTTCTTCCTTGTCGTACAGTTTGCCGTCGATGTAAATCTTCAGGGACATGGTGGCGAGGGGTTAGGGGCTAGGGACTAGGGGCTGGGGGCGGTGGAAGTTTGCGGCGGACTGCTTCTCTCGTCCCCCGTCTCCCGCCTCTCGACCCTATTCCACGATTCTTCCATTGGCCAAGCGGACGATGCGGTCGGCCTGGTCGGCGATGGAAAGATCGTGCGTGACCATCACTATAGTGAGGTTCCGCTCACGGTTCAAGTCCCGCAGAATGCGGATGATTTCCACGCCGGTGGCCTGATCGAGGTTGCCGGTCGGCTCGTCGGCCAGCAGGAGATTGGGCTCGGCGATCAGGGCCCGGGCGATGGCGGCCCGCTGCATTTCGCCGCCCGATAGCTCCCGGGGCAGGTGCTTCAGCCGGTGGCTCAATCCAACCAATTCGAGCAGTTCTTCCGCTCGGCGTCGGTGGCTTCGGCGGTTTCGCAGAAACGTCCAGACCCCTTCGGCGATCATCAACGGCGACAGCACGTTCTCCAGCGTCGTTAGCTCGGGCAGCAGGTGGTAGAACTGGAAGATCATGCCGAACTGACGATTGCGAAGCGCGTCGCGGCCGGCGGCGGGCAGGTTGTCGATCCGGCGGCCGTTGCAGTAGATTTCGCCGCGGTCGGGCACGTCAAGCGTGCCGAGCAGGTGCAAGAGCGTGCTCTTGCCGCAGCCGCTCTGGCCCACGATGGCCAGGAACTCGCCCGTCCGCGCGCTCAAGCTCACGCCGCGCAGGACCGGCACTTCCGTCGCCCCCTTGCGATAGCTCTTGTGGAGGTCGATCGTTAGAAGATGGTTCGGGCTCGGGGTTCGGGGTTCGTGGCTCGGGGCGGGCGACGACAGGCCGAACGCGAAGTGGGGACGTTTAGCGGCCGACGGCACGTCGGCCCCGGCGGTCGTGACGACCGCCGTACCGGCGGCGGCCAAACGGTCTGACGCGGCGCTCTTACTCATAGCGAAGGGCCTCCACCGGATGGAGTCGGGCAGCGCGGCGGGCGGGCAAAATGCTCGCCGCCACCGCAATCATCAATGCTCCAACGACGACCCAGAATACTGTTTCCGGCATCACGACGGCCGGAATCTTGTAGAAGTAATAGACCGACGGGTCGAAGACTGGCCGGCCGCGGAGCCAGCCGACGAGCCCGGCGATTTCGTTGATGTAGCGGACGAAGAGCAGCCCGGCCACCATGCCGACGCCAGAGCCGACCAGGCCGAGCGAGAGGCCGTAGCCCAAAAAGATGCCCATCACGCCGCGGCGTGAAGCGCCGAGCGACTTCAGGATGCCGATGTCGCGAGTCTTCTCGACGACGATCATGTAGAAGATGGCCAGGATGCCGAACCCGGCCACGGCGATGATGAAGAACAGCAGGATATTGAGCACCGTGATCTCCATCTCGACGGCGTTGAGCAGGTTGCTCTGCATGTCGCGCCAAGTGCAGACCGAGTATCGGTCGCAGGGGAAGGCCGCTTGCAGCTTGTTGCGGACGGCATCGCCATCCACGCCCGGCTTGAGCTTGATCTGGATGGCGTTCACGAAGCCGACGCCGGTGCTCGGATCGATCATGCCGCGAAGCTCTTGCAGCTTGCGAATCGGCACGAAAACCATCTTGCCGTCCGCCTCCGCCATCTTGCTCTCATAAAAGTCGACGACCGTGAAGTCGTCGCTCACGGCCTTGGGCGGTTGGCCGTTGGTCGGAAAGGTGAGCTTCACATCGTCGCCGGGCAGGATGCTGAAGCGATCCTGACCGTCGGACGTTCGGAAGCATGCCAGAGCGATGCCCAGCACGATGCCTGTATTCTGCTGCGTGGCCCTATCGAAGACGGTTCCCGCACCGCCGCCCGGGATGCCGCGTGGGGCAAACGGATCAGCGCGCTTGCCGAATGGATCGTCGGCCGGGGCGGCGACGGGCTTCTTTCGGCGGTTCTCATACTCCTGCCGGAATTCGGACTCTCGCGCCATTCGCTCTCGATTCACCCAGCCGGCGTCCCTCATGTCTTTCCGCTCGGGCGCCTCGGGGCCGGACTGACGGTCACGCGTGTCGTAGCCGCCTCTGCGGAGGTCGAAGGTGATGGTCGCCGGATCGCGGTTCGCCGGATGCTGCAAGTACCGGCCGAACCCGCTCACGAGGCTCTGCGTCTTCTCGTCGATGCCCACCAGACTGACTTGGCGGACGATCGACATGCCGTGCGACTGGAAGTTCAAGATCGCCTCGGTCATCACGATCGGCGACATGCCCTCGATCTGGTCGCCGGCCACCTTGCGAATTTGCGCCTCGTGCCGCTCGGGGTCGGCCATGCCGTCCAGCGTCACGCTGCGAAAGATCAGGTCGGAATACATCGAGTGGATTCGATCCTGCATCTCCTGCCCAAAGCCCTGCATGACGCTGTTGACGACAATCATCGTCGCCACGCCCAGCATGACGCTGATGATCGACGCCAGGGCGATGTAGCGGGTGCGGAGGTAGCGCCAGCAGAGCAACAGTTTGTACATAAATGCCGAAGCTCGAAGGACGAAGGAAGCTCGAAGTCCGAAGCCCGAAATTCGAAACACGCGAAGCGACACTGTCGCCACGTTCTCGCTTTCCGGTCATTCGTCCTTCGGGTTTTGGATTTCGGATTTCGGATTTCCTTCCACTTCTGGTCGCAGAAGTGGGAACAGAATCACGTCGCGAATCGACTGCGAGTTGGTCAGCAACATCACGAGCCGGTCGATGCCGATCCCCAGTCCGCCGGCCGGGGGCATGCCGTGCCTCAACGCACGAATGAAGTCGTGGTCCATCTTGGCCATCGACTCCTCATCAGGCAGGCCTTCGAGCTGCTTGGTGAACAGCTCTTCCTGCAAATCGGGGTCGTTCAACTCCGTGTACGCGTTGGCCAATTCCATCCCGTGGATGAACAACTCGAACCGCTCCGCGATGGCCGGGTTCGAGGCCTTCCGCTTCGTCAGCGGGCAGATGCTCGCCGGATAGTCGGTCACAAAAATCGGCCCGACCAGGGCGTCCTCGACCTTCTCCTCGAACACGAAGCTCTTCACGACGTCCGGGTGCTTGCCGACCGTGTTGAAGCCCATCTGCTCGGCCAGCTTGGCGATGCCCCCCGCGTCGTCCGGCGCGAGGCCCGTATGCTCGGCAAACAGTTCGTCGTAGGTCTTTCGGGCGAACGGAGGTGTGAAGTCAATCTGCTTGTCGCCCCAGGGCAACACGAGTGGCAGGGGGTGAGAGCCACCGTTCATCGCGCCGATGGCGTCGACGATGGCGGCCTCCGTCAGGTCCATCATCGTCTCGTAGTTGCCATAGGCCTGATAGACCTCGAGCATCGTGAACTCAGGGTTGTGCCGGGCGTCGATGCCTTCGTTGCGATACACGCGGCCAAGCTCGTAGACCCGCTCGATGCCGCCGAC
>JBDKUC010000011.1:0-2685 GCA_039679885.1 Thermoguttaceae bacterium | reverse complement strand
GCTCTGTGCGATGTCCACGCCGCCCTTGTCGAGCGTCCAGTTCAACGGCGAACAGATCGGCTACCAGGCGGCCGCGATGCTGGCCCGCCTGATGGCCGGCGAACCGGTGCCGAAAGAGCCGATGTTGGTCAAGCCGCTAGGGATCGTCACGCGCCAATCGTCCGACGTCGTGGCCCTGGAGAACCAGGACCTGGCCGCGGCCGTGCGATTCATCCGCGAGCATGCCTGCGACGGGATCACGGTCGACGACGTGCTCCGCGCGGTGCTCGTCTCCCGCAGTTCGCTCGAGCGGCAGATGCGCAACGTGCTGGGCCGCACGCCGGCCGCCGAGATCGCCCGCGTGCAGTTCAACCGCGTGCGGGAACTCTTGAGCGAGACCGAGCTTTCGCTGGCGGCGATCGCCGGAAAGGTCGGATTCAACTACCCCCAGTACATGGCCGAGGCCTTCAAACGCCGCTTCGGCCAAACGCCTGGCGAGTTTCGCGCGGCGACTCGCGGGCCACAGAAACGCTGACCTCCGGGCGTCGTCTATTTCAAGTCGATCGTCAAGTCATTCGAGCCGGCCCCAAGAGTAACCGTATAGTCGCTGGACGTCTCGCTGAGGTATTTTTCCGGAATTCTGGACACGCCGCCGAGATAGACGATGTATTTTCCCGGAGAGACGGGGCTCTCGAACGCGAATTTCCCACTCTTGTCCAGCGAGCCTTGCGTGGTGGCGCCCGTTTCGAGCGAGTAGAAGCAGACGGCCCCCCGCCCTACCGGCTTGCCGCCAATCGCGATGGTTCCCGACACGTGAGCGGTTGCTTCCGGGATTTCGTCGTCCGCAGAACGGCAACCGATGGCGGCCGCGACGAACAGACTCGCAGCCACGACCATGAGTGGCCATACGCCAGGGCTGAGTCGGTCTTGCGTTTTCACACGACGCCTCGTTCCAACCACGAATTCCTGCATGAACACACCTCCATCTGAAGACGCTGAGGCCAAGGCGTGGTGAGCAAGGACAGTCTCGGGTCTAGTACGCGCCTTACGGCAAAGCAGCTACGTTGCCATCGGCCTTATCCCCGAGGTGCTGGTAGAGGGAGAATTCGATGGTCTCGCTCACGAAATGCACGGAGCCGTCGGCCGCCAGGAATTGCACACCTCCGGGATGGTCGCTGCCAAAATTGGCCCAATAGTCGTTCCATGCAGCACTGGTCCCGGAAACGGTCGTGCCATTGTCCAGGTAGAAGGTGAATGTTGCATTGGGAACGACGTCGATATTCACGGGATAGCACATGTTTCGGGTCGAATGCCAACCCCAGCGGTACTGGGGACTCACAAGCGAGGTGGACTGAACGGTTCGCTTCTCGCCCACGGCAATCGTGTTGCTCGTTCCGTCGAGAATATCGCCAAAGCGGCAGACCGAATTCTGGCTGAACATCCCTTTTCGATAGTAGACGGATCCAGAATTGGTGTGACCGGTCCCGGCACTCAGCGCATAGTCGCCGTACGCCACGGAGGAACTTGCTTTCTCCGGACGAGGCTTCGACGGGCAGAAGTATCCGTCCACGGGCACTTTCTTCGCCGCATTATTCTCCGCAGCGTCGTACGAATAGCGGAAATCCCATAGACGGTGAAGATTCTCCATTTCCATGAACGGCAGGATGAACACCCAGCCACTAACGGCATTGCCGCCGTTGGGCGGATTAGTGCCGGAACTGATGCACCCCGGGGGAAACACCCCGAACGTGTCGTGATAATTGTGCAACGCCAGCCCAATCTGCTTCAGATTGTTGTTGCATTGCGTGCGGCGTGCCGCCTCGCGCGCCGCCTGAACGGCCGGCAACAAGAGGGCAATGAGGATGCCAATAATTGCAATCACCACCAACAGCTCCACCAGGGTAAACCCTTTCGACTCTCGCTGTGCCATGGGCTGTTTCTCCTTGTGTCAACGGAAAACCTGCAATGACGAGTAAATTTTCCCACTTCCCCGCCTTTGGCGTCAATCAACTTCGTGTTCATTCCGTTTCAGAACCTGCGTCAAACCCGCGGGCCCTAACGGAGATTCTGAACACGAATAGCGAAAAACCTGAATGAACTGACCGGCGACTGGGAGTACAATAAGGATCGTATGCCGGGCTGGGGAGATACGAACCAAACGGCCCGGCCAACCAACAACGTCTGCGTGCTTTCACCATGAGCCATGTTCCCATGAACCGAGTTTTGATCATCGTTGGCGACGCCACGGAGACCGTCGACACGTTATACCCCTACTACCGCCTGCAAGAAGACGGTTTCATTCCCGTGGTGGCGGCTCCCGAAAAGCGTCGCTACCAACTGGTCATGCACGAAGTAAAACCAGGCTGGACGATTACCAAGGAGTGGGAAGGCTACACGATTGAGGCCGATATCGCCTTTTGCGACGTGAACCCTGAAGAGTATTGCGGAATCTTCTTCAGCGGCGGCCGGGCCCCCGAGTATATCCGCTACGACGAAGCTCTTGTGCGGATCACGCGCCACTTCTTCGAGGCCGGAAAACCGATCGCCAGCGTGTGCCATGGCGTGGAGGTCCCCGCCTATGCCGGCTGTGTCAAAGGCCGGCGCATGGCCACGGTGCCCAAGTGCCGCTTCGACCTGGAAGTCTGCGGCGGCATCTTCGTCGACGAACCGTGCGTAGTCGACGGCAATCTAGTCAGTGCGCGGACC
>JBDKUC010000124.1:0-2601 GCA_039679885.1 Thermoguttaceae bacterium | reverse complement strand
TCCGGCGAAGGGCGTGTGACTGCCGACAGGGACTGCCCCTTTGCCGCGCTTATCGTCGCGACCGATCTCATTGACGCAAAAATCCGTACAGGCCCTGCCGACACGCCCTTCGCAAGCTCAGGGACGTGCCACCCAGCCTCCGAATCTCGCCGCCGAGGTCATAGCAGCTGAATATCTTGGTCAGCTATTCGGAGACAAGCTCATGAGTGCCGTCAATTTCGAGAGACTTACAGTAGTATCGCGAGCCGGGCGTCATGCTTGCTAAGCGAGCGCCGGGTGCCATGCTTGCTAAGCGAGCGCAGCGAGACAGCAAGCATGCCTGCCCTTCCCCCATGCCCGCCCGTTTAGCGGCCGCCGGCACGGCGGTCCATAGCGACTATGCCGCCATGCATTCCGGCTCGAGCTCTTCCCAGAGATTCACCGTGCGGAGCATGTTCCCTTCGGCGTCATAAAACTGCACGATGCCGATGTCGACCAACCACATCGCCATGCAGCCGTCGGCTCGGTACGTCCTGGCCGAATACCGGCCCTCGTCGATCACAATCGTCTCGTCGAGGTCCCAAGGGCTGTCGAGCACCACGTCGAAGTATTCAAAGGTACGAAGAACGAGATCGCGCACATCGTGCGGCTGCGGGTCCATCCTCATCTCGGCAACCTCCTGTTGCACCGGATCGCCAATTCGCATCCGAGAAGGCGGCAATGTACCTTCTCCCGGCGATCCGGATCAAGACGAACTGCTGTAGCGAATTCCGCAGCGCAACCATGTGGGGGGCGACAGCCGCGCGAGTTTGCCCCATAATGATCCCGCCGGGACCGGTTTCGCAAGTCCTGGTCGCCGTGCGAGTTGCGCCGAAATGTGCAAATCCTTCGCCACGAGCCGGATTTAATAGTGCGAAACGGCCAAGGGGCAGTCTCTCATGATCCATCGCTTGCCGCCATCGACACCTTCCAACGCGACGACAAGGGAGCGGTTCTCGACCCTGTTCGAGCAGCATGCCCGCGCCATCTACGGCCATGTCCGCGCCCTGGTGCCTTCCTCAGCCGACGCCGATGAGGTGTTTCAGGAAACCAGCGTCACGCTGTGGCAAAAGCTCGATCAGTATCGGCCCGGCGCCGACTTCCGCGCCTGGGCGTGCCGCATCGCTTACTACAAAGTGCTGAAACTCCGCGACCGGCAAGCCCGCTCGCCGCGGTTGTTCAGCCCCGAGTTCCTCGACTTGGTGAGCGAGGAAGTGATTGTGATGTCCGATACGCTGGATGCCCGAACCGAGGCCCTGCGAGGTTGTCGCGAAAAGCTCAGCCAGCGCGACCGCCAGTTGCTCGACCGCTTTCATCGCCAGGGCGTCTCGGCCAAAGAGGTCGCCCGGCAGGTCGGGCGGAACGTCCACTACGTCTATCGCGCCGTTCGCCGCATCCACGACCGCCTGTTCGATTGCATCAAACGGACGATGTCCAAGGATCGCACGTCATGATCGAGCCCCGGCGACCACATGACGAACTGAACGACCTCCTCTGGGCGATCGAGGACGGCTCGATCTCCGCCGAGGGCGTTGCGAGGCTCGATGAGCTCGTATGCAAAGACCCAACGCTCCTGCGACAGTATGTCGAGTATGCGAGGCTCCTTGCCGATCTACGGTTCGGATTGCCGGCCCGCTCCGCCCGTGACGCACTGCATCAAGTCTTTCGAGGGCTGGGCACTTCAGTGCCCAGTGAAACCAGTGAAGCCGCCGACGAGTTCGGGGCGTCCGTCCCGACTCCCGAGCCGTCGGTTCCGACCCTGCTCGCAGACTCCGCCGATCCGTTTGCCACGCCGCACTCCTCGCTCCGCGGCTGGCTCCTCTCCTACGTGGCCGCCACGGTCGTCGTGGGCGCGGCGATCGTCGCCGCCTGGTTCTATCGGATGTCCCCAAGCCCCAAGGCCGACTTCAATCAACCGCAGATCGTCCATCGCGACGCGCCGAAGCCGGCAAAGGTGGGCCGAATCAGCGACATGGCCAATTGCCGCCTCGGACGCTCGGCCAACGCCGCCCATGACCGCAACGGACCGGTCGCCCGCGGCCAGACGTTTGCCCTCGACTCCGGGTTCCTGGAGATCGCGTACGACTCGGGCGCAACGGTCCTCTTGCAGGGCCCGTGCGCCTATGAGGTCGACTCGGACCGCGGCGGCTTCCTCTCTCGCGGCAAGCTGGTGGCGCGAGTCGCAAAATCCGAAGTCCGAAGGCCCCAATCCCCAATCCCCTCTCCCCTCTTCACCATCCGCACTCCGACGGCCACGGTGACCGATCTCGGCACGGAGTTCGGCGTTGAAGTCGATGCCGCCGGCGCAACGCGATCGTCCGTCTTTGAAGGCCGCGTCGACGTGGCCCCGCACGAGTCGAACGCCCAAAAAGCAACCGCGAAGCGTCCGATCCGGCTTGTCGCCGGCCAGTCGGTTCGCGTCGCCAGGGATGCGGAGGGTCACGGCCTTCGGGCAACTCGCGGCCAGGCCGATGCTGCCTCGTTCCCCGTCCGCCCGGGCCATTTGGCCGAGTTCGCCGAGCAGGAACGCCTGAAGCCTTTCCGCCGGTGGCTCGCCTACAGTCAACGGCTCCGCAAAGATCC
>JBDKUC010000354.1:0-15397 GCA_039679885.1 Thermoguttaceae bacterium | reverse complement strand
GACGAGCTGATCGAGACTCGCGACGCGCTGCGGCGTCGCGAGGCCGAACTGGCGGCCGGCGTCCCCGTGACGCCGCACCGCGAGGGCGAGAAACATCTGGCCGAGCGACTCGAAGCCGTGTTGCGGGCCGGCGTCGAAGCGGTCGAGGCGGACGCGGCCGCGCTCTATCTGCTCGACGAGGCCACGACCGAACTGAAAGTCCGAAGCACATGGGGACTTCCGTTCAATCGGCTGATCGCGCCCGCCAGATCGTTGGCCGGCGCGCTGGCAGATCTGGAAGCGATGCTGGGGCATGCGGTCGTTCTGGATGAGGACGACGCCGTTGCTTGGAACATGCCGGAGGGCTTTGCGGCAGGGGTTTGCATCCCCGTTTCTTCCCCGACGACCCTGTTGGGCACGCTTTGGGTCTTTTCGAGCGAAAAACGGGACTTCAGCCCCCGACAGACGAACGTTCTCGAAGTCGTGGCCGGCCGGCTGGCCGCCGACCTCGAGCGCGAGGTGCTCATGGACGTGGGGCTCGACGGCGCGCGGCTGCAAAAGCAAATCGCCGCGGCGGAACGGAGGCAGCGCAACGAGTTGCCGACGATTGCGCCGATGTTGGACGACTGGGATCTGGCCGGCGACACCGCGCAGGCCGGTCAGGTTGGCGGGGCATTGCACGATTGGTTCTCGCTGCCGGACGGCTTGATGGCCATCGCCGCGGGCCGCGCGGCCGAGGACGGGCTCGCCGGTGCCTGGACGGCCAACGCCGCGAAGACCGCTCTCCGCGCCCACGCCGGCTATCATCGCGAGCCGGAACCTCTCCTTCAGCAGATCAACCGGACGCTCTGGACCGGATCGGCTGGCGATCGACACGCCTCGCTGCTGCTTGGACTGGTCGAGACCGCTACCGGCCGGGTCGGCTGGGCGTCGGCCGGATGGCCGTCGATCCTTCGCTTCTCGCCGGAGGGGTGGCAATCGCTCAGTCGGGCGTCGGTCGGGCTGGGCGAAGGGCCCGAGGCCGCGTTCCAGCATCACGAGTGCGAGTTGCAGCCGGGCGAGGCGATCCTCATCTGCACCGACAGCGTTCGCGACGCGCAGGACGCCCAAGGACGCCCCTTCGGCGAGACTGGCTTGGCCGCCGCCATGCAGGGCAAGCTCGAGCTGACGGCCGAAGAGTTGGTTTCCGTGGTCCAGGCCGCTCTGGAAGCCCACACCGGAGGGGCGTCGACGGGCGATCGATCGATTCTCGTGCTCAAGCGCCGGTAGGCTTGACGGCCAGCCCCATCCAAGTAGACTGTAGTGAGCCGCGGGAATGGCGGAATTGGCAGACGCGCTAGGTTGAGGGCCTAGTGGTAGCAATACCGTGCAGGTTCAAGTCCTGTTTCCCGCACTGCACAACACCCCACAGAGGGCTTGCGGCCTTTGCTGCAGGCCCTCATTTGTTGAGCGCGCTCTCGTTGCTGACTGGCTTGGCGCGAGTCGATCAACATCCATTAGTGCCGGCCCTGAGTTGAAGTGCCGGACGCGACCTGGAGTCAGGGGTCACTCTATCGTTGAGCAAGGAATCACTGGAATCGCTAGGATTTCTTGGTCACGAAGACGTTCAGTCGGATCGTCCGACCTTGCAGGATGTTGGTGTTTCCTGAACTGGAAATGATTTGCTGGGCTGACATCGCTTGGATTTTGACTTGGTGGCTTTTGACCGGCCGTAGGTCGCGTCTCTCCGTTGATTGCGAATCCATCGCTCAGCCTCCTGCTTTAGTCATTGGTAAAGACGAAAGAACGCCGAACTTTTCACGCCCTCGAACTTCTCCACTTCGACTTCCCGACGCTTTAGAGTATCAACTGCTTCTGGCATCGGGTACGGTTCCGCATACACGACCTTCTTAATCCCGACTTCCGCAATCTTGTTCGCACAAAGGTTACATGGGAACGTCGTGGTAAAGAGAACAGCATCGTCGGTGAGCCGACACCCGTTCCTAGCCAAGCTGATTATCGCGTTCTCTTCACCATGCAGTGCACGGCACATATCCAGGAGCTTGCCCGTACTCGAACTGCTACCAGGAACGAATAGGGAGTACAGGTCGCTACTATGATATTCGCAGTTCGAATTCGAGCAAAGGCACTCGATCTCGGGGTCTTTCCCGCACGATGGACAGGACTTCACGAACTCACTAATTTCTGCTTGACAATTCGCACAGGTGCTTTGTTTGTTGATTAACGACCCGCATCCTGGACAGTGCTTCAGTTGTTTCGCGTATCTTTCTTGTAGCTTGTCGCGGTAGCACCCCTCGATGCCGCGGGCGAAGACGCAGGGTTCCTGACCGTCAGGCACGTCATTGTGTCCTGATGCAATGACGGTACCATACTCGCGGTCTGGATTGTGGCCCTTCCGAATAAGTGCGATGATGGCACCTACCTTCCTTTTGAGGCAGGCAGACCGCGTACTTTCGCAGTAGGCCAAGGTCATAAACGCCTCGTTGACTGACGGAAGATACTCGTGCGTGGGCTCACCACGCAAAAGGCGCTGTATTAGGGAGACGTACTTCTGAACGAACTTCTCCCTCACGAACTGCTCCTTGCGCTCTGGCGCAGTGGACGGTATCTTATCGTCATTGTTGAAGATAACGTCAGCGGCATAATTACATCGCTTCACCTGCTGGCCATGCGAGAATTTTTCCTCCGAATCGTGTCGGTCAATCTCGTCAAATTGGGCGTCATTCGTCACCTTTCCGGCTGTTGTCAGCCTCTCCAGGCGAGTAGCCCGACCTGCGTGAATGGAAAAAAGAAAGAAGTTGGGAAACTGCCGTAAGAGGCGGACCTCTCCCATGTTCCGAATGCCGGACAGAATCAACCCCTTGTAGGGGTGGCCTTCCCAGGTCTCGTCAGCGTGCTTGATGGCTTTAACGGCCAGAGCCTCCAGACCACCTTCCTGCCGAAGTCTGTTTCCGATCCTTTGTTTGTTCAGATACGAATCATCCTTTTCGGCTTTCGCCTGGTCCCTGATTGGCGTGGATAGCTCATAATGCAGAAAATCTTGCAGCCTTGCAACTTCCTCTGACAAGAAAGTGCAACCGCTGCCCAGTGATCCAGTAAATCCAAGAATGATCGTTTCTGGCGGCAGCTTTTTCGGCCACAAATCGATAGGATCACTCTTGGCCTGCGATCCTCTGGCAGGCTCTCTTGCAGAAGCTGGCTGTTTTCGAGCGTTATCCATCCGCGCTGCTCCGTGGCAAGACCGAAGGAGTCCAGAACGCCCTCCGCACGATTCGGGCTGACTATACTAGGTGGCGGGCGGCCCGTAAAGAGGGCTGGCATCCACGGCCCGCGGGCTGTGTGCCCATGGCCCTTGCATGTCGCGGGGATTATCACATGTTTTAGTGCATGGTCAGACAACGGCTGGCAACTCGGATGCGAAGTACCTTTGTAATCAAGGCAAATGCTTGTCCGCCAGCCTGCTCCCAGTAATACGGTGTAGGTTCAATTCTCGTTCCCCGAAAAGATCACCACATAAGGACTTACGTCGATCTGGCGTGAGTCCTTTTTTCGTTGGCGAGTCAGGTGTGACGCTCAGCGTTATGCACTGATGCTGGACAACTGGGGGAGCGAAAGCGTCCGGCCGGGACTCGCTCGTCGCGCGTCGTTTCCGTGCCAAACGGCGCGGCAATTGCTCTGAAAACGGGACGCGGGGCTAGGTCGCGTTTCCTATCAATCTGGTGGGCACGGCACGCCGCGAGGCATGATCGCACCGAGGTGGCATGATGAGCGATCGCAGCAGCAAGATGGTGATCTCGACCTTATGGTTCCAGGTCGCGGTTCTTACCTTCGCGATCGGGTTCGGCGTGCTGGGCTACCTGGCCTACCGCATCTACACCGTCTGCCCGCCGATTCCAGGTCGGGTGGTTGCGCCGGACGGCGGCGTGGTTTTCACGGGCGAGGACGTGTTTGCGGGCCAGCAGGTCTTCCAGAAGTACGGGCTGATGCAGTACGGGACGCTCTTCGGCCACGGGGCGTACCTGGGCCCGGACTTCACGGCCCAATACCTGCATCGCTCGGTCGAGGAGATGGCGGCGTTCTACGCGGGCGGCGCCGAGCCATCGCCGGAGGTCTGGGCGCGCATCGAGCGGGAGGCGAAGCGAAACGCCTATCGGGCGGACACGGACACGTTGACGCTCAGCGAGGGCCAAGCGCGCGCCTTCGAGCGGCTCGTTGGCTTCTACACCGATTACTTTTCCGCGCGGGGCGGGACGAAGGCGAGGACGCTCAAGCCGCCGGAGATTCGCGATTCGGGCGAGGTGCGGCAGTTGACGGCCTACTTTGCGTGGGCTTCTTGGGCGGCCAGCGCGGCACGGCCCGGCGCACGCTATTCCTACTCGAACAACTGGCCGCCGGAGACGCTAGTGGGAAACACGTTGACGCCCGACGCGTTTCTTTGGAGCGGGCTGAGCCTGATCGCGCTGCTGGGCGGCTCCGGCCTGGTGCTGTTCGCCATCGGCCGCTACGACTGGCTTGGCTGGCAGGCGAACGAGCGAGACGCCGGGCAACCTCGGCTGGAGTTCCGCCCGCCGGGATTGGTGCGGTTGACCTCCGCGCAGCAGGCCGTGGCCTGGTACTTCTTGGTCGTTGCCGGGTTGTTCCTTGCCCAAGGGCTGCTGGGTGGAGCGAACGCTCACTATCACGTCGAGCCGGCCGGGTTCTACGGCTTCGACATTGCACGGTGGCTCCCGTACAATCTCACGCGGACTTGGCACTTGCAACTCGCGTTGTTCTTTGTGGCCACGAGTTTTCTGGCGATGGGCATTTTCATCGCGCCGATGATCGCCGGCCGCGAGCCGCGGCATCAGGATAAGCTGGCCGTCGGGCTGTTTGCCGCGCTGGTGCTTGTTGTCGTCGGCAGCCTGGTTGGCGAAGCCGCGAGCATCCGAGGCTTCATGCCGCGCGGGAGCTGGTTCTGGTGGATCGGCAATCAGGGTTGGGAGTATCTCGACCTGGGCCGGCTGTGGCAGATCCTGCTCGTCATCGGCATGGTCCTGTGGCTGGTGATTGTCGTGCGGGGCATGTGGCCGCGGCTCCGCGGCGAGCACCCGGGCAACTTGCCCTACCTGTTCGTCTATAGCGCGTTGTCGATTCCGCTGTTCTACGCGGCGGGGCTAGCCTTCGGCTCCCGGCCGAACTTCACCGTGATGGACTTCTGGCGCTTCTGGGTGGTGCATCTGTGGGTCGAGGACTTCTTGGAGTTGTTCACCACGATCATGGTGGCCTACATCTTCGTGCTTCTCGGCGTCGTGCGCACCACGACGGCGACGCGGATCGTCTACCTCGACGTGATTCTCTATTCCCTCGGCGGCGTCATCGGCACGATGCACCACGCGTACTTCAGCGGCGCATCGGCCGCGTACCTTTCGCTCGGCGCGTTCTTCTCAGCGATGGAGGTCATTCCGCTGCTGCTGCTGACGTTCGAGGCGTGGCGGTTCATGCGTTTGGGCGGTGGCGACCCGACGACCAGCGTGCTCGACGCCTCAAGCCAACGGTTTCCGCACAAGTGGGCCGTCATGTTCCTGGTGGCCGTCGGCTTCTGGAACTTTCTCGGGGCCGGCGTGTTCGGCTTCCTGATCAACCTGCCGGTCATCAGCTATTACGAGATCGGCACGCAATTCACTGCGAATCACGCGCACGGGGCGATGATGGGCGTTTATGGGATGCTGGCCATCGGCTTCTTCATGTTTGTCGCCCGGTATTTCCTGCCCGCCGACCGGAAGACGGAGGCGGCGATGCGGCTCTCGTTCTGGTCGCTCAATCTGGGTCTGGCCTGGATGGTGTTCGTCAATCTGGCGCCGATCGGGGCCCTTCAGTTCTATTACGCCGTGGGGCATGGCTATTGGGCGGCCCGGGAACCCGCGTTTTTTCAGCAGGCATCGATTCGCACGCTGGAGTGGCTTCGGTTGCCAGGCGACGTGGTGTTCATCGTGGGGGGAATTGTGCCGGTGGTCTATCTGGCCCTGCGGATGATCGCCCACCGGCGTCGCCCGGGCGCGGCGGCGGCGGCCGAAGGGGCCGAGCCGCTCACCCGGCCGCCCACGGCGACGTGAAGCCGGCGCGACTGGCGTCTCGCGCCGAGTCGGACGGCAGTCGCCTTAGAAGAACAGCAAGTCGTTCGTAGTTCCGGCTTTAGCCGGTCACTTTCCGCCTAAAGGCGGGACTACGAACGCCGACGGGAATCCGTATAATGCTGGCTGCTGCGGCAAACGAGACGCGTGGGGACGTGCAATGGACTATGCTGAATATCAACGGTTTCGCGACGAGCAGCATCCGAAGTGCGTCGTGTGTTCGCCCGACAATCCGCAGGGGCTGGGCGTCGTGTTTCACTTTGACGCCGAGGGCGGCGTCGAGGGCTCGTTCGCTTGCGATGAGCGGTTCCAGGGCTACCCGGCCACCGTGCATGGCGGCATCGTCTCGGCGCTGCTCGACGCGGCCATGACGAACTGTCTGTTCGCCCACGGTTACGCGGCGGTGACGTTCGAGCTCAACATCCGCTTCCGGCATTCCGTGGCGACGGGCAAGCCGGCGGCCGTGCGGGCGAGGCTGATCTCCTCTTCCGAACAGATTCACGAGTTGGCGGCCGAGCTGATCCAGGACGGCCAGGTCAAGGCGACCGCAAAGGCCAAGTTCCTCGAAAGGGCCGCGGCGGGGCTTTTCGGGAGGAAGCCGTAACGAGGACGGCGTGCTCCGTCGGCCGGATTAGTGGGCTGCCATACCGGTCCGTTGCCCGACCGTCACGCTGGCTTCGCGTTTCCGCCCGTCGCGAAAGAAGGTGACGCGGGCCTTGTCGCCGGGTTTCGATCGAGCGACGGCGATTCGGAGATCGGTGGCGTTGACGATTCGTTGGTTGTTCCACGCGACGACGATGTCGCCGGGCTTGAGGCCGGCCTGTGAGGCGGCCGAATCGGGCACGACGCTCGCGATCAGTGCGCCACGAGTGTCCTTGCGGCCGAATTTCTCGCTGAGGCTCGGCGTCAGATCCTGGGCGCCGACGCCGATGCTGCCGCGAGAAATGCCGGTGGTCCTTAGCAGCGCGTAGACCTTCTTGGCCAAATCGCTGGGGATGGCGAAGCCGATGCCTTGGTACGCATGGCCGACGATTGCCGTGTTGATGCCGACGACCTCCGCGTTCATGTTCACCAGAGGGCCGCCGCTGTTTCCAGGATTCACCGCCGCATCGGTCTGCAGGACGTCCTCATACCGGACATGTTCGACACCGATTCGGCGATTCTTGGCGCTGATGATGCCTGCGGTGACCGTCTCGGTGAGGCCGTAAGGGGCGCCGATTGCCAGCGCCGGATCGCCGACCTGGAGTGCGTCGCTGTCTCCCCATTTGGCGGCGACCAGGTTCTTGGCGTCGATCTTGAGCACGGCCAAATCCGTCGCTGGATCGACGCCGACAATCGTTGCGTGGCGGATCGTGCGGCCGTCGCTCAGTTGAACGGTCACGCCTCCCTGCGCGGCCTGGCTGATGACGTGGGCGTTGGTCAGAACGTATCCGGCCTGATCGACGATGACGCCGGAGCCCTGGGCGGTGGCCTCGAGCTCGCCGCCGAAAACGCCGATTTCGCCGAAGGGGGAATCGACGTGGACGGTCGTTTGGATTCCGACGACGCTGGGTTCGACGATCTTGGCGACTGCGGCGTAGCGGTTTCCGGCGGCCGGAATCGCGGCGAGCTCCTTCTTGGCGATTTCGGCCCTCGCCCGCTCCTGGCCCCGGGCGATGGCGAACGCGATTCGCTCGGCGATGTGGGGAACGAGGAAAAGCAGCAGAATCAACGCAACGAGCAGGAGCAGCCCGATCCAGTAATGCGTCGTGGAATCGCGAGTCTCTGCCCGAATGACCGCTTGCTCGGCAGGTTCCGGGCGAGGGGGCTCGGCGGGTGGTTCCGACATCGGCATCGGCTTTCCTCCTGCGAGCCGGATTCGCGGGCTCGCCCTATACGCTGCACCTTGGCGTCAATCGGAATGCGGGTGCGCACGCTCGGCGTCCTGGCCGTTCTTTGGCACGGCGTACTCGCCGGCCTCGATCCCTGCGCCGAAACGCCGCGCGAACGCCTGGGCCGCCTCCGCGCCCACAAAGACGATGATGGCCGAATAGTAGACCCAAACGATCAAGGCCAGCAGTGAACCGGCGGCGCCGTAGCTGCTGGCCACCGCGCTATGACTGAGATAGAGGCCGATCAGATGCTTGCCAATGGCGAAGAGCACGGCAGTGATCGCCGCGCCGACCCAGACGTCGCGCCATCGCATCTTCGCGTCGGGAAGGACTTTGAAAATCAGCGCAAAGAGAACGACGTAGACGGCGAACGACACGATTAAGCTCACGATGTTCCAGAGAGGCTTCGCCTGCGCGAACAGCAGCGCGATTCCTGCGCTCAGGAGCAGCGAGACGAGCATCAAGAAAAGCACTGACAGGAGCGTGCCGACGGAGAGCAGCCTCGCGCGGAGCCAGCGCCACCAGCCGGCGCGCGGGTTGGGCTTGACGCCCCAGATGTCGTTGAGCGAGGCTTGGAGCTGCGCGAAAATGCCGCTTGTGGAAATCAAGACGGCGATCAGGCCGATGATGGCCGAGAGGCTGCCGGACGCCTGACGCTGCTGCTCTTGTTTTGTGCTTTTGACGACTTCGGCCACGCTCTTTGCCGCTTGGCTGCCGACCACGGAGTCGATCTGCCCGATGACGGCCTGTTGCGTGGCGGGGCCCAGCCATGCGGTGACGGCCAAGATGAGCAGGACGATCGGCGCGAGGCCCAACGCGGTGTAGAGCGCCAGCGCCGCGGCCTTGGTCATCAGGTCATCTCGGCCAAAGCCGCCGACCGTGTCTTTCACCATCCTCCAGGCGTTGCGCCACATGGAAGAGCGCCATTGGGGATCGAGTGGAGGAACAGCCCTGCGCCGTAGGGCATGGATGCAAATGCCGTGCCTGCGTGGGCCGGTCGGTCGCGCCGTCACGAAATCTCGTTGTTCTCCTCGGCGGCGCGATCGGTGAGCCGCGTCAATAGCGACGGCAGCCAACGGGGCCGGCTGTCGCGGCCGGCGACCGCTTGCCCGCCAACGCCTCCGGGGCCAGGCAGCAACCGGTCCGCCAACGCCAGGGCGCGCGACGTCGCGCCGGGGAACAGGCCGTGGACCGCGCTGGCTGCCCTCGCCGCGCCGGAGACCATCACCTCGGCGTCGCCGCGGCGGCATGCGGCCACAATTCGCCGTGCGGCGCGCCGCGCGTCGATCGAGACCAGCGGCAGCGAGTCGGACAGGGCGAACCAAGCGTACTCGAGGCGGTGACGCCCTTTGAACAACGCGTGGCGAGGGCTGCCCGTCCGCATCAGCCCGGGGCACACGGTCGTGACCAGCACGCCGTCTTTGGCAAGCTCGGCGTGGAGCCCCTCGGAGAGACCCACCAACGCGAACTTGCTCGCGCAGTAGGGGAGCAGATGGGGAACGCTGATCTTGCCGCCGATCGAGGAGACGTTGACGATCCGCCCTTGGCGCCGGGCGAGCATTTGCGGAAGCACGGCGTTGATCGCGTACAGCGGTCCCCAGAGGTGGACGGCCATCGCCTGCTCATAATCGGCCAGGGTCATCTCCTGAACCGGGCCGACCTGGATGATGCCTGCGTTGTTCACCAGGACATCGATCCGGCCCGATCGGCCGATCAGCGTCTCGACCATTTGCTCGACGCGATCGCGGCGGGTCAAGTCGCATGTGAAGGGCGAGAGTTCCTGGCCGTCGGCGCGAGCCTGGGCGGTGGCCCGCTGCAACGCCTCGTCGTCGCGGCCGCAGATGGCCACTTGCGCGCCCTGCCGAGCCAACTCGCGGGCGATGAGGAGCCCCAGGCCTCGCGATCCGCCCGTGACCAGCGCGATCTTGCCGTGAAAGCTGTAGGAGCGGGCCGCCCGGACCGCCGCGCGCACGGCAATCGCCGCGCCGAGAGCGCCAAGGGCCCGCATCAATGAACGATGGTTCATGGGGGCTCCGGTGTGAAGAAGTGTCAAGGGCCATAGGAACGCCGCCCGGGGCGCTACCACTCGCGTCCGGCGGTCGCCATTGCCTCTTCGTTCACCTGGCCGAGGGCCAACTCGTTGAGCTTTTCGTTGGTCTTCTTCTCTTCGTCCAACGTTTCCTGCAACGACGAGGCCAGCTCGTTCTTGCCGAGTTGCTGGGCCAACGCATGGACGCAACCGTAGCCGGCGATTTCGTAGTGCTCGACCCGCTGGGCCGCGCAAATCAACGCGGCGTCGCGGACATGCGGCTCCACGTCCTCTTCGAGCAGCGTGCTGGCGTCCTCGATCATCCCTTCCATCGCGGCGCACTTCGGCCCGCGGGGAGCGACGTCCAGCTCCTCGAACACCTTATCGAGGCGGTGCAATTGCGACTCGGTCTCCTTCAGGTGTTGCTCAAACGCCTGACGCAGTTCCTCGTTGTTGGCGGCCTTTGCCATTTTGGGCAGCGCCTTGGTGAGCTGTTTTTCGGCGCTGTAAAGGTCCTTGAGTTCGTGGACAAAAAGCGAATGAAGGTCTTTCATTTTCATGACAGGACTCCGGTGACGGTGGTTAGGCGTTGCCAACCGGAGCAATGGTGCAACTACGATGCCGCGCCGCCTGTCGTCCGCGGGGCCGCGGCCGAAGCGATGAAGTAGGGCGCCGCCGTTTCGGAGAACGCAGGGCGGCTTTTGGGGCAGTCGCAGCAACGGCCGGCGGTCCACCACGCTGGTCAGCGAATGTTCAGGGCCAACGCCCTGGGCGCTGTCTTCGGCAAATGCGATTGGTCATTCCTTCGGCGCGCATTGCACGCAATAGGGCGTCGACGGCAGAGCCCCCAGGCGTTCAGCGCTGATTGCCCGCCCGCACTGCTGACAACGGCCGTAGTCGCCGTCAGCGATGCGGGCCAATGCGGCTTCGACCTCTTCAAGGAGCGTCTCTTGGTTTTCGGCGAGCGCGATGTTCTCGTCGACGCCCTCGTCGTCCTCGGACGCTTGGTGTGTCGGGGCGTTCGACAACTCGCCTGCGGAGCGGACGTCCTCGCGGATCGACTCCTCGATGTGTTGCACCGCCGGGACCAGGCGAGTGCGCATCTCGAGCAGGCGGGCCTTATACCGTTGTGAGAGTGTAGCGTTCATTCCAAAAAGTCCTCGTCAGCCAGTGGCAAGCGATGGGCGAAACGACGGCCGCCGAACAATGAATTCTACCGGGGCGCGGGCGTCGGTTAACGGCAAACCCGAGAAAAACGGATCGCATTGGCGACGTTGCGGAAGGGGATCTCCCCTGGATTGAAACACGACCGAGGGACCGAACATTGGAGGCTCACGCGGAGGCGCGGAGACGCGGAAAAGAGTGGGGGGAAAGATAAAGCAAAGGCTCACGCGGAGGCGCGGAGGCGCGGAAAAGAGTGGGGGAAAGATAAAGCAAAGGCTCACGCGGAGGCGCGGAGGCGTGGAAAGGAGTTGGGGGAAAAGTGGGGGAAAGTAAAGCAAGACGACGGCCCTTCTTTGCGGCTTCGCGCCTTTGCAGGACTCCTTTTGATTGTCTCTCCGTGGACTCTGGCTCCGTGGCGGGGTTTTTCTTTCTGTCATTGTGACGCGGCCCCTGAGTTGCCACCGCACCGGCTCCTGAGGTATACTCCGGTGAGGGTTCACCGGTTGTGGGGCGTGACATGCAAAAGGAACGACGGGAGGCCGCCGAAGCGGCGAGTGAATTCGATCATCGCACCGGGCGGCACGATGGCGCAGCGGTGGCCACCGCGCTGAAGGACGGGATGACGCTGCTGCAGGACTTGCTCTATTCCCGGCTGCACGGCGACGTGCAGCGGTTTGTGGGCAAGGATTCGATGCTGATGCCGCTTTCGGAGTTGAAGACGCAACTGGAGGCGAAGACGGAGACGATCCTCTTTGTGGTCGTCGAGTCGCGAGCCGCCGCCGCCGCGCTAGGGATTGTCAAGCCGGACGACGACTGGTACATGCAGTGGCTCGCCCGGCTGTTGTTAGGGGAGCTGGTCGTCGACGCCGCGGCGCAATCGCGGCTAGTTGAGTACGCTGGCAAGTCGCCGCGCGAGCGGCTGCTGGCGTTCACCGACGTTCTGGCCCGGGTTTTGCCCGAATCGCGGCAAGCGCCGTTGGTGTTGTTCACGCTGTTTCCGCTTTCGGTGCAGATTGCGACGGCGGCGGCGTTCGGCGTAGTGGCTCGGGCTGCCGCGTTGCGAAGGGAACAGGTTGCTGAATTGGCGGCGATCGAGGATTGCCGCGTCTGCAAAGGTCAGCCGCTCAAGGTTGGCAAGCAATGCCCGAAATGCGGCAACCCGTTATGGAAGCACCAGTGGCTGGTGGCGGACTAGCCGCCGGGGCTCTCGGCCGGAATGGCGGTGCATTCCGCGGCCGTTGATGGCAGAGATGTCGCCGGCGCGGCGGGCCGCGGCATGTAGTGGCGGACGACATCGAGTATCTTTTGGCGATCGATCGGCTTCGCCAGGTAGTCGTCGCACCCTGCATCGAGGCATTTCTGGCGATCCTGAGTCATCGCGTGAGCCGTCAACGCGATGATCGGTCCGCGATAGCCCCACGACCGGAGTTGCGCCGTCGCCGCGTAGCCGTCGAGGACGGGCATCTGCATGTCCATCAGGATGACGTCGAAGGCGGCGTGTGGACGGTTGCCATCCGCGGATGCGGCGGCCAAGACGTCCGCAATCGCCTCCTGGCCGTTTGCGGCCACGGTGACCTCGGCGCCCGCGGTGCGGAGAATCAAGGCGATGAGGCGTTGATTGTCGGGGCCGTCTTCGACCAGCAACACCCGGCCATCGAGATGAGGCGGGGGCTGCCGGCGGCATGTTGCGGGCTCGTCCGCCAGCGGTTTGGCCTGACTGGGTTCAAGGTGCGGCGGAGCGTCGTTCAGCGGCCCCGGGTTGATTGTCGCCGAGAACGTCGTGCCGCGGGCGGGCGTGCTTTCCACTCGGATATCGCCGCCGAGCAACTCGGCGAGGCGTTTGCTGATGGTCAGACCGAGTCCGCTGCCGCCGAATCGCCGGCTCGTCGAGGTATCTGCCTGCATGAACGGCTCGAAGAGCTGCCCGACTTGCTGCGGCGTCATGCCGATGCCCGTGTCGATGACGTCAAACTGCAACAGCGGCGGGCAGGCGGCCGCATGGCGCAGCCTGGCCACGACTCGGACGCCGCCGGCTTCGGTGAACTTAACGGCGTTGCCGATCAAGTTGATGAGGATCTGCCGCAAGCGGACGGGGTCGGTGTGGATCGTCTCGGGGATCGGGCCGTCGAATTCCACGGAGAGGCTCAGCCGCTTGGCCTCGGCGCGGAGACGCATGAGCGAGGCGACCTCGCTCACGATGGTGCTCGGCGAGCATGCGATCGGCTCGACCTCGAGTTTGCCCGCTTCAATCTTCGAAATGTCGAGGATGTTGTTGATGATATCGAGCAGATGACATCCGTTGCGGCGAATTGTGTCGGCGGCTTCGGCCAAGGCCGGCTCGCGGCCGCTCTCGGCCAGGAGGTCGGCATAGCCGAGGATGGCCGTCATGGGAGTGCGGATCTCGTGGCTCATGTTGGCCAAGAACTCGCTCTTGGCGCGGTTCGCGGCGTCGGCCAGCACGCTGCTCTTTTCCAGCGCAACGTTGGTCGCCCGCAGCGCGTCGGCGTAGTTCTGTAGTTCCCTTTCCGCGCGGCGGCGATCCGTGATGTCGATTTGCGAGATGTAGACGCGGGCGAGCGATTGCTCGCAGCCGGGGGCGGCGGCCCAACGCAGCAGAATTTGTCTCTCTTCGCCCCGTAGCGTCCGAATCGGCGTTTCTCGGTCGAAGGTGGTTCTTCCCTCGGCGATCCAAGCCAGGGCGTCGCAGAACGCCTCGTAGCTTTCTTCGGCAACAATATCGGGTAGGCCGGCGATAAACTCCTCTTTCGAGGCGGCCCCGTGCAGATCGAGCATCGCCTGATTGAGATCTAGGACGTTGACCTTACGAGCATACTGCCGGACGATGTCGGAATGGCTGCGGATGTATTCAGGGAAGTCCTGGACGCCGTCGGCCCGGAGGCGATCGATCCAAGCCTTGATCTCGCTGCAGTCGTCTTCGCGCAGGGCGATCGGCGATTGGTGGAAGAGGCTCCGATAGCGTTCCTCGCTTCGTGCGAGGGCCTCTTCGGTCCGCTTGCGTTGATCGATATCCAACAGGATGCCATTGAAGACGATCTCGTCGGCGTGCTTGGTCGGAGCGGACATGCCGCGAAACCAGATTGTCTCTCCGGACGCCTTGACGAACCGTCCCTCGAAATTCCATGGCTCGACGTTGACCACCGCTTTCATCGTGGTGTCGATCAATCGTTGCCGATCGCGAGCATCGATTCCGTCGACGAACCGTTGATAGCGTTCGGCGGGCGGAACGTCCGAACCGAGCATGTCCCGGAAGAGGCCGTCGACGTGGTAGAGCCCCATTTCGCCGTTGGGGCGGGCGTAAAACTGGTAGATGGCGCCGGGCAGGTTGGCCGTCAACATGCGGAGCTTTTCTTCGTTCTCTCGGAGCGCTTGTTCGACGCGCCACACCGCCGTGACATCTTGCGTCGTGCCAGTCATGCGGCAGGGTTTTCCCGAGTCGTCGAAGGTGACGAGACCCAGCTCATGGAGGAAACGGATCGTCCCGTCCGGAAGCACGATGCGATGGTTGAAATCGCACGGTCCCTGGACGAGAGCGCGGCGGATGGGGCGCAGGACGCCTGGCCGGTCGTCGGGATGCACCCGCTCGAACACCGCGTTGATCGACGGCGTGCTGTCCTGGGGGAAACCCAACAGTCGATACTCCTCGTCCGACCAGACGATCGTGCCCGTCGCAAAGTCCCATTCCCAACTGCCCAGATGGGCCAACTGCTGCGCCTCTTGCAGTTGCCGATGGCTTTCGCACCACTGCTGGGTGCGGATGGCGACGAGTCGGCGCACCGCGGCAACGCGGTCCGCGATGGAGAGAAAGTAGGCGGCCAAGAGCGACGTGAATCCCAGCCCGAAGGCCGCGATGGGCCAAGGGCGCCCGCCGGAACGGGCCGTGATGGCAACCGTGACACCCAGCACGGCCGAAAGGATCGCCACCGTTGGCAAAAAGACCCGCCAGGCGCGCGACAGTCCGCTATCGGTCGGCGCCGGATTGGAGCAATCCGGCACGGACGTGCGCCACGGCGATTCCGCCCCAAAAGCCGTGACTGCTACGGGCGTATCGGCTGGATCGGACTTCAGTGACGGTTTCATGGTTGCGCGGGCACGCCATCGGCAAGGATGGAACGGAAAGTGAGCCACCGCCGCAGCTAGAATGGCTCCCCCCTATGTTAATAGTAGCTTACGGGAGCGGGCCCGGGCGGATGTAAGCCCCTTCCCATGCGGGTTGCATTACGCCG